>JBBRLR010000038.1:0-36863 GCA_038231255.1 Thermomicrobiales bacterium | reverse complement strand
AGTGCCTGCTGCTTGGATTGCTGGTAGGAGGAAGACTGCGAGACGACCTGCATCACCTGCTGGCGCACCTTCTCCAGGCTGACACCGAGGCTTTCCAGCACCCCCGCCGCGATCCCCTCGCCTTCTCGGACGAGACCGAGCAGCAGGTGCTCCGTGCCGATGTAGTGGTTGTTCAGCCGTCGCGCCTCGTCCATCGCCAGCTCGATCACCTTCTTGGCGCGCGGCGTCAGGCCGGGGTCGCCGACGACCAGCCCGTCGCCGCGCCCGATGATGAACTCGACGGCGGAGCGGACCTTGGGCAGCTGGACACCGAGGTTGGCGAGCACGCGGGCAGCGATGCCGTCGCCCTCGCGAACGAGACCGAGCAGCAGGTGCTCGGTGCCGATGTAGTTGTGGTTGAACCGCTGCGCTTCTTCCTGGGCCAGTGAAAAAACCTTGCGCGCCCGCTCGGTGAACTTCTCAAACTTGTCTGCCATCCAGCGACTCCCTCATCCGGGTTTAGACGGCCCCGCAGGCCGCTCCGTCGGACTCAATACTGCAAAGAAAGATACCACACAGCCCCCGCGAATCGCGGGGGCTGCACAGGGAATTGTCGTCAGTCACTCGCGTCCGCAGGGACGGAAACCAGTGGTAAGGAGCGGTCGTCCTTCCAGACGAGGAGATACGAAACTGCTCAAACCGCCTACCGCATCCGGCGCATGAACCGCCTCTCACTCAGTAATACGTACAGTATACCATAACAGATGCATCATGCCAGCCTAGGCGGTAACACTCGGTGCGGGCGCCGCTTCCACTCCCGTTTCTGTTTCTGCCTCAGCATCGCTGACGCCCTGCTCCTCCGGTGTTTCATCGGCGCCCGCGCTCGACGATGCCGCACCGACTTCGGTCGCCCGATCCATCGTCACGTTGCCATGCGCCGTGACCGTCAGGTCGCCGGACGCGTCATTCGCCTCGACGTGCGATTCCAGCTCGGCAACGGCTTCGGGATCGGGTGAGGTCGTCGGCTCTTCCGCCGCTCCCATCTGCTCGCCAATCGTCGCGGTCAGTGGCCCGTCGTCCCGATCGCGATCCCGATCATTCCGGCTGTCGTTGCCGCGCTGGTCATCGTTCGCGCCATCACTTTCATCGTCCGCGCTTTCATCATCGTACAGCGCGGCCTGTGCCTCTGCTGCTTGCATTTCGAGGTTGCGTTCGTTCTGGGCTTCAAGGTCCTCCGGCTTCACCGGGTGGCCCATATTATCCTGCACGTAGCCGTCAATCGCGTCCTGCTCGGTGAATTCGAGAGCACGCCGCAGGCTGAGACCCATCCGCCGCCGCTGCGGGTCAATGCGGATGATTCGCAGCGTCATCTCGTCGCCTTCCTTGACGACGTTGCGCGGGTGCGCGATGCGGTCATCGGAGAGTTCGGAAACGTGGATCAAGCCCTCGATGCCGTCTTGGATGCGCGCGAAGGCGCCAAAGTTGGCGAGCTGCGTGATCGTCCCCTGCACCAGTTGGCCGACCTCGTACTGGGCCGCGACGCGCGTCCACGGCTCGGCCTGCGTCCGCTTCAACGATAGGGCGATCTTGCGCTCGTCCTCGTTGATACCGAGGACATAGACCTCCACCTCTTCACCGATCTTCAGCACCTCACTCGGGTGCCGCACGCGGCTCCATGAGAGTTCAGAAAGGTGAACCAGTCCGTCCGCGCCGCCGATGTCCACGAAAGCGCCGAAGTCGCAGATGCTGGAAACGCGACCCTTGCGGACCTCGCCCTCCTTGAGCGTGCCGATCAGCCGCTCCTTCATCGCGTCGCGCCGCTCCTGGATCGCCTGACGCTCGGAAAGGATCAGGCGGTTGCGGTGCCGGTTGATCTCGATCACCTTGAGGGGAATCGCCATGCCGATCAGGCGGGCCATGTCGCCCTGCTTCGAAGCCTCATCGCCGCCACGGATCTCCGTGACCTGCGACGCGGGCACGAAGCCGCGCACACCATCCAGATCAACGAGCAGGCCACCCTTGTTGTAGTTCTTGACGATCGCCTCGATGACCTCGCCCGCCTCATACTTCTGCTGCAGGACGCGCCACGACTTTTCCTGCCGCGCGCGGTCAATCGAAAGGACCGCATGCCCGTCCGCGTTCTCCGGTTGGACGACGAAGACAAGCACCGTATCACCAGACGACAGCGCCTTCCGCTCCGCGTCACCGAGACTGGAAAGCTCCTTATTCGGGATGATGCCCTCGGACTTGGACCCGATGTCCACGAGCACTTCGTCGCGGTCGAGCTGCATGACGATACCCTCGAGTACGTCGCCGTACTTGAGCGTTCGCACGTCGGTATCAGGCTCCGCGAGCAACTGCTCCATCAGGTTCCGGCCCAGCGGGGCCGACCCCATCCCGGTCTCGGAAATCACTGCCGTGTTCTGCTCCATATACCATCCCACAGATGTTTCATACCGCACCCGGCCGCACGGCCCAATGCGAAACATTCATACCGCAGCCGCCTCGTGTACGCCCTGTACACGATTGATGGCGCTACGCCCAGCATTTCTCAGTATACACGCAACCATGAAACTCGCGCAACCGAGATATAGTTTGCAACGCAAGGCCACAGAACGCTACAGGAGTGACGCAGTTCGCGAGAGAAAACCGGTGGTGGGCTTTAGCCTGCCATAGACAGGCAGGCTAAAGCCTACCACCAAGAGAATTGTTCCAACCGCGTACGTCCTACGAAGGTCGGCCTACTACCGAAATAAGTTGTTCGGTTCATATGCCCCGCGCCGACCACTCGTTGACACAGCATGATCCGCGACAGTGCGCAGTGCGCGGAAATCTTCGGCCATGCGCGCGTAGGGGAACCATGCGAGCACTTTGGGCGATGGGTGGAAGAGCGGGAAGAGCGTGCGGCCGTGCCAGGCATGCGGCTTGCCTCGGGCTTCCGTGAGTTTCAGTCCATGCGGCTCGATGCGGCCCAATGCCGCGAGCGCGACGGCGCCTAAGGTCGCGACGACGGGAGGGTCCACGATGGCCAGCGTCGCGCGGAGATGGCCACGGCAATTCGCGAGTTCCCGTTGGGCCGGCGGTCGGTTCGCGCCCGTCGGGCCTTGCGGGTTGCAGAGTGCGGCATTAGTGATGAAGACGTCGGCGCGCGTCCATCCCGCCTCGTCCAGCAGCCGCTCAAATGTCCGCCCCGAGAAGTCACCGGAAAAAGGGACGCCCGTTCGCTCTCCGCCGCCGCGCCCCGGCGCTTCGGCGATGAACATCACCCGTGCGTCAATGTCGCCGTTTGCGTTCGTCAAAACGCGCCGCCGCCCCTCCATCGCCGGGCAGGTTCGGCACGCCGCGACGGTCGCCATGAGCGCGGCGAAGTCGGCATCGCGTCGTACCCGTTCGTCTGCAGTGTCCGTCGTGGCAGTGTTCATGGCCGGAAGGAGTGGGGTGATGCCGGTGTCGCGACCACGGGCGCAATTGCTGCGATGCGTTCGGCACGCGATGGCGAGTTTGTGATAATTACGCCGCTGAGGATCGTTGCGCCTCCAATCAGGACAAAAAGCGTGATCGGCTCGTTCAGGAAGACACGCGCCGCGATTACGCCGAAGCAAGGCACCAGATAAATGTAGACCGCGACCTGCGACGGTTGAAGGACGCGCAAGCCCCGGAACCAGAAGACGTATGCCAGCCACAGCGTGATGACGCCGACCCAGAGCAGCAGCAGCCAATCCTGACCGGAAAGGTGGGCGACCCGACCCGGCGTACCAGAAATGAGGATCGGTAGCAGGAAGACGGTGCCGACAATCGTCGTGATGGCGACCAGTTGCATGGAGGGGTAGCGCGCAAGCAGCGGCTTGGCGAGGACGGAATACAGCCCCCAACTGAGCGGCGACAGGACGAAAATGAGCACACCAAAGGTGTTCCGCGCGCTGAACGACACCGACGGCCCGCCGAGCAGCAGGATGATGAGGAAGCCGAGAAACGCGATGGCCATCCCGACGATCTTCCGCCGTGTCAGGCCGATACTGAGGATCAGCCAGGCGAACAGCGCCGTCCACAGTGCGTTGGTCGTCGCGAGCAGGCTGGCGACGCTCGCCGTGATGTACCGCTGCGCGAGGATATTGGGGATCGGCGTCAACACCCCGCCGAGGATCGCAACCACGAAGATGCGCGGCATGTCTGCGCGAGCGATGGGCACATTGGAGCGCCGTAAGACGAGCAGCAGAACGACATTGCAGAGTGCGGCGAGGAGCGAGCGCACGACCAGCGTATCCGCGACGGTCAGGTGCTCCAGGATACGCTTGAGCGCAACAAAGTTCGTTCCCCAGAACATCGCCGTGAGCAGGAGCGGCAGGTGGACGCTGATGAGTAAACGGCGATTCACAGCGCTCCTTAACGGGAACAAAGACCCCGTACCGATACCGGCACGGGGAGAGTATACGCGATTCGCTGTTGTCCGTGATTCTTACTCGTTCGGTCGGAGCGCCCGCAGTTCCTCGAATAGCCGCTTTTCGTCATCGGAAAGATGCGTCGGCAAGAGGACGCGGAGGCTAACAATGATGTCGCCTCGTTTCTCCGGGTGCCCGATAGCAAGCGGCCATCCCTTGTTCGCGAGGCGGATTGGCCGACCATTCTGCGTTTCCGGCGGCACCTTGACGAACAATCGCTTGCCGTCCGGCATGGGTACGACGATTTCACCGCCGAGCAGTGCCGTGTAAAGCGGCACGTCTACGGTCGTCCGCAATGTCGTCGGTGTCGCGTCATCGCGCGTGAACCGCGCGTCGGGCAGCACGTGCAGTTCGATGACGAGATCACCGTTCCCGCCTCCACCGACGCCGGGATGGCCCTTGCCCGCGAAGCGCAACCGCTGCCCATCGTCCGCGCCGGCGGGAATCGTCACCATCATCGGTTCGGCGCGGTTCAAGTCGAACGTGATCTGCCGCTCGCCACCGCTATAGCTATCCGCAAACGTCACTTCCAGTTCTGCGACGGTATCGCGCCCACGTCGTGTGCGGGGGGGGGCCTGCGTTGTCGCGCCGCCCCGTTCCCGGCCCGCCGTGCGTCCGAACAGCGTCTCGAAGAAGTCCGAGAAACCCGCGCCGCCATCGGTGGTCGTGTATTCGGTTTGGTAACTGCCGGCGGCCCCATTCCCCCGCGCGCCGCCTTGCTGCGATGTGAACCAGCGCGTGAAGTCGTCCGCGCTCTGACCCGTTGCGCCCGGCCCGCCATTGCGCTGATACTGCTGCCAGGCTTGGCCGTATCGGTCATATTGCGCCCGTTTCTCGCTGTCAGAGAGCACTTCGTATGCCTCACTGACGCGCTTGAACTGCTCCTCCGCGCCCGTGTCCTTGTTCACGTCCGGGTGGTATTTGCGGGCGAGCTTGCGGTAGGCGCTCTTGATCTGTTTTTCGTCCGCAGTCCGGGCGACACCCAGCACCGCGTAGTAATCTTGAAACTCCATCGCCTTCGTCCATGCCCCTTCCTGACGCGCCACCGAGCGCTATCAGCCCGCAACGCTTAGTCCGGTGATAGAATACCCCTTGAGTCGCTTCGTGTCAAGGTTGCGGCGCGGTCGCGATCTCCGCCATGTCGCGTCCGACCTTGCGCCGAACGATACCCCCGATCCACCATGCCAGCCCTGCCGCCAGCCCCATCACGATCAGCCCGGCGATGGGCAGGAGCAGGGCGATGATCGCGCCGATAGCGACGACGAAATCCTCACCGGCGGAGGCGACGGGCGTCGGGATACCGCCGAAGACGCCGGTGAGCGGGCGGCGGTAGCGGACCTTGAGCAAGTGCATACCCAATGCAAGCGCCGCGCCGATGATCGCGGCGAGGACTGCGGGCAAGCCGGTATCTTTCGTCGTCGCCAGCATGATCAGTGCGCCCGCGACGGGCCGGTAGCACAGCCCGATACGGTCGTTGATCGCCTCGATGGTCGGTGATTTGTCTCCGAATAGTTCGAGCGGGAGAAGCAGCAGCAGCACGACGATGCCGCCGTTACTGGCAAGAAAGGTGTACGGCGATCCGATAGGAATGCGACCGCTGAGGCGATGCGCGAACGTTAGCGCGAGCAGCGGAAGAAAGGCGTTCCACCCCGCCGCCGCCGCGAGCGCCATCCCCAACACGATATGCATGCACCCTCCGCCCGTACCCAAACCTCGCCCGTCACGCGCAGTATGGTTGCAGATCGGGCAGAGCGTCAATCGGCTTCAACGTACGGTGGCAGGCTAAAACTCGTCACCGCCGGGAAAACTGATCTGTGCCGGGATCGCAGGCGCGTGGCGGAGCGAGTCGGGCAGGCCGTTCAGGTCATCCGTCCGGAGCGTCATGGAGTAGCGATCCCGCGCGATCAGCCAGAAGGTGAGCGTCGTCAGGTGGACGCGGCGGTAGGCTGCGCCCGGTTCGTTCGGCAGGAGGGCGTCGTATGCCACGAGCCAGCGGAGCGCGTCGTCCGCGTCATCCTCGACGACGGCGAGCACGAAGCGGGCTTTCGGGTAGTGCGTGTCGAGCGCCGTGATCGCCTCCCGCGATCCGGACTTCGCCGGCGCGAGCAACTTTCGCACCCGCGCATCATTGGCGCGGCTCGCCCCCCAGAGGGCCATCGCGTGCTGCGCCCGGTGCGCGAGCGTGTTGCCCTTCTGCTTGACGACCGCATCGAGCACCTGCGCCAATGTGTCGAGTTTCTTGGTCACATCGCCGCCTGCGAGATAGGCATCCGCGACCAGGTCGGCGTTGTTGCCGACGTATTCATCGGGCAGGGCTTCGTAGGAATGCACGCGGTCGTGCAAACCGCGTTGGTAGGCGCGTTCGAGGTAGGGGCCGACCCGTTCGACCGGGAAACCGGCGGCGAGGTAGGCGCGCGCCGTGTCCCGGCATCGCCACGAGGTCGTCTCGTAGCGCGCCAGATCGAACGAAAGCATGTCGAGCGCGCGGCGCGCGGCATCGAGCGCCGCCGCCTCGCGCGGGGAAATATCCGTCACCGTTCATCGCTCCAGTCGTGGGCCGCGCGGTTCACCACGGCTGGCCGCATAGATTGATCGTTCCGTCGAGCGGCGCGTTGTCGCGCCCCGGCAGCGTCATCGGGAGATTCGCCGTAAAAGGGATCGTGCCACCCGGTTGCTCAACAAGCAGTGTGCCATGAAAACGCCGCCAGCCCAACCGCTCGTAGTATGAGACCGTCGGCGGCAAGCAGACGAGCAGCAGGAAGGCGACGCCGCATTCATCCGCCAAAAATGTTGCTGCCGTCCGCATCGCTGCCGCAGCGTGCCCGCGACCGCGCGCCTTCGGGTGCGTCTTCACGCCGCCGATGCCGCCGAGTAGCGTCCGCGCGCCGTTGATCTCCGCCTCGCGCGTCAGCATGCCAACCTGTGCGACGAGCCGGCCATCATCCTCCCGGACACGGATGCTCCACGTCGCCGCCGCCCACGTCACCGGTGTGCCGGGTGGCGACGCACTATCCTCCGGTGGATACACGGCGGCGGTGAGGGCGCGCAGTTCGTCGCGTTCCGTCGGCGAAAGATCGGCGACGCGCGCGGTGTCAATCCGCACGAGACGGCTCCTGCTCATACGGTGGGCCGTCGCCAGTGGGTAGCATCAGCAGCGTCATCTGGCTACCTGCCGCGATGCCAAGCAGAATCACCGCGACTCCCCAGAGGATACGTGTGCCGACGGGCGACGCCGCGTAAAACTGATACGCGGGCAGCAGCGACGCCAGATGCTTGCCGAAGCCACCGAGCCAGTGCATCAGCAGGTTGTTGCGTCCATCGGGTTGGTTGTAGAGCCATTGCGGCTGCCGGAGCCAGCCCGCCGTCCAGAACAGACCCCACGCGCCGACGATGCCGAGGAGCGAGGCCGCGCCGCGCGGATGCGCCAGCGCCGCCGCCTCCCACCACCACGCGAGCGGCAGCGCGAGCAGCGGCAGCGCGGCCGTCCAGTAGCGCGCCGCCGGTCCCCACTCGCCCCACCAGACGAGGTACGCACTGATCGTCACGGCGTACGGCACGAGGACACACAGGAGGGAAATCCCGGTGCGACGATGCGCGCGCGCATAAAGTACGAGCGCGGCGGTGGCGAGCAGATAGACCGGAGCGACGATGAACAAGCCCCACTGCCCGTCGAGGAGCGAGCCGAAAAAGCCGTTGACCGTGCCAATCGGCGTGGAAAAACCCGCGTGATCCTGCCGGTTCGGCACGGGGAAGTGATAGAAAATGAGCGAGTACGCCTCGAAGAGGCCGAGCAACGCCGCCGCTGGGACGATGCCGAACAAGGAGGGTCGCCATGCAGTGCGGAGATGCCGCCACGCGAAGATGATCGCCAACCCCGCGACCACTCCGATAAAGCGCGCGTGCAGCCACGGCAGGTAACCGACGCTCAACCCGACGAGCGCCCACTGCCAGCGCGCGTTGGTGGGCGCGAGCAACCGACGCACGGCATAGACGATCATCAGCGCGGCGGGCATCTCCGGGAAGATCAGAAAGGCGTAGGTCGCCAGTGGCACGTTCGCCATCAGGAGCGCGGTGACGATCAGCGCGCGATGCCGGACGGCAACGGTGCGGGCGAGCAGGTAGATATTCGCCGCGACGCCCGCCGCCATCAAGTTGTACAGCAGCACGACGCCCGTCCGCCCGCGCAGCGCGAACGGCACGAGGATGAGGGCGGGGATGCCGAGGCCATGCTTGGAGTACAGACCGGCGCGGTACGTCTTCGATCCATGCGGCGGCAGATTGGGCGAGATGCCCGGCCAGCCCTGCCAGTCCTTCGCCAGCGGATACGGCGGATAGAATCGCAGCCAATCCCGCGCCGCGAAATTGTTCGTCTCGTCAATGTCGCGGTCGTGGAGCAGCGAGTAAGCGGTCATCAGATAGAACGGCTCATCGCCCGTCACCGGGTCGAGGCGGGTGGTAATGCGCGGGATACAGGCGGCAAAAATCAGAAACGCGGCGATGAAGACCGCAATGGCGGTCTTCTCGTCGGTCAGGACCGCGAAACGAAATTGCCCGCGCGTGCCCGGCCGAGCAAGCGTACTCATTATGCGATACTCCGGATGCGCGCCCGCTCGTAGATCGCCTCAACCGTCGCGGCCTGCGTTTCCCATGTCTGCTCTCGCCACGCCCGCTCGCGCGCGGCATCGCCGAGGCAACGCGCCCGGTTCAGGTTCAACAACAGACTGACAACGGCTTTCGCGAATGCGTCCGCGTCGTTCGGCGGAACAAGGAGACCTGTCTCATTGTGGCGGATTGCGCTCGTGTTTTCTCCGACCGCTGTCGCGACAATCGCCTGGCCTGCCGCCAGCAGATCGAGGGTCTTGACCGACGACTTCGCACGGTTGATGAGCGTGTCCGCAAAAGGAAGGATCGCGACATCGGCGGCACGGATATATGCCGCCGTCTCCGCGAACGGCACGAACCCCGCAAAAGCGACCGCATCGCCATACGCGGCCAGCGCGCGCCGGGCATGGGCATCTTCATCGCGCAATCCGCCGCCGACGACCAGCAAGCGTGCCGCCGGGATCATCGCGCGAATGGCGCCGAAGACCGACGCGACCATTTCCGGCGCACATTCGACGAAGCGCGTGTAGAGCAGGACGGTCGGGCCATCGAAGCCGCGTTCGCGACGGATGTGCGCCGCACGATGAGCGACTGCATCGCGATCCGGCCACGCCGCGTAGCGCGCGCGGTCGAGCGCATTCGGAAGATAGGTGACACGTTCCGGCGGGATGCCCAAGCCCCATTGTTGCGTCTCCAGCGTCCGGCTGGCGACGGTCACATGCGCGGCACGGCGCGGCAGATGCCGCTCCTGCCAGGCGAACAGGCGTCGTTGCACGGCGGAGTACGCCCCGATGTCGTTCCAGCCGCCCGCGCCCTCCCAATCGTCCGTATCGAGCACGACCGGAGCGCCGCGAAGCACGGACATGGCGAGGCCGGAATAGCCCTTCGGCTTGAAGACGTGTACGACATCCGGCGTCGCCTCGGCGACCGCGCGGCGGAGTGCGGCGACGATGCCAGGTGTCGTCATGCGCGACGGCAGCGCGATATTGACGACACGAACGCCGCCATCTTCCCATGACCGCCCCGCATCCTCGCGGTGATCCCACGGCGGCACGATCAGCGTTACCGCATGCCCGCGCGCGGCGAGTTCCCGACCGAGCGGCAGCGCCCGGTAGGTCATCGTCGCCTTCGGCTGCATGCCAAACCCGCCGAGCAGGACGATCCGCCGCTGCAGACCGGAGCGGCGGGACGGAATCACTGTGGGCGAAGCGGGCGCGACCGTCTCAAGCATACCGACGATGATACCACGCCCTCCGGGCAGTATTGGCGGTTCAATCCTTCTTTCATCCTGTCAGGGGTTCGTTGTTGCGGGCGAAGCGCTGGCCATTGATGTTGGGGACGACGTAGGCGCCTTCCGTCACGGGAACGCGAACCGTGCCCGCCGCGACGCCGACGATGCGGATCGCGTCGCCCGGTTGGAGAGCCTGCACACGCGGCGAGACTGGGAAACTGACGCGGCCCGCGTACCCCCGTTGCGGCGGCACAGCGATGTAGAAGGTGAGCGTCGCCCCTTCGGGGACGGGCACGGTGAGGACGACCGCCCCAATGTCCACGTCAACGCTCGATCGCCCTGCATACGTGGCGATGGCGGGGGTGCCGACGGGCCAGTTCGCGTTGCGCAACGTCCCCGGCGCTTTCGGCGCTTCCTTCGCGTCGGTCGTCGGGGTGGGATAGAACTGGGGTGTCGGCTGGGGCACGCCGACATAGGGCGTGATCGTCGCCGTCGGTCGTACCGTCGCCGTCGGTGGAGCGGGAACGGTCACGGTCGGCGTGGCGCTCGCGCACGCGATCAACACGGAAACGAGCATGACGATACAGGCAACAGTTGCCGCGCGCCGCATGGCTACTTCCCCTCGTACACGCCCAATCAATGAAGACCGCCGAGAACGCCTATACCCTGATACGCTCATTGAGATGCGATTACCCTGGCCGCGTCCTATGATACCATCTCACGAGGAATGACCGTCGCATGGGGGAGAAATCATGCCTGTTCAGCATCCAAACCGCCCTGCCGATTTTGACATGGATGCGGCGATTGCGGCGGTTGAGACGGAGATGCAGCGGCATCTCGTCATAGACGCACCCAGCCTCGCGCCGCTCTATGGCATGATGCGCTATCACCTTGGGTGGGCGACGCCGGATTTTGCGCCCGACCGGGCGAATGGCGGCAAACGGTTGCGTCCGCTCGTCTGCGTGCTCTGCTGCGCAGCCGCCGGTGGCGACCCGGGCCGCGCCGTCCCCGCCGCCGCCGCCATCGAGTTGGTACACAACTTCACCCTCGTCCATGACGACATCCAGGACAACAGCGCGTACCGTCGGCACCGGCGCACGGCGTGGAGCATCTGGGGCCTCGCGCAAGGGATCAACATCGGCGACGGCATGCATGCCATCGCCCAGCAGGCGCTGCTCGATCTGCGAACGCGCGGTGTTTCAGCGGAAGATGTCCTCGACCTTACCGCCGGGTTCGACGCGACCGTCCTGCGAATCTGCGAGGGGCAATTCCTCGACATCGGCTTCGAAAGCCGCTGGGACATCACGGCGAATGACTATCTCGATATGATCGGCGGCAAGACAGCCGCGATCTTTGGCTATGCCGCGCGCGCCGGGGCGCTACTGGCGGGTGCGGACGCGGCGCGGGTCGCGGCGTTCGAGCGGTTCGGTACGGCAATCGGCCTCGGATTTCAGGTGCGCGACGATCTGCTCGGCATCTGGGGAGACCCGGTCGTGACCGGAAAAGACGCCGCAGACGACATCCGCCGCCGCAAGAAGTCGCTGCCAATCATCATGCTGCACGAACGCGCCCGCGACGTTGATCGCATCTATCTCGAATCGCTCTACGCGGGCGACGAGGTCGCGGCGAGCGAAGTCGCAACGGTTATCGCCATGCTCGATGCTGCCGGTGTCCACGATGATTGCCAGGAAACGGTCGAGGGCTACCATATGCACGCGGCGGCCTTGCTCAATGAATCGCGCGCGACCGGCTCGGCAGCGGCGATGCTCGGCGGCTTAGTGGAGCGGATGGCCGCGCGCGACGCCTGACGCCATTTCCCAGTAGCGTAGGCTTCAGCCTGCGTCCCTAACCCGGTAGCGCGGGCTTTCTCGTCTGCGTTCTGCGAGGGGGAGACGCAGGCTGAAGCCTACGCTACCGAATTTCTACGCAGCAAACGACCGTCAATATCCCGGTCGATAACCATACCCCGCAGCCCGCGTTCGCCCGACGGTGAAGACGCGGATAAGTACGACGCCTGCGATGAAGCCGCCGATGTGCGCCCAATAGGCGACGCCACCGCCGCTCGCGCCGCCGGAGCGGAAATTCGCACCGAGCGTCGCGAAGCCGTTGAGCGCCTGCAACGCGAACCAGTAGCCGATGACAATCCACGCAGGCAACACGAGCGGGATGAAAACGATGCCGAGGAAGATGAGATTGCGCACCCGGCCCCGTGGTTTGAGGACAATATAGCCACCCAATACGCCGGCAATCGCGCCACTTGCGCCGAGCGACGGGGCGAGGGAACTCTGGTTGAAGTAGATATGCGCGAAGTTGCCGACAAGACCGACAAGCAGGTAGAAAAGAACGAATCGCCCCGGCCCCATCGCATCCTCAACATTGTCTCCGAAGACCCAGAGGAAGAGCATGTTGCCACCGATGTGCAGCCAGCCACCGTGCAGGAACATCGCCGTGAAGAGCGTCAGATAGAGCGGCGAGTTGATCTCTGGATTAGCGGTCTGGAATGCAGCGAGATGGGTGAAGCGCGCCGGGATGACACTCCACTTCGCGACGAAGAAGTCCTGATTGCCACCGTGCAAGGTGAGCATATACAGGAAGACCGCGACATTCAGTGCGATCAACAGGTACGTCACGACAGGCCGGTGCAAGCGGTCGCGGTTGTCGTCGCCAATCGGGAACATCGTCGCTCCTTACACGGGAGGCTGCACCGGATCATGTTCACTCGGGGTCGGGGTATCGTCCTCGCGCGCCATAAAGTATCGCGCCCGCCGCCTGCGTGCCTGAAGCGTCAGTAGGTACATCGTCAGAATACCGGTCAGGAAGCCACCGACGTGGCCCCAGTGGGCAATGTTCGCGAGAAAATCGCTCCCGGTCAGATTCTGAATGATGCGCGCGGGGATAAGCGCCGGGATGAGGATCAGTGCGAGTATCCAGACAATCGTCTTCGTCCGGTCCGCTCCGGGAGGCAGCAACAGAAAATACCCGCCCATCACGCCGTAGACCGCGCCGCTCGCCCCGATGAACGGCGCGTCCGAGTTGCGATACAGCAAAATCACCGCCAGACTGCTGCCAAGCCCGGCGAGCGAGTAGAGGAGGAGGAAACGGGGTGTGCCGATTGCCAGTTCCACCATCCTGCCGATTGCCAGGAAGAGGAACATATTTAAAGCAATATGCGCGAACCCGCCGTGGAGAAAAAGGCTCGTCACGAGGGTCAGGATACGCGGACTGCTGAGGACATCGCGGTAGGGCATCGTGCCGGGATGCGTGAAGCGCGACGGGATAAGCGCCCAGTTAAAAAGGAAAAGATTGTAGTCGCGCACCGCCAGCATTTGCCCATACAGAAAGACCGCGACATTGATCGCGATGATCGCGTACGTCGCGGTGGGCCGTCGCATCTGGGCGCGAATATGTGCGGGTGAAGGAACCACGGCGCCTACACTTCTCTTCTTTACGACGCCGGTTCGTCGAATTCGTTGCCGCCGAGGGTGCCGAACAGGTCTTGCAGCGAAGCGACGCACGCCTTGAACGTCGCCGCGCCCGCGCGCGGTGCGAAGAATAGGCCGATGGTGAGGCCAATCGTCAGGTACTTGACCGCGATCCGTAAACGGTCATCAGCGCGCGTTGCGCTCATGCCGTCGCCTCCGGCGCTGTCGCAATTGGGCCGGTCGGCTGGTCGTTGCGCGGGATGAAGGCAGGCTGCAACTCGACGACCGGCTCCTCATCCATCATTGTGTCGTCCTCGGCTGCGCGGTTGAGCAGCAGTGTCGCGACGACGCCCGCGACAACCCCGATCAGGATGCCAATCGTAAAGGCGCGGTCTTTCCGCTTCTTCTTCGCGACCGATTCCGCATACGCCTCTTCAATCGTCATGAACGCCCCTCCTTGTTTCCACCACTCGCTGCCATGCATGCAGCGGTATCTCCCCAATCACCGTTTGCACGAACAAGGCCGCCATCTCCCGCAGCCGATAATACCGGCGACTCCGTGCCGTGAAGTATCGGTCGTCCGTCGCGGCCGTTTGCACCGCAAACCCCTCCGCCGCAAACAACAGCGCCGATCGCCACAGGTGGAACGGATCGCTGACGACGATCACTGATCGCCATCCTGCCCGCCGACCGATCACCCCGATCGCCCGCGCGCTTTCCAGCGTCCGTGTTGCCTGCGATTCGATGACCACCGCCCGCTCTGGCACGCCGCCTGCCACTGCAAGCGCCTGCATCACGGATGCCTCTGCGACGCCCGCCTCGCCGACCCCGCCCGTCACGACGAGCCGGGGCGCGTAGCCTGTGTGGTACAACGCCACCGCCCGCCGCACCCGGCCCTGCAACGCCGCCGAAGGGCGACCGTTCCGGTGTACCTGCGCGCCGAGCACGACGAGCGCATCCGCCGGTACCTGCACCGTCTCACGCTCGCCACGACGGACGACGATGTACAGTGCTGATACACCCACTGCGCCAAGTGCCCCCGTGAGGAGGACGCCGTAGCCGCACTTCCGCGCGATTGTTGATGCCTCGTCGCCATCCACTCGTGCTAGTATAGCATTGGTATCTCGCGCGCCGCGCACGGTGTGCGGTGAGACCTTTGGTGCGAACAAAAGGGGAAGAAACCGACATGACCGCGACGCCAGCATTGCTCGATTCGACCGCGCTCCACTGGGACGCGCAAGGCCTCGTCGCGGCAATTGTGCAGGACGCGGCGACCGAGGCGATCCTGATGGTCGGGCATATGAACGCGGAGTCGCTGCGTCGCACCCTCGCCGGGCCGCACGTCTGGTTCTGGAGCCGGAGCAGGCAGGAGTTGTGGGAAAAAGGGGCCACGTCGGGCAACTTCCTCGATGTCGTTTCCGTTACCGCCGATTGCGACGGCGACGCGCTGCTCGTGCGCGCGACGCCGCATGGCCCGACTTGCCACACCGGCAAGCCCTCCTGCTTCCATCGCCCGATGACCGCACCCGGATATATCGCCGCCGAAGACGCCGCCGAGTCGGTCACTCCAGCTCTGGCTCCGATTCCGACAATTGGGCCGGGCGTGCTGCGCGATGTTGCGGCGGTAATCGCCGAGCGGCAGCGGACGATGCCCGACGGTTCATACACGACCTACTTGTTTCGCGAGGGCGTGGACAAAATCGCCAAGAAGGTCGGCGAAGAGGCGACCGAAGTCGTGATCGGCGCGAAGAACGTCGAGCGCGGCGACGCAGATGGCCGCAATCTGCTGGCGAACGAGATCGCCGACCTCTTCTACCACGCGCTCGTCCTCGCGAGAGCCGCTGAGTTGCCCGATGAGGCGATCTGGCAAGCGCTCGCCCATCGTCGCGGCACAACCGTAGACACGCCGCCGCGCGCCCGGAAGCCATAAAATCTGGTAGCCGGGTGCGCTACAGGTATTCCAGCGGCTTGGCGACGATGCGCTTGTTGGGCAGATCAATGTCGAGCACGATCGCTTTGATCGCCGGGAGGAGGAGTTCCGTGCCATCAGGCTGCGTGACAACGTAGACATCGTTCGCGCCGGTTTGCAGGATGCTCGTGAGGATGCCGAGCGTCGCGCCCTCAGGGCTGACAACGGTCAGGTCAATCAACTGATGCCAGTAGTACTCGCCTTCATCAAGCGGCTTGGCATCGCGAATGTCCATGTAGAGCGGCATGCCACGAAGCATCGCCGCCTCGTTGCGCGATGAGATGCCGTTGATCTCCAGTACGGCGGTCGGGCTGGCGCCGCGCAGCGAACGAAGGCGACGGCGCTGGGGATCGTTGCCGATGTAGACGTGTGAAAGCGTCGCGAGGCGTTCGGGGAAATCAGAGATGATGCGCAGGCGCATCGCGCCATTCACCCCATGCGGCGCGCCGATGATGCCGATCATCAGACGTTCGGGCGGCGCGTCGCTCGCTAGGGGACGGTCGTTGGTGGGCACGTCCGGCGTGCCGGTGTCGTCCGGGGGCGTTGCGTCGGGCATCGTCAATCGTCAATATCGAGCGAGACGCGCACGCCCTGCTTCGCGGCGGAGGCGGCAAGCACCGCCCGGATCGCGCGGGCGATCTTACCCTGACGACCGATCACTTTACCCATCTCTTCGGGGGCGACCGTCAGGCGCACCTCAACGTTGTTACCGAACCGATTGGAGCGCACGCCGATCTGATCCGGGCTGGAAACGAGCGACCCGGCAATGTAGCGGACGAGGTCTTCCATCGCCTCGCTGGAGGTATCTACCATTTACGCCTCGGTGGCGGGCGCGGCGGCCCCAGTCGTGACCCCGGCTCGCTTGAGGAGCGACGCGACGGAATCGGTCGGCTGCGCGCCGACGCTCAGCCAATAGTTGACGCGCTCCGCGTTAACGACGATCGTGCTCGGCTCGGTGAGCGGGTTGTAGTGGCCAACATTCTCCACGAACCGACCATCGCGCTTCGAGCGCGCTTCCTGGACAACGATACGGTAATGGGGCTGCCCCTTGGCGCCCATCCGGGTCAAACGCAGTTTCAGCACGTCGGCGGTTCCTTCCTCAGCGGTCTTCGGCACTCAATCGCATGCATAAAGGCGGATCGAAAATCCGCAGCGATTCATGGTACATGTTGCGGCGTCAGGCGTCAATGCGACATAAATTCGCGCGAAAGGATGCTGTAGATATACGCGTCATGCCACGCACCGTCCATGAACCATCGCTCACGCAGGGTTCCTTCGCGGACGAATCCGACCTTTTCGTATGCTCGTTGGGCGCGCGTGTTCGACGCATAGACTTCGAGCCATACCCGGTTGATACCACGGTCATTGAAGAGCCAGTCCAGCAGGAGGAGGATCGCCTCGGAACCGTACCCCTTGCTCCATGCGTCTTTTTCGCCGATCAGGATGCTCAATTCAGCAGACCGGTTCGGGATGTGAAAGCCCTCGTACTCGATTCGGCCGATCGCTCTGCCCGTCTCGTCACAGATGCAAAAGTAACCATCCGCATCAAACGTCGTGAACCGGCCATTCGGCGCGATGTCCACCTCGAATGCATACGCCGGGAGAATGGGGTGGCGATCGCCCCAGTACTGCATCACCTCAGCGTCGTCATGCCATCGGCGAAGGGCAGGAATGTCTTCGGGCTGGAATGGCCGCAACGTCACGCGCTTCCCGACGATCATTAGATGCGCCTCGCTCCTTTGCCGTCACATAATGTGTCACGAAATATGCACAGCCCATGTCACGGATCGCCATTTTGCGCGTATACTAGAACGCGATTTGATGAGATGTGCGACCGTTATTCGGCGCGTACTTTCGCACGAGCAAGGTAAGGGAAAATGACGGATGGCGCAAACCCGACGCGATTACTATGAGGTGCTAGCCGTCGAGCGCGGCGCGAGTGTTGACGAGATCAAGAAGGCCTATCGCCGTCTCGCCCGGCAATATCACCCGGACGTCAACAGCGAGTCGGGCGCTGAGGAGCGGTTCAAGGAGGTGAGCGAGGCGTACGAAGTGCTTTCGGACGACGAGAAACGCGCCGCGTACGACCGCTTTGGCCATGCGGGCGTCAATGGCAGTGCGGGCGGCGGCAGTCCGTTCGGCGGCTTCGATTTCAGCGACATTTTCGATTCGTTCTTCGGCGGCGGGGGCCGGGGCGCAAGTTCACCGAGCGCTCCGATGCGCGGCGACGACATCCGCGCCGGTGTCAATCTCGCCTTCGCCGAGGCGATCTTCGGCGTCGAGAAGGAAGTTTCCGTCACGCATCACGACACCTGCCCCGCCTGCCACGGTACGCGGATGGAGGGCGGCAAGCAGCCCGAAGTCTGCCCGAAGTGCGCGGGTGCAGGCCAAATTCGCCGGATGCAGAACACCATCCTCGGTCAGTTCATGACCGCGACGGCCTGCGACCGCTGCGGCGGCGAGGGCGTGCTGATCACCGACCCCTGCACGACTTGCCGGGGCGAGGGGCGCATTCGGACGACGAAGAGCCTGTCCGTCTCGATCCCCGCCGGTATTGACGACGGGATGCAGATTCGCATCGCCGGCCAGGGCGACGCGGGCGTGCGGGGTGGCCCGTCGGGCAACTTGTATGTCGTCGCGCGCGTCCTGGCCGACCCGCTTTTCCGGCGGGACGGCCTGACGATCCATCTGACGCTCCCGGTCAATATCGCGCAACTGGCGCTCGGCGCGGAGATTGATGTGCCGACGGTGGATGGTGTCCCGGAAAAGATCACCGTGCCGCCGGGGACGCAGACGGGCGAAACCTTCCGTATCCGCGGCAAGGGGGCGCCTGATGTCCGCTCCGGTCGCCGGGGAGATCAGGTGGCGACCGTTCGTGTCGAGACACCAAGCGAACTGACCGAGGAGCAGCGCGAACTCCTGCGGCAACTGGCGGCCGCGTTCGGCGTCCGCGTGCATGAGCCGGGTCGCGGCTTTCTCGGCCGGATCAAGGACGCGCTCGGGTCGTAAAATTGGTCGCGGACGCGATGGTTCAGCATTTGGTGGTAGCAGGCTTTCCAGTCTGCCTCTCAGGATGGGAAGACAGGCTGGAAAGCCTGCTACCACCAATAGCAACGCAACCCAACATGGTGTTTGCAGAGACCCGGCACGTAACGTGCATTATTGCACTTCGGACATATCAAGCGAAACTGATTGCCCATTGCGAGACGCACCGCTATAATTGTGTGGAAACGGTAAGGGAGGCGCTTTGAGCGGCATAGACCGGTTCGAGCGGCTGATGGAGCGCGCGGTAGAAGGGTCGGTAGGGAGAATGTTCCGTAGTCAGGTACAACCGGCGGAGATCGGGCGGCGGTTGGAGCGGGCGATGGAGGCCCGGCCCCTCGTTTCGGTGGACGGTACGATTGTCCCGAATGACTACCGCGTCCATCTGAATCCTGAGGATGCCGCCACATTCAAAGAGATCGAGTCGCCGCTCTGCCAGTCGTTCGAGCAGTGGCTTGGTGAGATCGCGGCCGAGCGCGGCTATCGCTTCATGGGTCCCGTTCATGTCCGGCTCGTGGACGATCCGCAGGTCGGGCGGCGGGATGTGCAGGTGCAAACCGCGCTCGAAGCGCCGAGCGCACCCCCGCGCCCCGTCGCGCGCGGACCGCAGCCATACAGCGGTGGCCCGCAACCCCAGGCCACCGATGAACGCACACGGCTCGGTGAAGCCCCGCATCGCCCCCGCATGGTCGCCCCGGTGGCGGGCATCCCCGCGCCCCGCGCGCCGTCCGGCCCGCTTCCGCAGGGCGTCGTCGCGCATCTTGCGGTGCAGCAGGGCGCGCTAGTTGGGCGCACCTTCCCGCTCCGTTTCGCAGACATCACGATCGGCCGTGCGCTCGACAATGATGTCGTACTCGAAAGCAACGACATCTCTCGCCGCCATGTGCGCATCGAACCGGCGGGAACTTTGCTGCGCCTGATTGATCTCGGCAGCACGAACGGGACGCGCGTCAATGGCCGCCGCGTGCAGGAGCATCTGCTGCGCGATGGCGATCTGGTCGAACTCGGCAGCACGCAACTCCTTTTTCGGGTCGGCGATCCCGCCGCGTCGCCGTGACGCCCGTCCGGGGGAGCAGTCCCGTTGTCCGTTGAATATATCCTCTTCGTCCTGCGTGTCGTTTTTATCTTCGCCTTGTATTTTTTTATCGTCATGATCGCGCGCGTACTTAGTCGCGAGATCACGACGCCCGTCGAGGCGGGAGCGTCGGCGAATGCGGTCGTGGCGCCGGGCCGACGCGGCGCCGCGATCCCCGGTCGCGCGTATCTCGTGATGGTGGACGGCGCGGAATCCGGCATCCTCCGGGGCGCGACGCTGCCCGTCACGTCGGGGACGCTGGTTGGCCGCGCGGGTGGCGTTGATCTCCCGATTGCGGATGCCTACACATCGAGCGAGCACGCACGCTTCCGCAGCGCGGGAGACCGTTGGCTGCTGGACGATTTGGAGAGCATGAACGGTTCATACGTCAACGGTCAGCGCATTCGCGGGTCGCAGCCACTCGCGGACGGCGACACCGTCCAACTCGGGCGCGTCGTCCTCCAGTTCATGCTCCGACCGCCGACATGAACGATTGCCGAACCGTCAACTTTGTGTGGTAGTGCGGCAATATTGATGGCGGCGAAAGCGCAACAAATATGCATCTCCTTCGTTATACTAACGACGTACGAATGTGCGTCATGAATTTTGCACGCATTATGACACCTAGAGGACGGGACATGACCCAGCAGCGCAGGTTCTTCCGCCAGCCATCGGGATCGCCCACGTTTTTTGTTGCACCTGCGCACGTGGATGTTGGCCAGACCGCAGCATGGTCCACCGATGGATTCGATGATAGAGACGGCGGTGGCGATGCGCCGCAACGACCCGCGAACCTCGGTGGCCCGCGCCGCCGTATGCCGACGCGGCCGTTGGTGGTCGGCGGTATCGCGGTCGCGGTCGCACTCGTCGGCCTGATCGGATGTCTGGCGTTCAGTTCGTCGCTCAATGGCAAGTTGTATGACAATGTTTACGTCAATGAGCAGAACATCGGCGGCCTGACGCCCGATACGGCGCGCGGCACGCTCAGTGCGCGGCTCGACCCATATTTCAATGGCCCGGTCACGTTGTCGAACGATGGGAAGCAATGGACGCCGAAACTGACCGAACTGGGGATGCGCATTGACGTTGCCCGCACGGTGGACGAGGCGTACCGAGCCGGGCGGAGCGGCGGCCCACTCGGCAGACTCTGGCGCGCGGTCGAGATGAAGCAGGGCGCGAAGCAATATGTCCCGCTCTACGTGCAGGTGGACGATCAGGCACTGACGACGTATCTGGACGGTTTGCAGACGCAACTTGGCACGCCGCAACGCGATGCGTCGGTCGCCGTTAAAGGCAATCAGATCGTCGTGACACCGGGCACGGACGGAACGAAACTGGATCGCGACGCGCTCAAGCAGCAGTTGCTGGATAGTGCCGCGCACCTGAAGCCCGCGACCTTCGCGCTCCCCGTCACCTTCGCGAAACCGGCGGTTACGACCGAGGCGGCGGAGCAGGCGAAGGGGCGTGCGGAGGCGCTCGTCGGCCTGCCCCTTTCGCTGACCTTCAATGACCAGAAGTGGGACCTCTCGCGCGATGACCTGGTGGGCGCGCTCCGCTTCAACGCGAATCTCGACGCGCGGATTGATGCCACCGCCCTCACGCCGCGCATCACTGTGATCGCCGGTGCGGTGAAGCAGGACCCGCAGAATGCCGTGATCGGCTGGGATAATCAGCTTGTCGTGCGCCAATCCGCGAAGAACGGGCAACGCTTGAATGTCGAAGAAACCTTGAACCGGATCAACGCGTGGAAGGGCGACACGCGCGCGATCGCGCTGCCCATCGAGGTCGCCAAGCCGCGCATCACGGATGATGTCGGCGCGCTCGGCATCACGACGCGGCTCGGTCGCGGTGTCTCGAACTTCTCCGGCTCGGACGCGGCGCGGGCGACGAATATCAAGGTCGCTTCCGATTACCTCGATGACACGGTCGTCGCGCCCGGCGAAGTCTTCTCATTCCTCGATTCGATCGGCGAGATTTCGGCGGTGCGCGGCTACAAGGATGGCTACGTGATTCTCGCGGAACAGACGGTGCCGGGGATCGGCGGCGGTGTTTGTCAGGTCGCGACGACGATGTTCCGCGCGGCGATGTTCAGCGGCCTGCCGATCGAGGAGCGCAACCCGCACGCGTACATCGTGCGCTACTACGAGCAAGGCGGCTATCCGATCGGCCTCGACGCGGCGGTCTTTTCGCCCGGCGTGGACTTCAAATTCCGCAACGAGACCGACAAGTACATGCTAATCAAGACCGGCATTGACGGCGGCAACCTGTACATCAGCATCTACGGGCCGGATCTCGGATACAAGGTGGACATCAGCGACCCGGTCATCAGGAACAAGACGAACCCGCCGGACGACGAGTTCCAGGCGGACTCGACGCTGCCGGCCGGTGCGAAGAAGCAGGTGGAGTTCGCTAAGCAGGGCGAGGACGTCGCGATCACCCGAACGGTGAAGTCCACCGACGGTAAGGTTGTTCGCCAAGCGACCTTTAATACGCACTATCAGGCGTGGCCGAACAAGTTTTTGGTCGGCAAAGGCGTCGTCACGGGTAACACGGCGAAACCAACAACCGCGCCGAACACGCCCGCCGTCAGCACAAAGCCGCCCGATTCGCCGACCAAACCGGCGCAGCCGACCGCGTCAGCGGCAACGCTGCCCACCAAGCCGCCCGCGACGCCGGTGCCAACCAAGAAGCCGTAGCAACACATTCCCCCGCAATCCGGGCCGATTGCATTCTGTGACAAATTCACGACAGGATAGTGCGCTTCATTCGGCGTTATGGTAAGGTGCGTCGGGCCTGCCTGTATGTACGTACGGACAGTGACGGGGAGCCGAAGCAGGGTGTAAGGAAGGGAAGGGGCACACGCTTGCGTACATTGACTCGGGTGATGAGTGCCGGTGTGGTGCTGCTGATGCTGTTCGGGCTGCTCGCGTCGAGCGCGACGCCGGTCAGCGCGGCGTCCGATTACTACAAGGAGAAGGGACATTACCTCTACGGTCAGTTCCGCGATTATTGGAACGGCAACGGTGGGTTGGCCCGCTTCGGGTTCCCGATCACCAAGGTCTTCAACTCGAAATCAACCGACGGCAATATGTATCAAACGCAGTACCTGGAGCGCGCCGTGTTCGAGGAGCATTCCGAGAACAAGGGCAGCGCGTTCGAGGTGCTCGGCCGCTTGCTTGGCGTCCAGTTTGCCGGCGCACGGATGCAGACCGATCCGAATTTTAAGTCGGTCGTCAAGCCAACAGACGGGCGACTCTTCTTCGACAAGACGAGCCACACTGTCGGCGGGAGCGACCCCGGTAATGCGGCGATCCGCGCCTATTGGGAAGCCGCCGGGAATGGCAATCAGACGCAAAGTATCGTCGTCTTCGGCTACCCGATCTCGGAGCCGTTCGACGAGCAGGTAGCGGCGCCGCCCGCCGGCGACGGGAAGACGCACCGCGTCCAGTATTTCGAGCGCTATCGCCTCGAATATTACCCGGACAATCCGGACCCCTATAAGGTACAACTCGGCCTGCTTGGCCAGTCGCAGGCGACGGCGGACAACCTTGATCCCGCATTGCTTGCCCCGGAAGCGGCCGGCCAGCCGCAGCCGGACTGCATCAGCCAGACTGCCTGTTCTGCCCAGCCCCTCCCGAAGAGCTACGCCGGTCTCCACGTAGGCGACGGCGCGGACGGCTACGGATTCAATGTTGACGCGAACGGATTGGACGCAGCTAGCAAAGAGACGATGTTCGGCCAGGTTTCTGGCGCGGGCTTCATGTGGATTCGTCAGCAGGTCCGCTGGAGTTCCTACGAACCGGCCAAGTCGCAGTTCGGTAACGACTATGTCGCCCAAGTGGACGCACTCGTCACTGCGACCGCAGCGAAGGGGCAAAAGATTCTCCTGAGCATCGAGAGTTCACCCGGCTGGGCGGGGTCCAATGAGGGGCTGCCGAACAATCCGAAGGACATGGGTGATCTCATGACCTTTATGGCGAACCGCTACAAGGGCAAGGTCGCCGCGTACGAGGTCTGGAACGAAGAGAACTACGCAATCGAGACGGGTGGGCAGGTCAATGTCGGCGCCTACATCCCGATCCTCAAAGCCGGCTATCAGGCGTTGAAAGCCAGTGACCCGAACATCACGGTAGTGTTTGGTGGTCAGACGCCGACCGGTGTCACCGGGCACCCGGAAGTCGCTCTCGATGACGCGCAGTACTTGCAGCAGATCTACGCCATCAACAATGGTGAGGTGAAGAAGTACTATGACGTGCTCGGCGCGCACCCCGGCTCCAACTGCAACCCGCCGGACAACTCCTACCCGGACAATCCACCGACCAACAACTGTGGCACCGATCCGGACGGCGGGCGTTCGTTCACCAAGGACAACTCGTTCTACTTCAAGCGCATCGTGCAACTGCGCAACGTGATGGAGCAGAATGGCGAGGGCGGCAAGAAGATGTGGCTCACCGAGTTCGGTTGGGACAGCAGCAGCGTCCTTGTACCGAACTATCAGTACGCGCAGTACGTCTCGGAGGACCAGCAGGCGCAATATCTGATGAAGGCGTTTGCGCTCGGCAAGTCGTACTCGTGGATGGGCGTGATGTTCGTCTGGAACCTCAACTTCTCCTACACACTCCAGGCGGCAAAGGGCGCCGACGCCGTGAAGGACGAGAAATTCGGTTGGAGCGTCCTGAAGGGCGATGGTTCGCCGCGGCCATCGTATACGGCGCTCAAAAACATGGCGAAGTGAGAAAGTGCTGAGTGCTGAGTGCTGAGTCAAAGGGAGCGGGCCATGGCCCGCTCCCTTTGTTATGACTGGGCCTCGAAGAATTATGGCGTGCTGGTGTAGAATCCTCGGATACTGGTGATACCGAGAATTCGTGATGATTGAAGTAGATGATTCAGCAACGGGATGAGACAACAGGGTATCGCATCTATGTCGTCAACGGAGTGTTCGTTTCGGGCGGCATCGGGACGGACGGACGCGTGCTGCCGCCGCGCCTCTTCGCCGCGCTCGCGGAGCGTATCGCGGCGGTCACCGGCTGGCGCGCGACGGCGCTGTGGCCCTACGCCTCGAAGCGTGATTTCGGCATCCCCGCTTTCGCTTCGCTCACACGTCGGGCGACGGTGCGCTATGCGACATACCTCGCCGCGTCCATCCGGGCGGACATCGCCGCCGATCCGCTCCGCGATGGGGAAACGGTCGCGCTGGTCGCTTACAGCGGCGGCGTGCCGATCGCACAGACGGCCGCGACGCTCCTGCGGCCGTCCATCCCCGTTGGTGCATTCGTCTTCGTCGGACCGGCCCTGATACCCTCAAAGGTGCCGCGCGATTGGGCGGGGGATGGATCAATTGGCTGCGTACTCGGTGAACGCGATTGGGTACAAGGCGTCTTCCCGCGACTGCCGCGCCCATGGCAGAGCATGATGCATCCAAGAACCGACGCACGCCTGCGCGCGGCGCTCCCGATAGGGACACGCTATCGCACGTTGCCGTGCGACCACTGGCCGGGCTACTTCACGGCGGAAATGTGGCCACCCCTCGTCAACGCCGTGTGCGATCTGATGCGGACCGCAGCCGTTCCCGCTGACATCCGTGCATAACGCGGTTCAGCGAGCAGGAAGTATGGGTGGCAGGCTGAAGCCCGCCACTACCGGGAATCAGATCGTCAATCAGGTGAACGCGACCGGCTCGGAGACGATCTCCGCTTCGTAGCCATCGGGTGTGGCGAGAAAGGCGAGCCAGTTGCCGTTCAGGTTCGCGGTGCGCGTCAGTTCAACCATGTCGCGCAGTTCGCCCTCGCGCGGTTTCCAGCCCGGCCAGATAAACGCATAATGCACGAAGCCCGGTCGCGGAGCGGCCTGCCCGGCGCGCGGCTCGAAGAGTTCGACGCGGTACAGCCCGTCGCCCCGGTCAATCATCGCGATGCGGCGGTCGCCGCGATCCACGACCTCCGCGCCACGCGCGTTCTCCTTGTACTTCGCCATTATCTGCTCGAACGCGGGCGTCGTCGCGGCCTGCACGCCAATGTGATCGAGCGTGGAAGCGACTTCCGCCGGGATGCCCAACCCGACCAGAAATGCCTGATGCTGGCGCAGTCGCGTGGCATTTTCGTCGCTGTCGAGGGCGATATACCCCTCGTGTTCGAGCGCTGCGTCTTGTTCATCCGTGTGTGCTGACACTCTGTACCTCCTCGATAGTTGTGATCGGAAGCGAAATCAGCGCCATCCCGTGTGCGGGCTGACGCGCGAGCGTTTGAATCACCTCCAGCAGCTGGCTCGCGGGCGCGATCGGGCGGCCCAACTGCTGGGAAAGGCCGGGCAACGTCATGTCGTCCACCGTGAGGATACCGCGCTCATCGAACATCGATCGGGGGAGAAAGAGTGGCGCGTCGGTCTGCTCGCCGCCGAACTCTTCGAGGATGCACTTGCCGCTCAACAAACCCGACACGGTGATGTCCGGTCCGAACAGGCGGTTTTCGATTGTCCGCACCTCGATGGACGCGCCCGTTTCGGCGTTCACGTCCTGCACGAGCGAGCGCATCGTCGGGGCGATCAAGGTCGCGCAGCCAATCGTCGCATGGCGACCACGGAGGTTGCGCGGCAGCGTCTTGCGCTTTTTCGCCCGCGCCCATTCGTCTATTAGCAGGCGCGTGAGACCGATGCCGTCCTCCAATTGCGGGAAGCCGTCGTACCGACCGGCGGGCGGCAGCGGCGTGCCGGTGTTGAGGTAAAATTCGTCCGCCGCATGGACAATTGTCCGGCCATATTCGGCGCGGAGTTTCGTCTGCCAGCCCTTGATCTGCGCAAGAATTTGGCGCATTTCGTTTGGCGTGAACATCCTCAGGGCCGGTTCATCGAGAATACGGTGCTGCTCCCGGTACCACTCCTCGCGATGCAGGCCGCGCGCGGTCAGGCCAACCGGCACGGCGGCGATGGATTGCATGTGCGGCATCAGCGAGAGCAGATCGGTGATCGAGCGGTCGAGTTCCGCGCCATCGTTGACTTCCGGCACGAGGACGAGTTGGGTATTGAACTCGATCTCCATCGCGGCGAGGCGGCGCAGGTCTTCCATGATCTTGCCGCCTCGCCCGTTCGTCGAGCGCACTAACCGCTCGCGCACTTCGGGGTTCGTCGCATGGACGGAGATGTGCAGCGGCGATAGGCGTTCCGTGCCGATCCGCGCGAAATCATCGTCCTTCAGATTCGTGAGCGTGATGAAGTTGCCGTACAGGAACGAGAGCCGGTAGTCATCGTCCTTGATGTACATCGTCTGCCGCATGCCGGGGATGCCCTGCTTCAGGAAACAGAAGGTGCAGTGGTTGTCGCAGATATGGACACCGTCGAAGGCGGCGGAGGGAAAGCGGATGCCGAGCGACTGGTACTCCTCGTTGTCCACCTCAATGTCGAATTGCGCGTCGCCACGCTCGACGGTTAGCGTGAAGGCGTCGTAGGCGGTGAGCAGTTGGTAGTCAATCAGGTCGGTCGGCTCCTCGCCGTCTATCGCGACGATCCGGTCGCCAGGGCGGATATCGTACCGCGCCGCAATCCCATCGGGGCTGACGCCGTCAACGAGTGCGCCTTTGCCAAACAACTTCCTCATCGGGCGCGCTCCTCTCCGGCGGCGACCGCAGGGGCATGATCCCCGCCGACCGTTTCTTCGGCTTTGCTGTCATGCGAATCGGTGCGACGCTTGCGCCGTTTCTTGGCGAAACTCGAAATGAGGTGGACCCACTGCGCGCTGCGATGCGGATGCAGCGTCGCACCGGGCAGATTCGCGAGAAACGAGGCGGCATCCGTGAACGGCGCGATCTCGATAAACGAGCCACCGTACTCCCATGTGCCGTGCGCGTCCGAGCCAACAGTCATCAGGACGTGATGCGCGGCGGCGTAGGTTTTCGCGGCCCAGTTATCCATCGGGGCGACCATCCGCCCATTAAAAACCTCGATGGCATCCACAAGTCCCGCGCCGACAAGCCGGTCGAGCGCCGCTTCGCCGATTGCACCTTTCCGGTAGCGGTCAAATGGGTGTGGAATGA
The DNA here is from genome assembly GCA_038231255.1 of Thermomicrobiales bacterium. Lineage (GTDB taxonomy): Bacteria > Chloroflexota > Chloroflexia > Thermomicrobiales > JALYUS01 > JALYUS01. The sequence goes on along the minus strand of JBBRLR010000038.1, from coordinate 9,080 downwards.
CGACGATGCCACCCTGCGCGCGGATCGCCGCGCATGTTTCTTCCGGCGACAGGCCGTTCGGAATCTCCTCGTGCAAAAAGAGGCCGATGATCTCGCCTGCGGTGGTGTAGACTTCCTCGCCGGGAATGACGCAGAAGTCCGGCCCACCCGCCGCCTGCGCGGCATCGTATCCCGCGAAGCGGCCGTGATTGGTGATCGCGATGCCATTCAGCCCACGTCGCTTCGCCGCGCGTACCAGCCGCTCCGGGCTGACCGGGCTATCCTGCGAATGCCAGGTATGGGCATGCAAATCGAGTTTCCAGCGTTGTGTGTCCGACCTCGTCATCCGTACCCCTCTGTGCCCCGTATGTCGTGCCATGCGCGCTCGCATGGCGGTGCGAGATTGTTCGTCGCCGCCATCACCAGCGTCACGGAGGTGATCGCCGCCGTTTCCGCCCGCAGGACGCGCGGACCAAGCGAAACCGCGATTGCCCCCGCTTCCGTGACAAGACGCTGCACTTCGTCGTCCGCGAACCCGCCTTCCGGCCCAATCGCCAGCGCGACGCGATCCGCTCTCGCTGGTAGCACATCCGTCAAAGATTGTGTCGCGACGGTCTCGTGCGCGACAAACATGGGCATGGCGACTGCGTCTGCCAGTTCAGCAAGCCGAACCGGCCCGCGAATTGTTGGAACGCGCCTGCGGCCCGATTGTTCCGCCGCCTCCGTGACGATTCTCCGCCACCGTTCCAGCGCGTGCGCGTCGTCCGGGCCGATCTTGCGGATCGTGTGCGCCGTGACGATCGGTTGAATCGCCGCGACGCCGAGTTCGGTCGCCTTCTGCAGGAGCCAGTCGAACCGCTCGCCCTTCAAGAGCGCCGGGCAGAGCGTCACCCCGCATGTCGGTTCCGGCAATCCGGCCCGCTCCGCGATGACCACGCCATGCACGGCCCGCGCCTCGACTGAAACGAGACGCACCCGCCATTCTACCGCATCTCCGGCATCGGCGGGGATCAGGACGATTTCTTCATTGGCGCGCAGGCGCAGGACGCGGGAGATTTGATGCGCAAGGTGGTCGTGACCGGAAATCGTGACACGACTCGCCGAGCGAGTTTCCGGTGGCACGAAGAAGCGATGCACGCCGCGCTACCGTCGCCAGGCGCGCAGGGCGACCCAGTCCCCCATTTGGCCGCGCGTGATCTCGACGAATCCGGCCACTTCGAGCGCCGTCCGTACTTCCTCCTCGCGCTCGACGATGATGCCGCTCGCGACGAGCCAGCCGTCCGGGCGCATGCTCTCGTACAGGTACGGCGCCAGTTCGCGGATGATGCGTGCGATGATGTTCGCGAAAATGCCATCGAAGGGGCCGTAATGCTCGTTCGGCCCAAGCGATCCGACGATCAGCGGGAAGCGGTCGCGACCGATGCCGTTCGCCTCGCCATTCGCCCGCGCCGCCTGCACCGCGACCTCCTCGACATCGAGGCCGAGGACGTGCCCCGCACCCATCCGCAGCGCGGCGATTGCAAGGATGCCGCTGCCCGTGCCGACATCGAGCAGTCGGTCACCCGTTTGCACCAGGTCTTCGACGGCGATCAGGCAGAGTTGCGTCGAGGGGTGCAATCCCGTCCCGAACGCCATGCCGGGATCGAGGGTGACGACAATATCGCCCGGCTGCGCTTCGTACACCCGCCACGGCGGTCGGATAACGATGGACTGGCCAATACGGTGGACGTGGAAATGCTCCTTCCACGCGTTTGCCCAATCTTCCTCCTCGCGCGGCTGTACGGTCAGGTCGCCGACATAGCGCATCTGCGAAAGGTGCCAGAGTGCCTGTCGCAGCGTATGAATCGTCTCCTGCGCGGTGGGTGTATCGGCGATATAGGTCGCGACGGTGACGGGGGCTGTCGTGTCCACGCGGAGGTTATCGCCATCGCGATCCTGGAGGTACTGTTCCTCAATCGCGACGCCGCCCTGATAGCCGTAGCGCGCGAATAACTCGCTGACCGCCTCAACGGCTTCGTTATCCGCGCTCACTCGCACCTCCAGCCAGCGCATTTAGTGCGCCCCTGTCGGTGCGGTGGTGTCGCCCGCGCCGCCGAGATTGACCTCCGATGAGTCGCCGACATTGACGCTGTGGAAATCGCCGCGCACGAGCGTATCCGCGCCGACGATGGAGTTCATCAGCATCACATTGGCGATCTCACTGTCGCGGTTGAGGATCACATCGCGCACGATCGCATCGGTGATGATGACATTCTCGCCGACGCTCGCGAACGGCCCGACGACCGCGCGCTCGATCCGGGCGGACGGCGCGATCACGACGGGCGGGATGATCACGCTTCCCGGATACATCGGCCCTACATCGTCGCTGGCCATACGGCCGAGGAGCGTGCGGTTCGTTTCCAGCAAGGTTTCGGGGTGGCCGCAATCGAGCCACAATTCCATCGTCGCGGCCTCGATGCGTGCGCCGTCCTCAATCATCAGTTGGATCGCATCGGTCAGGTAGAATTCGCCCTTGGTCTGCTTGTCTGCTGCCATGATCGCGTCAATGGCGGCAAAAAGGCGCGCCGAATCGCGGAAGTAGTAGACGCCCGCCACCGCGAGATTGGTCGGTGGATGGCTCGGTTTCTCGATAATCCGCGTGATCCGGTCGCCATCGAGTTCGACGATGCCGAAGGACTGCGGCTTGTCCACTTCCTTGACAAAAATCACGCCATCCGCGTCGGTGGTTTCCAGCACGGACAGATCAGTCGCGAAAATCGTGTCCGCGAAGGCGATAAGGAGCGGCCCATGGACATGCTCGGCGGCAAGGTGGATCGCGTGCGCCTGCCCTTTCATCTCGGCCTGATGGACGAACGAGGAGGAAAAATCGTACTGCTCATCGACGTACGTGCGGATTTGATCGCCGAGGTAACCCGTCACGAAGACGACGTGCTCCGGTTTGAGCGGCGCGATGCTGTCGAGGACGTGGCCGAGAATCGGCTTGCCCGCGACACTGACGAGCGGCTTCGGCTTGCTCCAGGTATGCGGCCGGAGCCGCACGCCGAACCCCGCCGCCGGAATGATGACATGCACAAACTCCTCCTCACGCGCTGCATCGCTCAGTGCAGTTGCCTCGATCTTGCGCATTCTACCGCACAAACGGGGCCGTGCGACCATCACGGAATAACCGACATGATCGTTTGGTTAGGTATACTGAGTCGGACGAGTCCGTGGACGCATGGGAGCGGAAGGCTCAAAGAATTCGAGGGCGATTGATGGTTGAACAGCACACGGAGGACGGCGCGCGTCCGGGGGACGGCACCCCAAGCACACCGGATGGCACAGGGAACACGGCTGCTAGCGCCGCGTCTATCGAACAGGAGGCGCTGTTACAGGTTGATTCGCTGTATCGTACGGCGCTCCGCATGACGCGGAACCCGCAGGACGCCGAGGACCTCGTGCAGGAGACGTACTATCGGGCATTCCGGTCGGCGCATCAGTTTCAGCCGGGCACGAATCTGCGTGCGTGGCTGTTCAAGATTCTGACGAACAGTTTCATCAACCAGTACCGGAAACGGGCGCGGAACCCGCAATCCACATCGCTGGACGATGTCGAGGAGTTTTATCTGTACAACCACCTGGTTGACAGTGGTGTCCAACCCGAATCGCCGAATCCCGAGGCGACGGTAATAGACCAGTTCGCGGAGGCCGATGTCATCCAGGCATTGGAGCAGTTGCCGCTGGAATTCCGGCAGGTCGTGCTGCTGGCGGATGTCGAGGGCTTTGCCTACAAGGAGATCGCCGACATCGTCGGCATCCCGGTCGGCACAGTGATGTCCCGGCTCCACCGTGGGCGGCGTCGGTTGCAGAAGGAATTGTGGGATTACGCAGTCGCGTCGGGCTATCTCGATTCGTTGCGCGGTCAATCGGTGGCGGAAACAACCTCCCGCCCGTCGGCATGAGTGGAGTCAACCGTAAGCGGGGAAGTGCAGTGATGATGACGATGACGTGCGTGGAATGTGTAGAGAAATTGCAGCCGTTCCTCGACCGCGAACTGTCGGATGGCGAGCGGGTAGAGGTCGAGCGGCACCTCGCGGTCTGCGGCCATTGCGCCGACTCCTTCCGCTTCGAGGCGGGCGTTCTCCATGTCGTCGGGCGGTGCGGCCGCGCGACGTACGCGAGCGAGGAATTCAAGGCGCGTATCCGCGTCGTTGTGCAGACAGCCATCGCCGACCCGAAGTAAGCAAATCTCGACGTACGACCATTCTTATGGTAACGTAGTCATGGGGAAATTGCGGTACATACCGTGGTAACAAAAGGGTTTTGCGAGCGATGGCAATGAAAGAATGGATCAAGAGTGTGGGCGAGAAGGTGCGCGATGCCGTTGAGCAGGCGTTTCCGTCCCCGCCACGCCCCGAACGTATACCGATCCGCATTCCGGTCAATTACCCCCGCCCCACGCGCCGCTACTACTAAACGCGGGAAATCAAACCACTAAGGCACCAAGAACACCAAGGGAAACAAAGAAGGGGACAATCTTCTTTATTCTCTCCTTCTTGGTGTCTTGGTGATTCGATTCATTTCTCGTTAAGATCATCGAGGCGCACGCCGTAGGTGGTTTCGAGAGCATGTGCGAGGGCGTCGAGGTCTACAGGGATCGTGAGCGGTTCGGGCAGCGCGCGGGCGGTCGAGGAAGGGTCCTTGAGGCCGCTCGATGTGCCGATGACGACGACCGTTCCGGCCGTGTGCGCCGCGATCCGCCGCGCCACCGCGACGCCAACGACCGATGCCGCTTCGAGATAGAGGCCTGTTTCGCTTGCGAGTCGTTTTTGTGCAGGGAGGATGTCGGCTTCCGGCACGGATGCCGCGTCGCCGTTTGATTCGCGCAGCGTCTGCCACGCCTGTCTACTCGCCGTCCCGCCACCGATAGAGAAGGCAGCGGTCGGTGTCGCCGGGATTTGCGCGGGAGCGCCGTGGGCCAGTGCGTGGGCGTAGGGCGCGGAGTTCGCGGGTTCGGCAGCGATCATCCGGGGCAGATGCGCGATGATGCCCGCCGCCTGCATCCGCTGGAAGCCGCGCCAGATGCCGGTGAAGTTGTCGCCGTATGAGATCGGCACGACGACTGCCGCCGGGGCGCTGCCGAGGTCACGGACGATCTCGTAGGCAATCGTCGTGTACCCCTCGACGCCGTATGGGTTCGACCCGACCGGCGGATCGGTGACATTGGTCCCCGGGAACCAACCGTATCGCTCGATGCCAAGCGCGGCGAGGGCGCGGCGGCTCGCGCCCCCTTCGAGGCGGCACAGGAGCGCGCCGTATGCTCCCATAAAGGTCTGCATCGTGCTCGGCACATCCGTACCGGTGAACATCACGCAGTGCATTCCGGCACGGGCGGCGTATGCCGCGAGCGACGCCCCGGCATTGCCGGTAGATGCGCCGACGACCGTGCGATGACCGCGCTCCTTTGCCACCGAGACGGCGACCGTCATCGCACGATCCTTGTGGCTCCATGTCGGATTGCGCGATTCGTCCTTGAGGAGGAGCGAACCGTTATCGGTTGGGATCGTGATAAGCGGCGTATTCCCTTCGCCAATGCTGACTGGCTCCGTGGTGGCATGAACCGGTAAGAGCGCCCGGAAATCCCACAGGCCGCGACGTGTGGCGAATGCCGCTTCGAACGCCGCCTGCGTGAACGTGCCGTCCGGGTAGACGGGAACGAGGTTGATGTGCTTCCCATCCGCGCGCGTCTCCGGATCGCCGAAAGCGAGCAGCCGCACATCGTCGAGCGGATACACTTTCCCTGTCTCAGGGCTGATGAGATGTAACGGCACGGGCATCGAATTCTCCTATTGGTAGCGTAGGCTTATGAATCTTACCAACGTAATCCGGTAACGGATTGGTGGCACAGGTTTGCAACCGGTGATCCCGGCAGGTTGAAAATCTGCCCCGCCCGATGACCGGATTGAGGTGTCACTGTTCATCGGCCGACGCTACCGTATCCGTCGCTTCATCACCGACCGGAGATCATCGAACAGGATCGTGCCGCCGATCAGCGCGACGGGGATGATGCGCCAGTTCGTCCGCACCGCGCGGCGTGGATCGCCCCGGAGCAGCGCCGCAGCGGCGCGCGTCATGCCGCAGCCGGGGCAGGGGCGGCGGATGATGGCGCTAATCAGGCAAATCTGCGGCGCGCGCGCGAGGCGATCCGGCCCGATCAGCGCGATCATTGTGCCCAGAGCCAGCGCGCCCCACAAGCGCCCCCGTGGGGAAGCGCCCGAAAGCGCCTCCACGGCAATCGTCGCGAATAACCCGCTACGGGCGGAGCGGGCGGCCCTGGGCATCCGGGAGTTTCTTCGTGGCAATCAGGATGATGTCAATGATGGACCAGATGCCGCAGCCGCCGAGGGTGAGCAGCTTGACGACGCCCAGGCTCGTGTAGCCGAGGTAGAAGCGATCCACGCCGAGGCTGCCGAGCAGGATGCTCAGGACGAGTGTCGTCGTGAACTCCTTGTCCGACCAGCCGCCATAGGGGTCGCCGTAAGGGTTCGGCTGCTGGCCGTAGGGGTCCTGGCCGTACGGCGGCTGGCCGCCATACGGTGGCTGGCCATAGGGAGGCTGCCCGTACGGCGGTTGATCGCCGGGCGGCTGATTGTACGGCGGCTGCCCATAGGGTGGCTGCTGATTCGGGTCGCCGGGCGGTTGAGAATAACTCATGGCGCACTCCTCTCGCTTCTTGCTTCCATAAACCGTGCAATTGCGGGAATCCCGCGTGCAGCGCGTTCCGTCCCCACTGAACATTGCGCGTGCATGCCGATCACGATTGACCTGGCGCGAGTATAGTCGCTGCACTCGTTCGTACGCAACGGCGCGGGGACCTCACCCCTGTGCTATACTGCGGCAACGGCGTGGGGAACCTCCGCGCTGATTACACACGCCATCTGGCCGGTGCATGGTCCCCATTGCGGGTGCCGCCGGGTAACGAGGGTGGCGGAGGAACAACCACATCGGGAGGATTTTGGCATGGCGACGGCAATGCAGACCCAGTACGACCCCGCGACGACGATGCAGGTGATGCGTCAACTGCTCGAATCGGGCGTCCACTTCGGTCATCAGACCAAGCGGTGGAACCCGAAGATGCGCCCCTACATCTTCAGCGAGCGCAATGGCATCCACATCATTGACCTCCAGCAGACGGCGGAGGGGATGCGCCGCGCGCAGGACTTCGTCACCAATATCACTGCGCATGGCGGTAAGGTGCTGTTCGTCGGCACCAAGAAGCAGGCGCAGGAGATCGTCGCCGAGGAGGCGAACCGCGCGGGGATGAACTACGTCAACAAGCGCTGGATGGGCGGCACGCTGACCAACTTTGTCACGATCCGGGCGCGGCTCCGACGTCTCGTCGAGATCGAGGAGATGGAGAACAGCGGCGCGATCCTCGCCCTGCCGAAAAAGGAGCAGACGAGCATCGCGTCCGAAAAGGAAAAACTGGAGAAGACGATCGGCGGGATGCGCGGCATGACTCGTCTGCCTGAAGCGGTCTTCATCGTGGACCCACGCCGCGAGGAGTTGGCGGTCAAGGAGGCGACTCGCCTCGAAATCCCGATCGTCGCGATGGTGGACACGAACTCCGACCCCGATGTTGTGAACTACGTCATCCCCTCGAATGACGATGCGATCCGCTCCGTTCGCTTGCTTACCAAGACGATGGCGGACGCTGCCCTCGAAGGGCGCGGTCAGTATTATGCCGCGACCGCGCGTCGCGAGGAGCCGCAGCAGTCGTACCAACTCGACGCCGAGGACCTCGACGCCGCAGCAGCCGAAAAGGGTGATGCGCCCCCGGCGGGCCGCTGACCGACCGACCGATTGAGACCAGAGATTGAAAGGGGAACCGACCGTTGAGCGTACCGATGGATAAGATCAAGCAACTGCGCGAGAAAACAGGCGCAGGCATCATGGATTGCAAGCGCGCCCTCGAAGAAAGCGGCGGCGATCTTGAAAAGGCGGAAGACATCTTGCGGAAGCAGGGGATGGCGTCTGCGGCGAAGAAAGCTGGGCGTGCTGCCAATCAGGGACTGATCTTTCAGTATATCCACGGTGGCCGGATCGGCTGCCTGCTGGAACTGAACTGTGAGACCGACTTCGTCGCGCGTACCGATGACTTCCAGCAATTGGGCCGCGACATCGCGCAGCACATCATTGGCATGATGCCGCAGTATGTTCGCGCGGACGAGGTGCCCGCCGACATCCGCGAGCGCGAGCGCCGCATTCACGATGGCTCCGATGAGGAAGTGGATCGCAAGATCGTCCTGATGGCGCAGCCCTTCGTGCGCGACCCGAAGCGGACAATCGGCGAGATGGTGCATGAGGCGATCGGCAAACTTGGCGAGAATATCGTCATCCGCCGCTTCACCCGCTACGAACTCGGCGAAGCGGTCGTCGGCGACGGCAGCGATACCGGCGACGACAGCGCGGACGCTTAATTGGGTGCGGAATGGCGGCGAGGAGAAATCCCCGCCGCCATTGTGTGCGCGGCGCACGCATCGGGATAGGAGACGGAAGCCCGCATGACGGAGTCGAAATACCATCGTGTCCTGCTAAAGTTGAGCGGCGAAGCCTTCGAGGGCGCGGGTGGCCGGAATATTGATCCGGGGATTGTCCACGCGCTCGCGGGTCAGGTGCGGGATGAGGTTGCTGATGGCGCGGTGCAGATGGCAATTGTCGCCGGCGGCGGCAATTTCTGGCGCGGTCGGAACGCAGAGCAACTCGGTATGGATCGCGCGACTGCGGACTACATGGGCATGATTGGCACTGTTATCAATGCCCTCGCCTTGCAGGAGGCGCTCGAACGGGCGGGCGTGCAAACGCGCGTGATGACGGCGATCCAGATGCAGCAGGTCGCCGAGCCGTACATCCGCCGCCGCGCGCTCCGGCACATGGAGAAGGGGCGCGTCGTCATTCTCGCGGGTGGCAACGGCAACCCATATTTCACGACCGACACGACGGGCGCGCTCCGGGCGCTCGAACTCGAATGCGAAGTGCTGCTGATGGGCAAACACGGTGTGGACGGCGTCTACGACCGTGACCCAAAGAAGTTTCCCGATGCCGTCCGCTTTCCGCAGATT
>JBBRLR010000037.1:0-37585 GCA_038231255.1 Thermomicrobiales bacterium | reverse complement strand
GTGGGAGTGTGATTCGCGGCACCGAAAATGCATAGATTTGTGACCAGGACTGCGGTTCAGTCACTATTTTCTCTGCATCGCGAGGCATGAACATCGTGCAGGGTTCGGATCAACAACGGATCGGCGAGCGGTACGAATTGCGGCAATCCATCGGGATTGGTGGGATGGCGCGCGTCTATCTCGCGCATGATCGCCTGCTGAACCGTGAGGTTGCCGTGAAAATTCTCAGCCCGGCGCTCGCGGCCGATCCGCTCTTTGTCGAACGATTTCGCCGCGAGGCGCAGGCCGCCGCTGCGCTCAATCACCCGAACATCGTGACGATCTACGATACCGGCGCGACCGACGACACGTACTACATCGTGATGGAGTACGTGCCGGGGCCGAATCTCAAAGAGCGCATCCGCGAACGTGGCCCGCTCGCCGAGCACGACGCGCTCGTGATCGGCGCGCAGGTCGCTGCCGCACTGGGAGCGGCGCACGCGCACCACCTGATCCACCGCGACATCAAGCCGCACAACGTGTTGCTCACCCCTGTCGGCAGCGCAAAAGTGACGGATTTCGGCATCGCGCGCGCCGCCGGGGCATCCCAGTTGACGGCGACGCAGACCGTGATGGGCAGCGCGCACTACCTTTCGCCCGAACAAGCCCTCCATCAGCCGCTCGACGGTCGCTCCGACTTGTACAGCCTCGGCGTTGTTTTATACGAGGCATTGACCGGGCGCGTGCCGTTTGACGGGGATTCGCTTGTCGCGGTGGCGATGCGTCAGGTGCATGATCCGCCGCCATCGATGCGGCACATCAACGCAAATATCTCCCCGCGCGCGGAAAGTGTCGTGATGCGTGCGATGGCGAAAGACCCTGCCGCCCGCTATCAATCCGCCGCCGAGATGGAGGCGGCGCTCGTGGCGGCGAGTCGCGTGTCCGATCCTCCCGCCAGTACGCGGAGACGGGCGCGACCGTCGGTGGCTGTCACGTCGGCACTCCCGGCATCGCCCCCGCCGGGCGTGGTCGAGTCGCCACGCGTGGACGAGCGCCCCGCGTATGTATCGGCTCCGGCGCCGACCGGAGGGCGTGGGCGACGCTGGCTTATCGTTCCCCTCCTGGCACTCCTCGGCATGGTTATCGCCGTGGCAGGTGTGTTCGCTCTTCGGTCTGCGGGTAGTGGGCATGCAGCGACAGTAGCACCGACAACGGCCGCGCGTGCGAGCACAACCCCGCAAGCATCGGTGGTGGTCGCGGCTGCCCCTTCGATCACGCCCCCGGTCGTAGCAACGGAGACACCCGCCCCGCAACCGACGACGGTTATTGCCCCTACTGTAATTATCGCCCCTACCGTCGCCGCACCGCCGACTGCGGCGCCGATCGCGCAAGCGCCCACCGTACCTGCGGCAAGCCCGACACCGCTCGCGACGCCGACCGCGACCCCGCAACCCGTACCGACTGCCACCCCAGTCCCGGCGACCGAGCCTCCCCCCGCATCGCCGACAGCGCCTGCTCCCACGCCGCCGTCGCGCCCGGTCGTTGCCGGAGGCGCGGCAACCCCAGCGCAAGCCGTCGAGCAATTTTACCAGGCGGTCTCGCAGCATCAGTTCGACGCGGCAGCCCAACTGTGGAGCCCACGGATGAAGACACAATTCAATACGCAGGTAGATATCAACGGTCATTTCGCGCCGACGCAGCGGATTGACTACACGATTGGGAACGTCGTGACCACGGGGGACGGTCGGGCGACGGTTGCTGTCCAGTTGACCGATGTCCGGGCCGGTGGGTCGCTGCGATACGTCGGCTCCTGGCAGGTTGTCCGAGGGCCGTCGGGGTGGCTTCTGGATCAGCCGAATTTGCAATCTGTATAAAGGAGTTAAGTAATGGTGGGGCAGGTTTCCGGGTTGCCCTCCGGGCGGCATGACAGGGTCACAGGTTGAAAACCTGTACCACCAAACCATTACCCAGTTGAGTTGTTACTGCTCATAAGCCTGCTCACTTGTGCAGGCGCTCGGTTTACTTCTTCGCATCGGGTTGATTCAAACGCGTATCGGCCGAACCCTCGGCTGTTTCGATAATACGTCTGATCGGCGTCGGGATGCGCATTTGCACCCGGACGCCACGTTGGGCGATGCGGCTGCCACCATCCTTTGAGGGGAGGATAAACCGGTTGACGAGGGCCAATAGATCGGTCACGAGCGCCGGGAATGCGCCGTGCAATCGGGCGGCAATGCTCGCCGGGACCGAGAGGATACGCTCGGTGTCGCCGCGCCGGGTTGCCGCGACGATCTCCCGTGCCGCTTGCGCGGCATCAAGCGCGACGAATGGGAGCGTGTCGCCGAGACTGAACCAGGCATATTCCGCTTCCCGGTCGCCCGTGAATTCCGCGTTGCGTTGGCCACCCGTGCGCAGTAGGCCGGGTACGATGGTTGTGACCTGGATGCCGTCCGATGCCAGTTCCGCCCGCAAGCCCTCGGAAAATCCGGTCGCCGCGAACTTCGCCGCGCCGTACGGCAGCAGGTGCGGCATACTGATTTTGCCGCCGACCGAGGTGATGTTAACGATGTGCCCGCCCTGTCGCTCCCGCATCTGCGGCAGGACGGCGAGTGTCGCGTAGAGCGTGCCCCAGAAGATGACGCCCATTGCTTTCTCGAAGTCCTCGACGGTCATCGTCTCGATTGGCCCGGCCTGGATGATGCCGGCATTGTTGACGAGGATGTCTATCTGGCCGAAATGATCCGTCACGGCCCGAATCGTGCGCTCCATGTGATCGCGATTGGCAACATCGCAATGGATAGCGAAAACTTCCGTGCCTTCAGCCTGAAGGCTGTCCGCCGCCCGTTGCAGCTCGTTTTCGTCGCGCGCGCAGATCGCGATGCGGCACCCGGCGCGGGCGAATTCGCGGGCGGTTTGCAAGCCAAGCCCCCGCGAACCGCCCGTGACGAGCGCGACCTTGCCGGTGAAATTTTCCATTCGCCGCCGGAGCAACGCCCGACCAACTATGCCGATGCCAAGACCCCCTGCGGCAATCATCGGTAGCGGCACACTCAACCGTGGTTGATCCTCCGGCATGGCATTGCTCCTCGTCTCGCTACGGCGTCAGGACAACCTTGATGCACGCGTCCTGCTTGTCGCGGAAAATCTTATAGCCGTGGGGCGCTTCGTCCAGCGGCAGGCGATGGGTGATGACGAAACTCGGGTCAATCTCGCCCTGCTGCACACGGTCGAGCAGCGGACGGAGATACCGCTGGACATGCGTTTGTCCCATCTTGAAGGTGAGACCCTTGCCGAAGGCTGCCCCGAACGGCACTTTGTCGAGGAGACCGCCATAAACGCCGGGAACGGAGACTGTGCCGCCTTTCCGACATGACTGGATCGCCTCGCGCAGCACATGCGGACGGTCCGTACCGAGCCGGACAACCTGCTTCGCCTTATCCGCGACCGCGTCAATGCTTGTCCCGTGCGATTCCATACCAACGGCATCAATACAGGCGTCCGGGCCACGGCCGCCGGTCATCTCCTTGAGCGTGTCAATGACATCGCTTTCTTCGTAATTGATGATCTCCGCGCCCGCTTTATCCCGCGCCATCGCCAGCCGCTCCGGGACGCGATCAATGGCGATCACCCGCTCCGCGCCGAGCATATATGCGCTCTTGATTGCGAACTGCCCAACCGGCCCGCAACCCCAGACGGCGATGACATCGCCCGGTTTGATGTCGCAGTTTTCCGCCGCCATGTAGCCGGTCGGAAAGATGTCGGAAAGGAAGAGCGCCTGATCGTCCGGCACCGCGTCGGGCACCTTGATCGGCCCAACATCGGCGAACGGCACACGAGCGTATTCTGCCTGGCCACCCGCGTAGCCGCCGAACATATGCGAGTATCCGTAGAGTGCGGCGGGGGAGAAGCCGTATGCTTTCTCCGCCATCCACGCATTTGGGTTGGAGTTGTCGCAGGCGGAAAAAAGCTGGTGCTCGCAAAAGAAGCAGTGACCGCAGGCAATCGTGAACGGGACGACGACGCGGTCGCCCTTTTTGAGATTCTTCACCTCCTTGCCAGTCTCGACGATCTCGCCCATGAACTCGTGGCCGAGGATGTCGCCCGGCTTGAGCGTGGGAATGTAGCCGTCGTACAGATGAAGGTCGGAGCCGCAGATCGCCGTCGCCGTGATTTTCACGATTGCGTCGCGCGGGTTGAGGATTTGGGGATCGGGGACGCGTTCGACGCGGACATCGTGGGTCTTGTTCCAAACGAGCGCTTTCATTTCGCTACGACCTTCCCGTCGGCTGGCCGTCCGTCGTCGGGATTTCGCCGGCCTCCATGATCGCCCGGAATTGGCGCAGGGCATCCTGCACCTGCTGCGTCGGCTCCTCACCGAACATCCTGGCGACGAGCATGCCCGCCTTGCCGGCTGGCGGATCGTATTCGAGATTGACGGTTACTTCGGTGCCGCGCCCGCCCGGCGCGCTGCGGAAACGGACCGAACCGGCATTGGCGATCTGGGCCTTGGTGGATTTCCAGGCAATCACTTCGTTGGCAATGTCGTTGATGATCTCCGCGTCCCACTCGATCGCTTTCTTCGCCGGGCCTTTTGCCTTCCAATGGGAGTGTGTGTCGTCCTTCACCTGCACGGATTCGAGATGATCCATGAAGCGCGGCAGATTCTCGAAGTTCCTCCAGAAGCGATACAGTTCCTCGGCGGACTTGTTGATCGTCACCGTCTTCTCGACGCGCACACCCTGCTTGTGCCCGACACTCGCGGCGGGGCTAGTATCGTCATCGTCAGCCGCGCCCTTCCGCCCCTTCACGGCACGGACAATCAGCGCACCCCCGGCGAGCGTAGCGGCCGCGCCGCCCGCGATCGTTGCCCAGCGCTGGACTGGTTTGGCGTCTGTGTTCACATTCACCTCCGCTGGTTTTTCGGCATGTGTCGCGGCGCTATCCGTGGTGCTGTCCGTCGTTGTGGTCATTATCGCACTCCTTCCATCATCTATTTCCATACGGGCGGGTCACGTCCGTGTGTCGGGTGTCCGCAATGCTCGTGCCGGGATGCACGCGCGTGTATATTAATTGCATAAGGAAAGTGACATGGCACATTGTCTCGACAGCGTTCGGTCGGGTGCTAAAAACACAGGTACCATTCGCGATGACGTTCCGCGAATGGTACCTGCACGGCGATGCGCCGAGTTGAAGGAGGGTATTAGTCCTGCTTTTTGAAATTGAGCGCGGCGGAGTTGATGCAGAACCGCTGCCCGGTCGTGTCGCGCGGCCCGTCATCGAAGACGTGCCCGAGGTGCCCGCCGCAGGTCGCGCACAAAACCTCGGTGCGCCGCATACCGAAGGTGGAGTCTTCGTGGAACTCGACGTTCCCCGCGACGGAGCGGTCGAAACTCGGCCAGCCACAATCGCTGTCGAACTTCGTCTCCGACGAGAAAACGGGCGTGCCGCATGCCGCACACGTATACATGCCGCTGTCGTGATTGAGGTAGAACTGGCCGGTGAAGGGCCGCTCTGTCCCCTTCTGACGCAGCACATGATATTGCTCGGGAGTGAGTTTCTTGCGCCAAAATTCGTCCGGTTTGTTGTTCATGTTCTCTTCCATAGCAGGCAGTATAGCACATAACGAAGCGAGCGGGGTGCGGTACAATCGCATCCCCGGCTGTGGCGCCGGGCGAAAACGAAGGGAGCAGCAAGCCGTGGATGGAGACATGATTCTGACGAATGGACACCTGATAACGTCTGATCCTGCGATGCCCGTCGCGGAGGCGATCGCGATTCGTAACGGTATTATCGCCGCCGTCGGCTCGAACGACGACGCACTGGCCGAGCGTCGCGCCGGTACCGAGGTGATTGATCTGCGCGGTCGCACCGCGACGGCCGCATTCAATGACGCGCACTGCCATCCGATGAACGTCGGTTTCGCGGCAGCGGCGATCAACGCGCGACCGGAGGCGACGAGCAGCATTGCCCAACTGGTCGCCAAAATTCGCGAGCGCGCAGAGTCGCAGCCGCCGGAGCGATGGATTCGCGCTCGTGGTTACGACGACGCGCGCTTCGCCGAGCAGCGCCATCCGAATCGTGCCGATCTCGACCGCGCCGCGCCCGCGCACCCGGTGATGGTCGTGCGGGCGTGCGGTCATGTCGCCGTCGCCAACACGAAGGCGCTGCAACTCGCGGGCGTTTCCGCGACGACGCAGGACCCCGAGGGCGGCGTGATTGATCGCGACGAGCACGGCGAGCCGACGGGCATTCTGCGCGAGTCGGCGATGCGTTTCGTGTACAACGTCATCCAGCAGCCCTCCACCGAAGAGATTGCGGATGCGCTCGACCGTGCCGCCGGCCTCTACCACGCGGTTGGCGTGACGAGCGTGGGCGAGGCGGGCATTCACCGCCCGGAGGAGATGGCCGCGTATCAGGCGCTCCACGACCGGGGCGCGGGCGGCCTGCGCACCTACCTGATGATGATGGTGGACGAGATGCTGGACGGGCTGGAGCAGACGGGCATCCGCACCGGCTTGGGGGATGCACGGCTTCGTATCGGCCCCGCCAAACTGTTCATTGACGGCTCAATTGGCGGCCGGACGGCACGAATGCACCACCCGTACGTTGGGGAGGCGGAGAATGTCGGCCTCTGGATGCAGACGCCCAATGCTTTCAAGGCGAAGTTCAAGCGCGCGCACGACCTCGGCTGGCAATGCTGCGCGCACGCGATTGGCGACGCGGCGATTGATTTGCTCCTCGATTGCTACGAGGAGGCGATGACCGCCAATCCGCGACCGGACACGCGCCATCGCATCGAGCATTGCGAGTTCATCACCGATCCCGCCGTCTTCGACCGGATCAAGCGGCTCGGCTGTGTGCCGATCCCCGGCACGACCTTTCTGCGCGACTTCCGGCCCGTCTACGTCCAGAACCTCGGCAACGACCGGCTGCGGTATGCGAACGCGATGCGTACCTTCATTGACCGGGGCATCGTCGCGGCGGCCTCCTCCGACGCGCCCGTCGTCACCGTCAGCCCGCTTGCCGGGATCGAGACGATGATGACGCGCGCGGACTTCGCGGGCGATGTCGCCTTTCCCGAAGAGGGGATTACCTTCGCGGAAGCGGTCTGGGCCTACACCTGGGCGGGCGCGTACGCCTCGTTCGAGGAAAATATCAAAGGCAGCCTCACGCCCGGCAAACTTGGCGACATCACCGTCCTGAGTGCTGATGCCCGCACTGTGGATCCGGACGATATTGCTGAACTGGCTGTGGATTACACGATCATGGACGGCGAGATCGTGTACCGCACGTGATCGCATGCGGATGAACCGCCCTGTCCGGACCTTCTCCCGAGCGCTTTGCTCTCATCCGTACCCCGTACGATGGCACGATTCGGCGATTTTATCGCGACGCCAGACGGCGATCCCGCAGGAGAATAGGTCGGTCGGAGAGTGCATCGGGGCTGTTGAGGGCAGCTTGTATTGCCGGAAGTTGGCGGAGCGATGGCGGCGGGTCGCCGAGGACCGTCGGCGGGCAGACGAAGACAGCATCGCGTGCGGCGATGAGGAGAACGGCCAGGCTGCCGAGGCGGGCGGTGATGGCGCGCTGCACGTCAGGCAAGAGCGTCCGGCTTGCCGCGTGCTGATCCGCCGGCAGGAGTCGCAGTACGTTGTGCCCATCGGGGAGTAGCCGGAATGACAGCGGCGAGCTGCCCTCGGCGAGATTCGCCAGCGCACAGTGGAGCAGCGTTTCGCGATCCACGCCCCAGGCCGGTGACGTGACAAATGTCGCGTTTCCGGTCACTGGCGCCGCGAAGGTGAAGGCAATTGCGAGGTCGCTGATCGCGCCGCATGTCACGACCGCCGCGCTATCGTCCGCGCGCAGCAGCCAGGGCATGACCGTGTTGCGCGCGCCATCCCAGGTCGGCGGATCGCCGAGGCGCGCGAGCGAATCGGCGATGGCGCGCACCGTCGTGTCGAGCAGTTGCGTATCGCCCACGTACCCCCGTTGATAGGCGTCGTAGGAGGCGGTCGCGTCTAGATGCAACGGCCCGTATCCGTCGCACGACAGGCTGATCCGCAACGGCGCCTCAATGCAAATGTCCGCGATGCCCGGTAATCGGCGCAGTCGGTCAGTCAGTTGAGCCGTCCATTCGCGCGGTGTCCAGCGCGTCCTGAAGATCGTCATGCTCGTGTCGCTCGCATCGCTATGCCCCGAAGTGCTGCTGTTGACCAGGTGTAAGTGGGTAGCACATCACGCCCGATACGCTGCCCTGAACCTGCCGCTTGAACGCCTCGCCGTCCTGTGTGATCGGCGGGAAGGTGTTGTAATGCATCGGGATGACCGACTTAGGTTGGACGAAGCGCACCGCGCGGATCGCGTCGTCCGGCCCCATCGTGAAATGGTCGCCGATGCAGACGCACATTAGGTCAATGCCTGCCTCGCCGATCAGTTCCATATCCCGAAAGAGCGCGGTATCGCCGGTATGGTAGATCGTCATGCCGCCGAAGCGAATTATCAGCCCCGCCGGGACGCCCGCCGCGACAAAGGTATCCGGCCCGGTTTGATACGAGGAGGTATGCCATGCAGGAGTGAATTTGACGCTGCCGCCATCGAATGCAACCGTGCCGCCGTGGTTGCTTGGGATCGTCGTCACCCCCTGCGCGCCGAGCCATTCGCCGAGTTCAAATGTCGTGATGATCGTCGCACCCGTCCGTTTAGCGATCTCCCGCGCGTCGTCAATGCCATGGTCGTTGTGCGCGTGGGAGAGCAGAATCGTATTGGCATGGAGGTCGTCGGCCTTCACGGTCGCGAGCGGATTGCCCGTCACCCACGGATCAATGAGGACGGTCTTGCCAACCGCTTCGAGCGCGAACCCCGAGTGGCCGAGATAGGTGAGCAGCATCGTCGTTCCTCCTAACATATCCCTTTGCGCGGGTACCCATACCCGTAGTGTACCGCGTCCGTGGTCACGCGCCACGTCGTGGATGCCCGTAGCGGCAAGAACGACCACGACGTATACTGCCGCCAGCGATCATAGGCTCGTGCTATGGAGGTGCGGTGTGGAACTGCGTCACCTCGCGTACTTCGTGGCTGTGGCGGATTATCAGCATTTCACGCGCGCCGCCGAGTCGCTGCACATCGCGCAGCCGTCGCTCAGTCAGCAGATCCGCAAACTGGAAGAGGAGATCGGCAATACGCTCTTCGAGCGGACGCGCGGGCAGGTGACGCTCACGGAGGCCGGTCAGCATCTCTTGCCGCACGCCCGCGCGCTGCTCGCCCGCTCCGCGGAGGCCGAGCGCGAGTTGGCCGAACTGGCGAACCTCGAACGCGGTCGCCTCCGACTCGGCGCGCTGCCTGCCCTCAGCGCCTCGATGCTGCCGCCGCTGCTCGTCGCGTACCACGCCCGTCACGCCGGGATTGCGCTGGAACTCCAGGAAGCGCCGACGATCACGCTCCTGCGGCAACTCGAACACCGCGAGGTAGACTTGGCGCTCACCGCGTTGCCGACGACGCATGGCTATCTTGGCTCGCTCCCGCTCGGGCGCGAACTGCTTTCGTTCGCGGTCGCACCCGATCACCGTTTGGCGCATCGCGCCTCCGTCAATCCCGCCGAACTGCGCGACGAGCCGTTTATTCTGTGGAGCGAGGGGTCGGCGGTGCGCGACCTGACGCTGCGCATCTGCCGCCAGGCGGGGTTTGAGCCGAAAGTCGTGCTGGAATGCGCCTACTGGGACACGATCTGCTCGATGGTCGCGGTGGGGCTTGGCATCACCCTGGTGCCGGAACAATCGCTTTCGCCAATCTCGCGATCCCAGATCGCCGTCGTCCGCCTGTCCGAGGGTGGTCACGGGCGGCAAATCGGCCTCCTCTGGCGACGTGATGGCTACCAACCTGCCGCCGCGCGCGCCTTCATCGAACTCGTCCGCGAGACGCGAGGATTGCGGGCCGAAGACGCAGGAGCGCGTGAGATGCAGGACACATCGGCCTCGGTCGCGCTGCCAGGCGGGGAAATTGACAACGCCGCCATTGTTGGGCATGGTGTACCGTGAGGGTGGCGGCGTGGAGAAACAAGGGAGTGGTATGCAGGGACACAGAGTAGATGCGCGGCGATGGATTGTCCTCGCAACTAGCGTCATGACGGTCGGTCTCCTCGTGGTGGCGATAGGTTGGTCGGGGAATCCGGCTGGGGCGGCGACTGATGGATTGGTCGTCTGTGTGACGCCAACGGTTCTCCCGACGGGTACGCCTGCCACCGGAACACCCGGTGCGTCACCGACTACACCGCTACCGACGGCAACGGTTCCGCAGGTTGTCGGCCGGTTGCTCGGCGATGCGCCAGTGACCGCGACCGCGACGGTCAGCCCGACTCCACTCCCGACATGCACGCCGACCCCGGCGCCGACAACATCGCCGCCGATACCGACGGTCATCGCGGCCGCGACCGCGAAGACACTGGTCGTGGCGAATGGCGTGACGACGGGGTTGCCGTCGCCACCGGCAACGACCGTGCCGCCTGCCACCGCCGTAGCGGCACGCACCTCGGCGCAGTCGGCGCCCGCTCCGGCGAGCGTCGCGGCCCCTGCCCCCGCCGCCCCGTCATCTTCAACATCGTCTTCGTCTTCATCCGGTCCACCTCCCGCTGCGGTTGGGCTGCCTCCACCGCCGCCGTCAGGGTATTCGGTCGGCAATACGCCAAACTCAGCCGGTGGCGTGCCGACAGCGAATTTCCCGTCCACTGTCGGCACCCCGGTCGTTTCCGTCGCACGCGGGAATGTCGCGCCGGCTGGAGCGGCGAGCATTCCGTTTCCGGGGAGCGCGCCGGTCGCCGCACGCTCGGTCGCGCCGCCGGGCTACGCGATTGGTCCGACGGGTGTGTCCGTGCCGGTTATCACGCCGCGTGCCGGTCATCCACAGCCAGCGCGTGGTGCAGATTTCGCCCTGCTTTTCGGAATGATCGGCGTTTTCGTGGGCATGAAGGTACGCCGTGAATCGTCGCGGCGTGCGGTTCGCGCCTGAGACGCGGACACGCTATACTGCGTCGGCACTTTTCCGATCAGCGAGTGAGTTGCGGGAAGAAGAGGGGGAGCGATGATTCTCTGGATTGCCTACGAAGCGGGAAGCGCGATCGGTGACGCGCGCGAAGAAGTTCACAATGCGATCCGCGCGGCGGCGGGGGGGCGCAATTTCCACCGCGCGATGCCGAATGTCTGGCTCGTGGATTCGGAGGAGTCGCCCTCCGCATGGGTGGACACGGTCGAACCCGCGCTCGGCAAGGGCGATCGCGTGATCGTCACGAAACTGCAACGCGGTGCGGCGGCGATGAACATCACGCCCGCCACCGATTGGCTCAAAATCCACCGCGAATCCTTTTAAGGGACTGAGGACTGAGGACTGAGGGCCGCGTGCGAAGCGCCAGGTTCAAATGTCCCCTCCCCTCTCCATCGTCAAACGGACTTCCAGTCTTCCGTGACCTCCGGGCGATGGAGAGGGGCCGGGGGTGAGGATTGAGGGGCCAGGTGGGGTCGGATTTCGCGGCGTCGTTGCAGCCGAAGGTGCTTAAGTATCTCAACCACGCCGATCGTCGCGCACGGGTCGGCTTCGGCGCGGACGAGCCACTGGCGATCAGCATGCTGGCGCAGGGCGAGTACAACCTGAACTATCTCGTAACGGGCGGCAGGCGGCACGTCGTGGCGCGGATCAATACGGGCACGCAGATCAGCGAAGGCGATCAGATCGGCTACGAATATCGCGCACTGGAGTTCCTGCAGCCCGCCGGTATTGCTCCCGCGCCATTCCTGCTCGATAATTCCGGTGCGGAAATCCCATACGGCTTTCTCGTCGAGGAATACTTCCCCGGTCGCCCGCTCGACTACGCGACCGAGGCGCCGCTCGCCGCCCGCACGATCGCCGCGCTCCACACCCTGCCGATCGCCGGGAATCCTAACTTTCTGGTCGTTCCCGATCCGCTCACCGGGTCGTGGCAGGAGGCGAAAGGGTTTCTCGATGTCTATTTCGCCACTGACGATGCCGACCCCGCCGTCAAGCGCATCTTCGAGCGTGTGCTCGTCGCGCTCGGTGAGACGGCGGCGAAGCAGCAGGATCGTTTTCGCCCTACGGAGCGCGTCATCATCCACACCGACGTGCAGGCGCACAACTTCGTCGTCGGTGAACGAACGGAGGACCGAGCGAAACTGGTAGATTGGGAAAAGCCGATGCTGGACGACGGCTCGTACGACCTCTGCCATTTTCTCACGCCGACTTCAACGCTCTGGAAATGCGACTACGTCCTGTCGGACTTCCAGCGTGCCTCCTTCATCGCCGCCTACGCGACCGCCGTGGGAGATCACCACGCGGGCCGTGATTTGATCGGGCGCATCGAAACCCGGATGCCCTTCGTCTATCTGCGCGCGACGGGATGGTGCGCGATGGCTTGGGTTGAATACACCCGTCCCGGTCGCTTGTTGCGCAATGAAAAGACCTTCGAAAAGATCGTCGAATACCTCGTCCCAGATTTCCTCATCAACCTATTTCGACCGTACGTTCCTGGTCTATAGGTTGGACCGCACTATAGGGGCAGACCTCGTCCAGTATGATGCGGGTTAACCTATTGACGTGACCTGTCCACGCAAGTGGAGTTGCCCCGTTTTGGTGGGCAATCGTCGATTGGGAAAGGCAGCCAAAGAGGGTTGGCTTCGCCGTGGCACGTCGATTGAATTCATCGCGATACAGTGGCTACGGCTGGCCCCGAACCTCGATGCCTGCTGAGGTGCCGATGACGACGGTATGCGTGAGGCCGAGGAAGAAGCCGTGCTCCACGACGCCGACGGTCGCTTTGATCGCAGCGGCGAGATCGTGCAGGGTGAATGCGGTCGGTAGGGCGCAGTCCACGATGTAGTTGCCATTGTCGCTGTGGAAGGGTGTGCTTCCCGCCCGCCGGAGCGTCGGGACGAGACCGAGCGACATGAGCGCATTCGCGGTACGTTTCCACCCGAAGGGCACGATCTCGACTGGCAGGGGCATCCGCTCGCCGAGCCGGTGCACCAACTTCGTCTCGTCCACGATGATTACCTGCCGGTGTGTCGCGCTCGCGACAATCTTCTCGCGCAGCAGCGCACCGCCACGCCCTTTAATGACATTCATGTCGGGGTCAACTTCGTCCGCGCCATCTATCGTCACATCAATCTGCGGGTGCGTGTTGAGGGTCGTGAGGGGGATACCACTCGCACGGGCCTGTGCGGCCGACGCCCTGGAAGTCGGGATGGCGCGGATGCGCAACCCGTCCGCGACGCGGGCCGCGAGGGCGGCGATGGCAAAGGCGGCGGTGCTGCCCGTGCCAAGCCCGACGATCATGCCATCCCGCACATAGGTCGCTGCGTGCTCGCCCGTCGCCCGCTGCAACGCCACGCGCGCCGTTTCCGAAGCGCTCATCGCCCCTCCTTTTCTCGCCGCCATTCTATGCGAGGGCATGGACAAAGGGGAAGGGAAATTGAACCACGAAGGCGTTGATTGATCCGAAGCGGGAAGGCGTGGTCGGACAGATACACCCAAAACCAATCTACTATGGTCCGATGCGCGCACGCGCCGAGCATTCGCGATACATGGGTAACGCCTCAAGCATTGCGCCACCTCGCTGACGACGGAGATCGCCTGCCAACGTGCACAACGTACGAGCAGCATTGTGCAGATGCGGGTGCCAGACCTTCGATCACGTTACTACGAGCACTTCCCTTGTATCCGGTTTCACGTTATACGCGGTACCTCGCTCGTAAACATCCATACGCGGAAAATACTCTGGTACTTGGGCATAGTTAATGAAAGTGGGACATAAGATATACATTTCGACATATGTCCATATGTGTGGGACGTTAGGATTTTCTGTTTATGATAAATTTTGATCTGCTATTGACAAACGTACACTATGACCGTACACTATGCACGTTCATATTTGGGTTGGAGATGTTATCGGGGCAATGAAGAAAGGGTGTGTCGACATGGGTGATGGTATCTTCAAGGACGAACTGTCGCGGCGGGATGCGATGAAGACGGCGATGAAGGCGGGGGCGTACGCGGCACCCGTGATCCTCGCGGCGTCCGTCCCGGGGATTGGTGTGGCCGCTGCGACGCCGGGGCCGGGCGGCCCGACGATCACGGGGGTCAACCCACCGGGCGGCCCGACAACCGGCGGCACAGTCGTTACCCTCACCGGCACGAACTTCTGCCCCGGAGCGACGGTTACCGTCAATGGCGTCGCCGCGACCGGCGTGACCGTCGTCAACGCGACAACGATCACCTTCACCACCCCCACCGGTGCTGTCGGGGCGGGCACGATCACGGTAACCTGCCCGCTCGGCCAGGGGACGGGCGGCTTCACGTACCACGCCATCACGGCGACGGGCGAGGCGTACAGCGCGAACTCGAGCGCCCTCGGGCTCCTCAACGTGAGCAAGGTCGGCGATGTTACCCTGCCGCCCGGCGGTACGACCAATCCCGGAACGGTTACCGTCCTAGGCACTCTTAACCTCGTCCCGACCTCCGACTCCGCGCTGAACATTTCGAATACGACGCCGGGTAGCGTGACGGCGCAAAGCAATTCGACGTTGGCGAGTTCAAGCGTGCTCGGAGGCACGATCACGAGCGGGACAATCTCGGCAACGTCGACGAGCACGTCGAATGGTATCACCGCGTCGAGCACTGCCGCATTCACGGGTAGCGTCACGATCAACGGGACGAACTACAATCTCGCTACAACCCTGGCGAATACGCCGGTGAACATCCCCGGTGTGGCGAACGTGACACTCAACCGGGTGGTGTCGAACACCACGGGAGCCAGCTCCAGCCAGACGGTGACGGCGGTCTATGCGGCGCTGCTGACGCCACTACTGAATGGCGTGACGGTCGAAATCGCGACCGCGATCAGCGGCGTCGCTTCCACCTAGACGCCCGCGCATGGCGGCCCTTGACCTGCCGGTCAGAACGGGGAAATCGCCACTGCGGCAGGGAAAGGCGCTCGCGTCATCGCATTCCGGTACGGTTCCTCCACTATGGCGGGAACCGTACCGTTTGCGCGAATCTGACGCGAAGGCGCCGATGCAGCAGTCGGATCGCGCCATCGAGCGCCTCACGACATCGTACGAGACCGACGCGGAACGCGAGGGAGAACGACATGACGATCATCCCATTTCCCGGCAGGGGCGGCGCGGACGCGGCATCGGATGAGCGCCCGCGTAAGAATGACTGCGTGCGCGACGAACTGCTCGCGGACGGCAGCTTGGTACTTTACCACACCTGCCACCAGGAACTGATGACCCTGAACCCGACGGCGGCGCTCGTCTGGGAATGCTGCGACGGCGCGCACAGCATCGAGATGATCGGGGAGGAGGTGCGCGAGGTCTTCCCGGATGCGACGGATATCACGGCCGATGTCTTGCCGCTGCTACAGGAGTTGATCGCCCATGCGATGATTGCCGATGATAACCTCTGAGCGGGAGTCATCGTCGTCGCCAGGGCACATGCTGGTAGGGCCGACACAGTACGATCTGCACGGGTACCGCGCGGCGGTCTCCGTGCCGGATGCGGCGATGTGCGTGGTCGTCGCCCGTATTCTGGCGGATTCGGCCCGCCCCGCAGAGCCCCCGTCTGCGGACGCGACGCCGTATGCCCTCAACGGCGACGCCAAGCGGGGATGGTCCGTCTCCGCGAACGGCTCCCCCTCCTATCGGACGGACAACGCGGCGGACGCGCTGCTCGCGCTCGAATGGCATCTGGTGATGGATATGCTGGCGTATCGGCGCGACCGCTTCCACATCCACGGCGCGTCGCTGATCGCGCCGGATCGGTCATGCAGTCTCCTGATCGTTGGCGTTTCCGGCAGCGGCAAGACCACACTTACACTTGGGTTGATGGCGCGCGGCTTTCTGCCGTACGCCGACGATGTGACGCTGATCGAGCCGACAACACTCGAGCCGCAGACATTTCGCCGCGCTTTCCACATGGACGATCGCACGCGCGACCTTATCGCGGCGCTCCCCGCTCGGCCGATCTGGGACTTCGATGCCGCCCCGCCGGGATACTTCCGCCCGCCGCAGTGGGCCGAATCTTCCGCCCCGGTCCGGTTGATCCTCTTCCCGAGGGTGGGAACGGACGCGGAGCCGCGTATCACGCCCCTCTCAATCGCGGATGCTGCCACCGCCCTGCTCCCCTTCAGTACGACGCTCGCCAGCACTCCAGCCCTCGCGCTGGCAGTTGCGGGACGCTTGACCG
Source organism: Thermomicrobiales bacterium (assembly GCA_038231255.1). Classification (GTDB taxonomy): domain Bacteria; phylum Chloroflexota; class Chloroflexia; order Thermomicrobiales; family JALYUS01; genus JALYUS01. The sequence continues at coordinate 21,361 of JBBRLR010000037.1, read as the reverse complement.
CACAGGCGGCGTGCTGCTCCCTGGTCACCGGTGATCTCGACATGACACTTGATCGTATCGTCGCCCTGATCGGAGCGGACGACGGTCGCGCATCACGAACACGGGACGCGTTGCGGTGAATGCACAACCTCAGCGTCGTGAAAGGGAAAACGACCTCCTTTTTGCCGTCGCGTATTGCACACCCGCTGCGGATGCGCAAGCCGCGTGCGCGGAGACGCTCGACTGGGATTACGTTCTTCACGCGGCGAACCTGCATGGCATTTCGCCGCTGCTCTTCGCCGCACACCAGCGCGGTCTCGCGATGCCGGAGCGCGCGGCGGATGCATCGCGCTCCGCCTACTGGATGACCCACTTCCGTAACCGGACGCTTCTGGCCGAACTCACAGACGTTCTCGATCTGGCAGAAAAACGTGGCATCGCACTCATGCCGCTCAAGGGCGCGCTGCTCGCCGCGCACTACTATGCTACGTCCGCCCTCCGGCCGATGAGTGACCTCGATCTGCTCGTGAAGCGCGGGGACGTTGACGTGCTCGCCGCGCTCCTTCTCTCCTGCGGCTACACGGCGGCCGGGAAACCGCAGACCGTCATCGGCGATGGGGGCCGCGATCCATTCCATCGCGAGCGAGCGTTCGTGAAGCAGCGCGACGGCGCGCCAATCCTGATCGAGTACCGCGTCGAACCACTCGACCCTGGAGTGATGGCCTTCATCGAGTTGGATTCCGCCCTATCGACAGGCCTGCGCGAGCATGTCGAGCGGATGTGGGCGCGAGCGCATACCGAGACGCGCGGTGGTGCGGTCTACACGCGTCTCTCGCCGGAAGATTTGATCCTCCATGTCGCCAGTCACCTGACGACACGGCACACGAATTTTCGCTTGCTCTGGCTCCATGACCTTTGCCGAATCGCCGCCCACCACGAAGGCGGGATTGACTGGTCGTATGTCGCGGAGCAGACGCACGCCCTTCGGCTCAATGCGCCGATTTTCGCGGCATTGGAGGCGGCGCACGACCGGCTCGGGGCGCCGATCCCTGTGGCCGATCTCCGCCCCGCATTTCTTCCACGACGATGGAGCATATGCGCCCCCGTCGAGAAGATCGAATACGGCCTGCTTGCGCACCAGGCGCACGCGATGGGGCGCGCCGATCTCACGCTGCAATCGGTCATATCACCGTGGTTAATCCTCGTGTCGTTCCTGCGCCTGCGCGGCGCGCGCGCACTGACACGGGCCCTGCGCTCAATTGTTGTGCCAAGCCGCGCCTACATGCGGGTCTGGAGCAACGACACGGCGCACCGTGAGCTTGCATATCACCACGCGCTGGCGCTACGCGGGCTGCTGACATGCGTCCGCATGCCGGTCATCATCAGCAACTATTGCAACGCCCCTTGGCTATCGCGCCCGATCAGCCGGCTCGCGGAGCGCATCGCGGCACAATTTCATCTCTCGCTCGTCCCCGGCGACCATGACGATGGGAACGCTCAGGTGACACCCACGAGATCGCAAGCAGACATTGCGTAAAAAATGTTCATTGCACGCCTCTAGTCGTACCGGCCCGTGCGTTCGCCGATCTGGACGCATTCGCGGAGTTGCGCGGCGACGCGGAAGGGATCGCTGGAGACGACGGACGAGGCGTAGAGTTCCATCGCGCCGAAATCCGCCGTGCGGTTCATCGGGTCGCCCCGGTCCACCATGCGGACGACGACCGGGAAGTCCGACCAGTTCTCGCCCGTCTCCACGAGCGGCCGCAGCGCGATGGTCAGGTTGAATGAGGTAACGCCGAGATCGCCGGTCAGGCAGGCGAGCGCACAATAGAGCGAGCGCTTCAGGTCGTCGTCCAACTGCTTGCCGAAGAGAATGACCTCTTTTTCTTTGAGCGGGACGAGATGCGACATCATCCGCACGTCGCCGTGCGCCATGCCGAGGCCGAGTTGTTCGTGTATCCGGTAGTAATCGGCGAAGTAGTCGCGATCGAACGTCGTGTTGTACTGGAGCGCGGCGCGACGGAGCAATTCGACCTTGCCGTAATGCATGCCCTTGGTCAGGCTCATCTGCGCGTGACCATGCGGGATGGACGCGCCGCTCTTCCACAGGCAGTTCCACATGAAAAACGGGTAGATCGCGTCCGCATCGGTCTCGTGCGCTTTCTGGTACCACTCCAGCGCCGCGTCTACCGCGCCGATGACCGTTTCTTCGGTGAAAGCGAGCGGATCGTGCTCATCGAAGACGACGACGCCGTGGAAGCCGTCGTATTTGGCGATGTTCGACGCGGTAATCGCGTGACGGGTGCGGATGCGACCGAAGACGTCTTCGGGCGTGTTCGCCTCCGGGTCATCGAACGGATCGGGGTGGCTGCGCGCGATCTCCTCGGCGAGGGCGGACGGGATGCGCGCCTCCAATGGCCGGTGCGCGCGCAGTTCATTGAAGAGGCTGCTCTCCAATGTCCAGCGATTTGTGACCTTGACGACCTTCTGGCGGCGGACCGCGTCCACCGAGCCGAAATACTTCTCGATCCACCGATGCATTGTTTGCGGCGGGTTCAGTTCACCGATGGTGCTGCTCAAATGGAACAAGCGGTGGAATAACTCGCGGTCCTCTTCCGGCAAATTGGCAACGATCTCGTCCAGCGCGACGATCTCACGCTGATCTACAGCAACTCCGTTCATACCCGTCCCATTCTCCTTTTTCTCCCCCACCACAGTATAGCAGGTGCGTAAAGTCGTTTGTATTCCCGTTGCCCACCGTTTCAACGCTCAGGCGCTGGGATTGTGACGCGCCGCGACCGCCCGCTCATAGAGGGCGATGTATTGCCGCGCCGATGCCGCCCACGAGAAGTTCCGTGCCATCGCGCCCGACACCAGCATTTCCCATGCCGCCGGGTCGCGGTACGTTTCGAGCGCCCATCGGACTGCCCCGAAACATGCCTCCGGGTCGTACACGTCAAAAAGAAAACCCGTTCCCGTATGCGCGGAAGGGTCGTAGTCCGTCACGGTATCCGCGAGGCCACCGGTTCGCCGGACAATCGGCAGTGTACCATACCGCATCGCGATCATTTGCCCCAGCCCGCATGGCTCGAATCGCGATGGCATCAAAAACAGGTCGCTCCCGGCGTAGATGCGGGACGCCTGATGGGCGTCGAAGCCGAGGCGCACAGCGACGCGGTTCGGTCGCTGCGCCGCGACTCGTCGAAAATCATTCTCAATCGCTGGGTCGCCGGTTCCGAGGACGACGAATTGCGCGCCCTCGTCCACGATGCGGTTCGCGATCCGCGCGACGAGATCGAACCCCTTCTGCTCCACCAGCCGCGAGACGACGCCGATCACCGGCGCGTGCGGGTCGGTGTCGAGGCCGAGATCATGCTGGAGCGCGGCTTTGTTCTGCGCCTTCGCCGCGCGGTTCCCCGCGTCGTAGTGGGCGGGAATCTCCGGGTCCGTCGCGGGGTTCCAGACCGTCTCGTCAATACCGTTGAGGATGCCGACGAACGCATCGCCCCGCTCGCGCAGGATCGTGTCGAGCATTTCGCCGCTTTCCGCCGTGCAGATTTCGTTGTGGTAGGTGGGACTAACGGTGTTGACGAGATCGGATTCGACGATGCCACGCGCCATCGGGTTCGCCGCGCCGCCGAACCGCGCGTACTCGATCGGCAGCATCTGCGTACCATTGATGTCCGCGAGGCCGAGCAGGTAATCGCCACCGAAGACGCCCTGATAGGCGAGATTGTGGATCGTGAAGACCGTCGCGGTGCGATTCCAAAAGCGATCCCACTGCATCGTGTAGCGCAGCCAATGGGCGGCGATAGCGGTATGCCAATCGTGGCAATGCACGATGTCCGGGCGCCAGTCGTTTTCGGTACACCATTGCAGCGCGGCGCGGCAGAAAAAGAAAAACCGCTCGTGGTCGTTCGCTAGCCCGTAGACCTGCGGCGCGCCGAAAAGGATCGTGTTGTCCGCGAAGATGATCCGGGGGCGCGCATCGTCCGGCAGCGTCTCCGCGCCCATCAGGGTCTCGTAGAAGCCGAATCCGTGCGACGTACCCCAACCGAGCGTGACCATGAACCCGTTTGTTGGCGGGTCGAGCGCGTGGCGATACGGGTCAATCGAGGCGTACCGCGGCATCGCGACGACGATCTCGTGCCCTGCCGCCGCGAGCGCGAGCGGCAACGACCCGGCGACATCGGCCAGCCCGCCGACCTTTGCGTACGGCGCAACCTCCGCACTTAGCATCAATATTTTCAGGTGGTCATCCTCTCGGGAAGCAATGAGCAACGAGCAACGAGCAGAAAGGGGCAATCCCTCACCTTATTGCTCATTGCTGCGTTTCGCGGCGCTGGAATGCCAGAGGTAGTCCGAACCCCAACCGCGATTCCGATCCCGATCCCGATCGATTGGCGTGTCGCTCCATGTCTGACCGGAGGTTGCGCTCGTGGAGCGGACTTCCGGGCTACCGGGGCCGATGGGGCCGAGATAGGCGTTCGCCGGGCCGCGATCCTGGAAGACGTGATAATCGAGGCGAGGGAACGGATTATCGAGTTGCTCGATCCGCGTCCGGAGATGCTTCCCCGCGCTCGTGTCGGCGGTGTTGGCATCGAGCAGCGCGGTCAGGCGGTCGAAGCGCTTGACGTGGGCCTTGAACCGCTTCGTCGCGTATTCGTCCGCCTGACCGGTCGTGACGAGAAAGGGCCAGTCGGAGGATTCGAGCAGGAGCAGTTCGCGACCGGCCTGCGCCAGCGTCGCCCGGAGAGTGCCGCGCGCCTGCGGATAGCGCGCGACGAGCGCCTCCATCCGCCGCTCCCGCTCGTGAATGATCGGCCACATCCATGCCGTTGCCGCATTGTTCCACGTGTAATCGGTACGATACCGACCCCATGACGACGGCGGTAAATCAATCGCCTCGGTCGCGGGATATTCCTGCACATACGTGCCTGCCGTTGCGGTCGTGATCGTCGGATGGTCGTCGCTTGCGATCAGTTCGAGGACGCGCGCGAGCCATTGGGCGCCCTCGAACCACCAGTGGCCAAACAATTCCGCGTCGTAAGCGGCGCAAATTAGCCCTGGCGTGTCGGATGTGGCGTGCCATTTCGCTGCCTCATCCTTGACGACTGTGACGAAATGGTGCGCGTGCGACTCGATCTTCGCTGCCGCTGCCTCAGGATCGTAGAGGTCCTTCTCGCCCAAATCCACGTCGTCTCCAGTAATCCGCCAGTACCAAAGGCCGCTCTCGGCGTCTTTGCGGTGGAATTCGCGGTAATCGGCGTCTCCCGGATACCCCTCCCAGCGTGACCAAACTTGCTCCGCGACGCGTTGATTGCGCGCCGCGACCTGCACCGGGGACGCTGCGATCCGATAGGGGCGGAACGTGGTGGCAGTGCCGCGCGCACCATTCACGAGCGGCGCTTCCTCGACATTCTGCGCCTCGGTAAAGAAGAGGTTGAGACCTTGCGCTTCCAAAAATGTTTCGATACCCGGCAGTCCGCCTTGCGCGGGGCGATACGCGCATTCTGGGAGCCAAATTGAACGTGGCCGCGTACCGACGTGTCGCTGGAATGAATCAATGCCGACTTGCAACTGCGCGGCGATGGACGACGCGCGACCGAGCAGCGGCAAGTAACCGTGCGTCGCCGCGCTGACCATCAGTTCGACGTGCCCGGAGCGTTGCAGGGCGGCGAATCCGGCGACGATGTTGCGGTTGAAGCGCGTCTGGAATGCCCGCAATGCGCTGTCAAAATGATCGGCGTACATCGCCGCGACGCGCGCCTCGCGGGTGTATCCCTCATGCGCGAACCGGATGCGGTCGGACTCCGCGCGGCGCAGCCGGTCGAGCAGATAGGTTTCGAGGTTGGCGATCACCGCTGGATCGGAGAGTTGCTCCATCAGGATCGGCGTCAGGCCAATCGTTAATCGAAACGGCACGTCGCGCTCCGCCATGTCTGTGAGGGCGATCAGGAGGGGAATGTACGTCGTGGAGGCCGCCTCATGGATCCATTCCTCGCCATGTGGCCACTGCCCCTGCCGCCGCGCGTACGGCAGATGGCCATGCAGCACGAATACGAGTGCTGAGTGCTGAGTGCTGAGTGCTGAGTGCCTCATAGCAGAACCTATTGGCAGGCCATCCATTGGTGATGTCATCGTAGTGGTATCCCTTCCGTGCGGTGCGCGATCTTTGTATCCGGTACTCAGCACTCAGCACTTCGTTATGCCCACGACGGCACGCGCGAATCAACGGTCTCGCCGCTGGGGATCAGGTGGCCGGGGAACTCGTGTTCCTGCACTTCGGGGGCGATGATGACATTGCGACCGATCGTGACATTCGCGGGGACGCGCGCATTCTTGCCAACGAGCGTGATCCCGGTATTGACGCGGCGTGGATCGAGCATGTTCGGGGTGTCGTCGCCGAATCCGAGGCGGCTACCGGGGCCGATATATGCCTGCTTATCAATGATACACCGCTCGATCACCGCACCTTCCGCGATGATCGTGTCGCCCATAATGATGCTGTCCCGCACGACCGCGCCTTCGCGGACGATCACGCCCGGCGACAGCACGGAATGCTCGACCCGACCCCGGATGATGATGCAGCCATTCGAGACGAGTGAGCGCGAGACGTGCGACCCCTCCATGATCTTCGCGGGCGGGCGCTCCTCAGAGCGCGTGTGGATCACCCAATCGGGGTCGTACAGGTTCAACTGCGGCAGGTCGTCGAGGAGGGCGAGGTTCGTTTCCCAGTACGACTGCAGGGTGCCGACATCCTGCCAGTATCCTTCAAAGGCATACGCATAAACATCGCCCCGCTCGATCAAGGACGGAATGATGTCCTTGCCGAAGTCGAGCATGGTCCGTTCGAGGCTCGATTCGCCGATCTCCAGCGTTTCGACGAGCAAATGCTTGTCGAAGACGTAGATACCCATCGAGGCGAGCGTGCTGCGCGGATTCTCCGGCTTCTCCTGGAAGGCGATCACCCGATCCTCGTCGTCCGTGACGAGCAGGCCGAACCGGCTGGCGTCCTCCAGCGGCACGGGCTGGACGCAGACCGTCACCGATGCGTGCCGCTTGTGGTGGAAATCCAGCAGCGGGCGGTAATCCATGTTATAGATGTGATCGCCCGACAGGATCAGCACATCGTCGAACTGCTTCGGCATCACGTACCACAGATTATGGTAGATGGCGTCCGCCGTGCCGCGATACCAGTCCGAGCGCGCCCGGCCGAGATAGGGTTGGAGCACCTGGACACCACCGCGCGCGCGGTCGAGGTCCCACGGCTGACCGATGCCGATGTGATCGTTCAGCGAGTGCGGCCGGTATTGCGTGAGCACCGCGACGTTTGTAATGCCCGAATTGACGCAGTTGGAGAGCGTGAAATCAATGATCCGGTATTTCCCGGCGAACGGCACGGCGGGCTTGGCCCGCTGGCGCGAAAGGATGCTCAATCGTTCTCCCTGGCCACCGGCCAGGATCATTGCCGCGACGCCGCCCACAGATCGCCCCCCATCTCAGGATTTACCCACCCCACGCCACGAGAGACAGCAAGCCGCCTGCCAGAAGGGAACAACCCACAAGGTATTATAGGCGAGATTGTTATGGGCCGATAGCGGCGATGTGGGCGGCAGATGATACTGTTGGTTGGCACGATACACACGAGAGGCGGAACGCATGACGGAACTACGCTACCAGACCGATGCTTATCTGCGCGAGATTGACACAACGGTAACCGGCCACACCGATGCGAATGGCACGTCGGCGACCATCGTTGCGGCAACCGTGTTGTATCCGGGCGGTGGTGGCCAACCGGCGGATTGGGGCGTCCTGGCATGGGGCGATCAGCAGACAAATGTGACGCGGGCAATCAAACAGGGGGCGGAGATTGCCTACGCGCTCGACGGCCCCGTGCCGCCCATCGGCGCGACCGTGCGGATGCGTGTGGATTGGGAGCGCCGCTACCGACTGATGCGGACGCACACGGCGATGCATTGCCTGTGCGGCGTCGTCTTTCGCGAGTACGGCGCGCTTGTCACGGGCGGGCAGATGGATCTCGACCGGTCGCGAATGGATTTCGAATTGGAAGACTTGTCGCCCGAACGCGTCGCGGCGATCGAGCAGGCAACGAATGAGGCGATCCGCGCCGATCTGCCGATCCGCGTGCACATCCTGCCGCGCGAGGAAGCATTCGCCATCCCGGATTTGATTCGGACGAAAATCAATCTGCTCCCGCCCGGCATCGCGGAGGTGCGCACAGTGGAGATCGTCGGCCTCGATCTGCAGGCCGATGGCGGCACCCACGTTGCGCGGACGGGCGAGGTCGGCGGCATCCGCATCGTCGGCACTCGCTCCAAAGGCAAAAGCAACAAGCGCCTGGAAATCGCGCTGAACGACGAACAGGGAGCATAACGCTCCCTGTCCTTGTCTGATAGCATAGGATTTCCAGCCTGCGTCCCTGCATTCGTGTGTCTCGCAAGAGGACGCAGGCTGGAAATCCTACGCTACCGAATGTTTATGCTTTGACGACGTAGGTCCCGGCGGCCTTGTCGTGCAGGGCCTGCTTGTTCGCGTCCCAGAACGGCCATAGGTAGTCGAGCAGCGAGGCGATGCCGAGGAACGACGTGAACGGCGGCCTGATCGAGCCGACGACCGAAAGGAGCGCCTTGACGCCAGCGCGCGTGAAGGCCTTGTTCGTGGTCAGCGGCGTGCCGTCCGCCGAGACGACGCGGATGCTCATCAGTTTCTTACCGAGCGTCTGACCATTCTGCGTTGCGAGCATCAGTCCCTCATAGAGGAAAAAGACGACGGCATTGAGCAGGGCAACCCAGATCGGTGACGCGAACAAGCTGAGGATTATCGCGACGCTGATGAGCGGCACGCCAATGATAAGCCCGTCAATAAAGATTGCCACGAACCGCACGCCGATACTCGCATATTGCGTGGTTGGTGCGGCGCCCTGCCACTGATAACCGGGGCCCGGCGCGCCCGGCTGCATGTAGGGCGGCGGTGTCGAGTACGGCGGGACGCCGCCGGGCGGCTGACCCTGATATGGCGGTTGATAGGGCTGCTGACCCTGATACGGCTGCTGCTGCTGGTACGGCGGGGGCTGGTACGGGGGTGGCGGCTGATAGGGCGGCGGGCCGCCGGGCGGTTGCATCGGAGGTGTCGTGCTCATGATGTGATTCCTTCCCCATTCCAAATCCGACTCCGACTACCAGGCGTTACGTACGCCTTGAGCACGAGTGTGTTGGCGACCTTGTCGTGCCAGCCCTGTTTGTTCGCGTCCCAGAGCACCCAGAGATAGCCGAGATAGAAGACACTGCCCGAGAAGAACGCCTTGAAGAGGTACCGTCCCCACGCCTGCCCCGTTCCGATGGGGCCACCTTGCAGGTTCGTGAGCCGAATCCCCGCGACGGACCTTCCCGGTGTCTGCCCATTCTTCGGGCCTTTGCGCGCCGTCAGGAGCGGCTCATAGAGCAGGGCGATGACGAAGGCGATGACGAAGAAGATCACGGCGATCCCGACCAGCGCGCCGTTCGTCACCTCGCTGGTGCCATCGGCGTTCGTGCTCACGCCGTTCGCGATCAGGGCAATGCCGATAATGACGGGGATGGCGACGAGCGCGGTGAGGATCAGGCCGTCAATGATGACACCGATCAGCCTTTGACCGAAACTGGCGAAATTATACGGGGCGACGCCCGCTCCCCATTGGTAGCCGGGTTGGCCCGGCAGCGGCGCCTGGTACTGCTGGTACGGCGGTATCGCCCCGCCGGGATACGGCGGTGGCGCGCCAGGATAACCGGAGCCGGAACCGGAGCCGGGTTGCCCGGTGGGCGGCGGGCCGTAGCCGGGCGGGTTAGGCGGTGGATACCCGCTCGGTGGTTGCGGCGGATACGAACTCATGATGCTCCCTCCTTCTTCGTGTCGGTGGCGACGATGACGTGCGGCGATCCCTCCCCAATGCTGCGCTCTTTTATATAACGACGCGACGGCTGACGAGTTCCGGGTTCGCCGGAAATCCCTCGGTGTGGTCGTTTCGTGGCGCAACTGAATATCTGGTTATCACAAACGAGGACGGGTCGTCGTTATAAGCCATGACAGGAATGTATTCTTGGCCCGTAGTGCGGTTTGACTCGCCGCTGTATGGGTCATAGACTGACAATGATGTGCTGGAACGGAAAAGGGACGATTGGTTCGTAGCGCCAGGCCCGGTCGAGGAGGGGAACCGGGTGACGAGGCGGGGGCTGTGCGAAGAGTTCGGCGGGTGGCCCCCCGGCTGACACGGTCGTCACGTACGGAGCAAAGCGGTGGCGTGAGACACCGACAATTGCCGTACGATGTGTCCCCTTTTTCCTACTGCCAACATCACGCCCTGACCGCACCGCTGTGCGGGTCGTCGGTTCGTGCGCCTTGAAAGGATACCATTCATGTGCGGAATTTTCGGGTATGTAGGAAATGCGGAGACCAAGATAGACGTGCCGGGGATGACACTCGCCGCCTTGAAGCGCCTCGAATATCGGGGCTACGACTCGTGGGGGATCGCTGTCCGCAATGGCGTCGGCCTTGAAGTCGAGAAGCATGTCGGCAAAATCGGATTGGCGGAGACGACGCTGCCCGAAAGCACGATCGGTTTTGGGCATACCCGCTGGGCGACACACGGCGGCGTCACCGTGCCGAACGCCCATCCGCACCAGGACGAGTCGGGCCGCGTCGCTCTAATCCACAATGGCATCGTCGAGAACTACATTATGCTCAAGGCGGGCCTGATCGCCCGTGGGCACACCTTTCGGTCGGACACGGACACCGAAGTGATCGTCCATCTTGTCGAGGAGGCGCTCGTCTGCGCCGACAACTCGGAGGCCGACCTGACTTGGGCGGTGCGCCACGCATTTCGCCAGTTGGATGGCCTGAACGCCGTAATCGCCATGCAGGTGGAGCGGCAGGAACTCGTCGCGGTGAAGAGTGTTTCGCCGCTGATCGTCGGCATCAGTGACGACGCGTCCTATATCGCCTCCGATGTTGTCGCGCTGCTCGAATACACCGATCGCGTCGTCTATCTGGAAGATCGTCAGGTCGCGACGATGACGCCGGGCGGCCTCGTCCTTTCCAGCCTGGCGGACGGCACGCCGCTCCCGATTGTCGAGGAGCGGGCGACATGGCGACCGGACGATGCCGGGGTCGGCGACTACCCGGATTTCATGTCGAAGGAGATGGCGGAGCAGTCGGACATCATCGCGCGCCTTGCGGATGACCACGCCGCGCTCGCGCAGGACCTCGCCGACCGTATCGAGCAATCGTTCGGCACCTTCCTGCTCGGTTGCGGCACCGCGTCCTACGCCGCACTCTCCGGGACCTATCTCTTCTCGCGGATCGCGCGGCGGCATATCAACTTCGTGCTCGGTTCCGAATTCAAGTATCACGAGCACTTCATCACGCCGCAGTCGCTGGTGATCGCGCTCTCCCAGAGCGGCGAGACGGCGGACATCATCGAGGGCGTCAATGCGGCGCGGGCGCGCGGTGCGCAGATCGGCGCGCTCATCAATGTGCCCGGTTCGAGCCTCGCGCGCATCGCGGATGTTGTCGTGCCACTGACGGCCGGTCCAGAGCAGTGCGTCCTTTCCACCAAGGCATACACGGCGAAGGTCGCGATGCTCCTGCTCACGGCATATGCGATCGCGGGCCGGCTCGAAGAAGGGCAAGCGCTCTTGCGCCGCGCGGCGGTAGCGGTTGATGAGGCATTGAACGGCGAGTGCGCGCAGACGGTGCGCGACATCGCGGCGCGGATCGTCGGCAAGGATCATCTCTATGTGATCGGTCGCGGCCTCGCCTATCCGACCGCGCTCGAATCCGCCTTGAAGATCAAGGAGGTCTCGTACATGCACGCAGAAGGGTTCGCGGGCGGCGAACTCAAGCACGGCGTGATCGCGCTGATCGAGCAGGACACCCCGTGCCTCGTCTTCGCCCCGATGGATGAGACGCGTGCGGATACCCTTTCCGGTGCGATGGAGATGCGGGCGCGCGGCGGTTTCATCATCGGCGTCTCGCCGGAACCGGACGAGGCATTTCACGTCCATATCCCGGTCGCCGATGTTGGCGATGCCTCACCGCTTGTCAATGTGATCCCGGCGCAATTGCTCGGCTATCATCTCGCTCTCTTACGCGGCCTCGATCCCGATAAGCCGCGGAACCTTGCCAAGAGCGTGACAGTGAAATAACGCGGTTCGGGGTTCGAGGTTCGAGGTATAATCTACCCCGAACCCCGAACCCCGAACTTCCCTACTTCTTCAGGAACTTCTTTGCCGCCATCCCGACCGCACTCAGACCGAGCAGGCCGACGCCGACCGCCGCGCGCTTCGTGGGTGGTTCCGCCGTGCCATTTGAGGAGGTGCGGCGTGGTCCGTTCGCGGTCGCGGTCATTGTGTACCCGGCATCTGGGCGCGGAGAAGGCGCTTCGCGCTTGCCCGACGCGTAATTGGCGAGGCGCTGCTTGCCCGATTCAGTCTTCGCGGTCGGTGCAGTCCGATTCGTGACGGGTTCGCCGCGCACTTCCGCGCCTTTCAGGTCGGACTCGCGATCCTCCGAGGATTTTTTCGGCGCTTTTTCGGCGTAGACTGTCTCGCCTTTATCCTTTTCCGGGTGCGTGGCGATGTCCTTGATCGTTTCGGGATCATAGCGCTTGGCGAGTTCGCTATTCAATTCCGCACCGAGCATCACAACCATCGAGGAAATATAAAAGACCAACAGTAGCACGATGATACCGCCGAGCGTGCCGTAGGTCTTGTCGTAGCTGCCAAGCTTCGAGGTGTAAATGCCGAAGGCGCCAATCGCCAGTATCCAGACAATCGTCGCCAGGATCGCGCCGGGCGAAATCCACTGGAACTTTTGCTTGACATTCGGCCCGACCCAGTAGAGCACGGCGAGCGCGAGCGAGATGAAGGCGAGGATCAACGGCCACCGGATGATGTTCCAAAAGATGGTAAAGACGTGGCCCGCGCCGATCTGTTTGGCAATCACGTTGCCGAGCTTGCCACCGAAAACGATGACGATGAAGGCAATAGCTACGATGCCCCCAACCAGGAGCGTCAAGAGGATTTCTGTCCCCTTACGCCGCCAGATTGGCCGGGTCTCCTCAACATCATAGGCGCGATTCAGCGCCTTGATGAATGTACTCACCGCAGCCGAACCGGACAAGAGAGCGGTGATAATACCGAAGGAAAGCAGGCCACCGCTCTGATTGCTCAACACCTTTGCCAGCGGCCCGGAGAGCGCGGTCGCGGCCTCCGATGGCAGCCGAGACGTAAGGGCGCTCATGATCTTGCCGAAGAGGTCAAGCCCAAAGACGCGGTTGACAATCGCGGACATCGAAGCGGCGAAAATCGCCAGCGGGAAGATCGCGAAGAGAATGTGATAGGCGGATTCGGCCGCAAGGCCTGCGCAGTCGTCCTGACTGAAATCCTTGATTGTCGCGCGGGCGACTTCCTTGTAATCTACTTTCGGTTTCTGTTTCGCTTTCGGCTGTGTGGAAAGTGTGCGTGTTGCCGTTGCCATCGGTGTCACCCCCGGATACCATCACACCGCAATTCGGCGCCATACCGTATATGCAGGTGGCGTGCCACGTCAGTTCGGTGATGCGCGCAGCGTCGTACCCGATCACCCCCGAGGCGTTCCATGCTTTGCGATTCGCACGCCCATCTCGATGCGCCGCAGTTCGATGACGACCGGGCGGATGTCCTTGCGCGTGCGGCAGACGCGGGCGTGCGGGCCATCGTCAACGTCGGCTACAATCCCGCGACATGGCCGACGACCCTCGCGCTCGCATCGGCCCACCCCGGCATCTTCGCCTGCATCGGATTTCACCCGAATGACGCTGCCGATTGGGATGAAATGCTGATCGCGACCCTTGCCGAACTGCATGCGCATCCGAAAGTGGTCGCGGTCGGCGAAACGGGTCTGGATTACTATCGCGAGTATGCGCCGCCGGGGCAACAGCGGGCGGCGTTCGTGGCGCAACTTGGGCTGGCCCGCACGCTCGGTAAGCCGGTGGTCATCCACCACCGCGACGCGCACGAGGACTTGCTGGCGATCTTGCGCGCCGATGCCGCGGCGCATGGGCCACTCTGGGGCGTGCTGCATGCCTTCAATGGCGGCCCGCAATTCGCGGCAGACATCCTTGCACTCGGTCTGCACCTCGGCATCGGTGGCCCGGTCACGTTCAAGAATGCGACGGAACTCCATTACGCCGTGCGCGGCCTGCCACTCGACCGCATCGTCATCGAGACGGACAGCCCATACCTGGCACCGCATCCGCATCGCGGGCGGCGCAACGAATCCGCCTACGTCGCGCTCGTCGCGGAGCGAATCGCCGTCTTGAAGGAGATTGATGCCGCGACCGTCACGGCCACGACGACAGCGAATGCCTCCCGGCTATTCGGCCTCACCATGCCTGATACACTCCTCACGGAATGATGGCTGTCGCCTGCCGGTCGGATTTGGCGTTCCTGGGTCCTGGCGGTTCATTTCTGGTGGATTTTGCAACCGAGCGAAGCGTATGCGGTTTGCCCGCGCCCTCCGCCCTTCGCGCGATACATCGCGGCGTCGGCGTCGCGCAACATCTCGCCCGCGTTACGGTACTCCGTGCCACTACATGCGATGCCGACACTCGTCGTCATCCGAGCATCACGACCCTTGATGGCGAACGGTTGGGCGAGCGATGTGTGAATGCGCGCTGCGATGGCGATCGCGTCGGCCATCGTATCCACGGGTGACAGGACGGCGAACTCATCTCCACCGAGTCGGGCGACACAGTCGAGCGGACGCAATGACTCTTCGAGTCGTCGGGCGAGCGCCGCAAGCACGTCATCGCCGACGGCATGGCCAAACGTATCGTTGACCGCCTTGAAATCGTTGAAGTCGAGAAAGAGGAGCGCAAAATCCGCCCCCGCATCATTCTGGGCGCGCATAAACGCGGCGTCGAGACGTTCCATGAAGAGCGTGCGATTCGGTAGGCCGGTCAGCGCGTCGTAATGCGCCGCGCGTACGAGTTGCGCTTCGACGCGCTTCCGCTCCGTGATGTCTGTGAACGACGTGGCGGCGGCGTACGGGACGTGCGCGTCGCCGCGAAACAATGGTTGAGAATTGACGGAAAGCCAGATGATTGCTCTGTCAGATCTCTGGATGCCCATGATAACGCGTTGCTGCGGCACGCCGGTTTCGAACACGCGCTTCACGGGATGATGCTCGGGCGGGAAGTGCGAGCCGTCCTCATGGATGGTGCGCCAATGGCCGTCCCGCGATGCGCGGCCAATCAACTGCTCTCGGTCCACACCGAGGATACGGCACGCGCTCTCGTTCACCGCCGTAATGACGCTATCCGGATTCTGCACGACGATCCCTTCGTCGAGCGCGGCGATCACGGAGCGATACCGCTCTTCGCTCTCGCGGAGCGCCATTTCCGCAGTGATGCGCTCCGTCACGTCGCGATACGTCGCGACAATTGCATGCATCCCCGGTTCGTCAAGCAGATTCCGCGCGATTCCTTCCATGTGCCGCCACGAGCCATCCTGATGGCGCAAGCGATATACGAGTGGGACAGTCGCGCCAGGCGATTGCAGGAGCGCGCGGAATCGCTCCTGCACGGCGGATCGGTCATCCGGGTGGACGAGCAGGAAAGCATCACCCCCAATGTGTTGCCCCAGTTCGTAACCGAGAATCCGCGTGGTGGACGGGCCACTGTAGACAACCCAGCCTGCACGATCGAGCAGGATGATTGCGTCGGAGATATTCTCGACCAACGCGCGAAATCGCGGTTCACCAGTGGCGATGCCCAATGCGGTTGTTCGTGATGTTGTGAGCATTCGGTCGAACGATCCTATTCTAGAATGTACTACGAGGCAAAACGAGACTCTCATATACTGGAACGCAGGAATACTGTCAATGTGACGGGTGAGTGTCACATTTGCTGCCAAGTTACTTTAATGAATGCTTATCTAGTTATGCTACCCAGTCTGTGTCGGTGTTATTGGCTGCGCCCTGTTTCCCGCGATTGCTGTGGTATGCTGGATATGATGTGGTGCACGATTCGTATCGCGCATCGGTGGAAAGGGTCTTTGAGTATGGCACAAACGAATCGGAAGATGACCGTCGCGGAAGCGACCACGGCGGAGAAGGCAGTGGGAATATCCGCGACGACGATCAGCGTCGAGCAGAAGAAACCGCTCGCCCCACAGGATGCGACCGTCCCGCCGATCCCTAAGGAAACGACGCCGGAGACGGCGGCGGCGGCGATGCCGGTGACGTATCAGATGGTCGAGCACGACGCCGATGTGCGGCGACTGATTGACCATGCGAATCGGAATTTGGGCGTTGTTGGCTACACCGAGCATGGCCTCCGCCATGTGACGCTCGTTGCCCGCATTGCGCGCAACGTCGTGCGCATCCTCGGCTACGACGAGCACATACAGGAAGTCGCGGCCGTCGCGGGTATCCTGCACGACATTGGCAATGTCGTGAACCGGCGTGGCCATCCGAATAACGGTGCAGTGATGGCGATGCCGATCTTGCAGCGCCTCGGCATGCCGATGGACGACATCGCAGTCGTGATGGGCGCGATTGGCAGCCACGGCGACGATGGCGGCGGTCTCGCCGAGCCGGTACACGCCGTCTGTGCGGCACTAATCGTCGCGGACAAGTCGGATGTCCATCGTTCGCGCGTCCGCAACCCCGACCCATCGTCGTTCGACGCGCACGACCGCGTCAACTATGCGGTCGTGTCGTCCTTCCTGCGGGTGGACGCGGACGAAAAGACGATCACGCTTGAACTAACGATTGACACGGCGATCTCATCCGTGATGGATTACTTCGAAATTTTCCTGCCACGCATGTTGCAGTCGAAGCGCGCGGCCGAATTCCTCGGCTGCCGTTTCCACATCGAGATCAACGGAAACACGATCCTCTAGCAGCACCGGAGATCACCCGCCGAGTGAAAGGGACCGAGTACATCGTGGCAGTGATGAGCGTCAGCCCTAGTTTTGACCGCGTGCGGACGCGTTATCTCGACTTGTACATTGTCGTTGTGACGCTGGCGCTTGCCGCCTTCGGCATCCTGACTGTGTATAGCGCGAGCGGTGCGGGGCCGATCACCCCCAATAGCCTCGCCGTTCGACAAGGAGTATATTTCATCCTCGGCATCGGGCTGATGGTCATCTTCTCGCTAATTGATTACCGGGTCTTTCGTGGCGTTGCGCCGTTTCTGTACGCGGGCTGCATCGCGCTTCTCGCAGCGGTGTTGGTGATCGGGCGCACGATCAACGGTGCGCAGCGCTGGTTCGATCTCAAAGTTGTCACTGCCCAGCCTTCGGAGATCGCGAAACTCGGCATGATCGTCGGTCTGGCCGCGTTCATTAGCAGCCGAGGCGCGAAGATGGCGCGCTGGTACAATTTCCTGCTTTCGCTGGGGATCGTGGCGCTGCCCGCGCTACTCATCTACAAAGAACCGGACCTCGGCACCGCGCTGGTCTTTGTCGCGATCTGGGCGGCGATGATGGGCCTATCGCGGACGCGGCTCGTCTATTTCGCCATGCTCCTTGTCGCGGCCGTTCCCGCCGCGATTTTGCTCTGGGAGCGGCTGCCGGCGTACCAGAAGATTCGCCTCGACGCCTTCCTCGATCCGACCTCGCCGACGAATATACGCGGCGAAGGGTACAACATCGTCCAGGCGCAATACTCTATTGCGGGCGGCGGCATCACGGGCAACGGCATCCACGGCGGCCCCCAGAGCGACGGCGATTTCCTGAAAGTCCGCACAACGGACTTCGTCTTCGCACACGCGGCGGCGATGTTCGGTTTCCTCGGCTGCCTGGCGCTGATTACGCTGTTCATGATGCTCGCCTGGCGCTACGCCAAGGTCGTGACGACGGCCGGGGATTCGTTCGGTCAGTTGATCGCCATGGGCGTCACCGCCCACTTGCTCTTCCAGGTGATCGTTAATATCGGCATGAACGCGCGCATGATGCCCGTCACCGGCGTACCACTCCCCTTCATCTCGTCCGGCGGCAGCCCGCTCTGGGCCTTGCTCGTCGGGCAGGGGTTGATGCAGAGCATCCTGATGCGACACCAGAAATTCGTCATCGGCTAGCGATAACCGGAACGGGCCGAACGCACTTTTCGGCAGCGGGCATCAGCGCGGCGCCATGAGTCGTGATACCATTGCGGGCGGTCATGCGGCGTGCATGCACCGGGCGAGAAGGAGGAAGCGCTGTGGCGGAACTGACCCGTGACGAGGTGCACCATGTGGCGGCGCTCGCCTATCTCCGCTTCTCGCCCGAGGAGTTGGACACCTTGCGCGGCCAGTTGGACGGCATCCTCGACCACATCAACCAGTTGCAGGAGGTGGACACCGCCGCCATCCCGCCGACCGCGCAGGTGATCGCCGTGACGAGCGTCCTGCGCGACGACACCGTACGACCGTCCTTGCCGACGCCGGTCGCGCTCGCCAACACCCCGCGCACCGAAGACAACTTCATCGAGGTGGACGCCGTGCTGGAGGAATCCTGATGGGCGCGACGACCGCGAATCTGACCGACCTCACCATCGCCGAAGCGCGCCGCTTGCTCGACCGCCGCGAAATCGCCGCGACGGAGTTGACCGAAGCGCATCTCGACCGGATCGCCGCCGTGGATGGTCGCGTCCATGCGTACTTGCATACAGGTGCGGAGAACGCGCGTGCGCAAGCCGCCGAAGCGGATCGCCGCATCGCGTCCGGCGACGCCCAGCCGCTCACCGGTATCCCGCTCGCCCTCAAAGATGTCCTCGTTACCACCGACGCGCCGACGACCGCCGGGAGCAAAATCCTCGAAGGGTTCCGCTCGCCGTACGATGCGACGGTGGTGGAGCGGCTGCGGGCACAGGGCGCGGTCTTTCTCGGCAAGGCGAACACGGACGAATTCGCGATGGGATCAAGCACCGAGAACAGCGCCTATGGGCCGACGCGTAACCCGTGGAACCTCGATATGGTGCCGGGCGGGTCGTCGGGTGGTCCAGCGGCGGCGGTCGCGGCGCGGGAGGCGATGGGGTCGCTCGGCTCCGACACGGGCGGCAGTATCCGCCAGCCCGCCGGGTTTTGTGGCGTCGTCGGCCTAAAGCCGACCTACAGCCGTGTCTCCCGCTATGGCCTGATCGCCTTTGGTAGCAGCCTCGATTGCATCGGACCGTTCGCGCGTACGGTGGAAGATGCCGCGATCCTCCTCGGCGCAATCGCCGGGCACGACCCGCTGGATAGCACGAGTCTTCCCGATCCCGTACCCGATTACCGCGCCGCGCTGACGGACGACTTGCGCGGTCTGCGCATCGGCATCCCGGCAGAGTATTTCATCGAGGGGATGGATGCGGCAGTCGAGTCGGCGGTGCGCGCGGCGATTGCCGAACTGGAGCGCTTGGGCGCGGAGGCGGTGCCGATCTCACTGCCGTACACCAAGTACGGCCTCGCGACCTACTACATCGTCGCCCCGGCGGAATGCTCGGCCAACCTTTCGCGCTTCGATGGCGTCAAATACGGCTATTCGCACCAGGCGGGCGATCTGCGCGACTCCTACGAACTGACGCGCAGCGAGGGCTTCGGACCGGAAGTCAAGCGGCGGATCATGCTCGGCACGTACGCCCTCTCGTCCGGCTATTACGATGCCTACTACATCAAGGCGCAAAAAACGCGCACGCTCGTCAAGCGCGATTTCGACGACGCCTTCACGAAAGTAGACGCTATCGTGACGGCGACTTCGCCGTCCGTCGCGTTCCCGCTCGGTTCCAAGACCAACGATCCGCTTGCGATGTACCTGTGCGATGTGCTGACGATCCCGGCGAGCATGGCGGGGATACCCGGCATCTCGCTCACCTGCGGCTTCAAGGGCGACCTGCCGATTGCGCTGCAAATCCTCGGCCCGGCTCTCGGCGAGGGAATCTGCTTACGGGTCGCGCACGCCTACGAGCAGGCGACACCGTGGAAAGATCGGCGTCCGTCGCTATAACGTAGCGCTAAACGAAATTTACGCATTTTCCGAGGCTTGACATGCTTCCATGCCACGACTACTGTACGTACATGTCTGATTCATGGGCGGTAAGCAGGGCGATACAATGCGTCAGTCGGTGGGACAACGGAGCAGGCGCGGCATCGCGCGGGTACAGCGGGCGGTGATCCTCATCGGCCTGCTTCTTGCGACGGCCTATGCGTCGGTCGGCTTTGTCCGTCAGGAACAGACGGTGCGCCGCTTGACGGGCGAAGTCGCGGTGCGGCAACGGGATCTGGACGACGCGCGACGGGAGCAGCAAACCCTCTCTGCCGAGATCGCCGCCCTGAACGATCCGGCCCGCTACACGCAGTACGCGACGCTCGTTGCCCGCCATACATTGATGCTCACGCGACCGGATGAAACGCTCTATATCGTCACCTGGCAGGGAAGCGGCGATGCGAGCGCGCCGCACGCACCGCGTTCGACGGACTGGAAGGCGCTGCTCCGTGCCGCCAATATCCCGAACCCCTGACGACAATCTGCCGGCCTTTGCGATTCCGTGGCCGCATACCGTTCATCGCGCGAGCACGACGATGCCCTGCGGATGCGGCAGGCGCACCGTGCGCCCCGATGAGGTCTACGTGGAGATCGGCACCTACCATCGCGTCAACTGCTGGGGCTGTCTCGTTTTCTATGGCTGGGCGTCGCTCGACGATGTTCCCGAAGCTATCCGCCTCGAAGTCGCCGCCGCCCAGGAGCGGGGAGAAAGAATTGAACCACGAAGGCACGACGGACACGAAGAGGGGAGGAGATAAGAATTTTCTTTTCTCTCCTTCCCTCTTCGTGGTTCAACCTCCCTACATCGTATTGAGGCTGTCGCGGAGGACATCGAGGTGTTCGAGGGCGAGGCCGGTGCCGATCGCGACGCAGGAGAGCGGGTCTTCCGCGACGTAGCAGGGGACGCCGGTCACTTCGGTCAGCAGTTCGTTGAGGTTGCGCAGCAGCGCACCGCCGCCGGTGAGGATCATCCCCTTGTCAATGATGTCCGACGAGAGTTCCGGTGGTGTTTCTTCGAGGACGCCGCGCACCGCGCCAATGATCGCTTCGAGTGGTTCGGTGATCGCCTCGGTCACTTCGTTGGCGTGGATCTGGATCGTGCGCGGCAGACCGGCGACCTGATCGCGCCCCCGGACATCCATCACAACATCCTCATCGAGCGGCATCGCGCTGCCCAAGAGGATCTTGATCTCTTCCGCCGTCCGCTCGCCGATCGCGAGGTTGTATTTGCGCTTGATGTAGTTGGCAATCGCGTCGTCGAACCGGTTGCCGCCAACGCGGATCGAGCGGGCAACGACGATGCCATTGAGCGAAATGACGGCGACTTCCGTCGTGCC
>JBBRLR010000036.1:0-37994 GCA_038231255.1 Thermomicrobiales bacterium | reverse complement strand
TCTCGCCGCCCGCCCGCAGATCGTCGCCTTTAACAAGATGGACACCCAGGAGGCGCGCGACCATTTCCCGGCGACCCGCGACGCGCTGACGGCGGAAGGATACGAGGTCTTCCCCTGCTCCGCCGCGACGGGCGAGGGATTGCGCCCGATCATCAACCGCGTCGCCGCCATCCTCGCCGAACTGCCGCTGCCGGTGAAGGAGATGCCGACCGAGCGCCTTGTTTCCCCGAACGCGGAGCGCCGCTGGCACGCCGCCCGCCTGCACGACGGTACCTTCGTCGTGCGCGGCACGCAGATCGAACGCGTCGTCGCGATGACGAACTTCGATCTCGACGAAGCCGTCTCCCGGCTCCAGCGCGTCCTCGACCGTACCGGCATCTCCAAGCAACTCGCGCGGCTCGGCGCGCTCGACGGCAGCCCCGTCGTGATCGGCAACCACACCCTCGCCTGGGTCGGCTCCGCCGCCGACGAACTGATTGACGAGCCGGATGTCGAGGCCGATCTCTGGGACGAGGACGACGAGGAAGAAGAGTAAAACGCACTCTCATCTCACGCCCCCTACTGCCGAACCGAGGACAGTAGGGGGCAAACCACCGGCGCGCGCAGGGGTGAAGGCGTTCCCCTCTAGCGCCCGGCGGGGATGGGTGCAGGTGGTGACCCGCTCGTCGCGGCGGCAGGCGCTGCCGCTCCACCGGATGAGCGTGGCACGGGCGCCGGTGCGGGCGCTCCCGGCTGGCCAGTCGCCCCGCTCGGTCGGGCTGCGGGCGCGGGCGCCACGATGATCCCCACCGGCGTCGGCCCCGCTACCGTCACCACCACCCGCTGCGTCACCCCATTCAGCGTCGCCGTGATCGTCCCCGTCCCCGGACTCTCCCCCGTCACCTTCCCCGCCGCGTCCACCGTCACTACCCCCGCTGTATCCGACGACCACTGCACCTGACTGCTCAGGTTCTGCGTGCTGCCATCGGCATACGTCCCCATCGCCGTGAACGCCACCGTCTGCCCCACCTTCACACTCGGCGGGCTGCCCAGGTTCGCGGGGGTGCTGAGGGTGATGCTCTGCAGCGCCGCCGCCGTGTTCGTCAGGCTGAAACGCCCCGCCGTTCCCACCCCACTGACCGTCGCCGTGACGGTGTAGCCGCCCACCGTGTCATTGGCGGTGAACGCGGGCGCGATGGCGACGCCCTGGGCAGGGGTCGGGATCGTCACGTTCGTCCCACCCCCCGCGAAGGTGCCGCTCGCGCCAGTCGTGGGAGCGGTGAAGGTGACCGTGACGTTCGGCACGGCGTTGCCATGCTGATCGGCGACTCGCACCGCGAGGGCGACCGGGAAGGTCGTCGTCACCGGCGCGCTCTGCGGCGTCCCTGCCGTCGCGGTGACGCTCGCCGGTGCCCCGGGATCGTTGGTCAGCGCGAAGGTCGCCGGGGTCCCGGTACCGGGCGCGCTCGCCGTCACAGTGAAGGCACCCGCTGTTGTCCCTGCCGTCAGGGTCGGGACGGTCGCGACGCCCTGCGCGTTCGTCGTCGCGGTCGCCGTTGCGCCACCGGGGAAGGTGGCGGTCGCGCCGGTCGTCGGAGCGGTGAAGGTGACGGTGGCATTCGGCACGACGTTGCCGCTCGCGTCCGTGACCGTCGCCGCCAGTGCCGTGCCGAACGCGGTGCCGACGGTGGCGTGCTGGCCGCCGCCCGCCGTGACGACAATCCTGCTCGGCGCGCCCGCCAGATTGGTGAGGGCAAAGGCGGTGGCGTTCGTCACCCCGCCGCCGCTCGCCGCGACGCTATAGCCACCCGCTGTGCTATTCGCGGTGATGCTCGGCGCGGTCGCCACACCCTGGGCATTGGTCGGCGCGGTGGCCGTGTTCCCGCTACCGGTGAAGACTCCACTCGCGCCGCTCGCCGGGGCGGTGAAGGTGACGGTCACGCCGCTGATCGGGTTGCCGTCGTGGTCGGTCAGCGTGACCGCAAGCGGGACGGTGAAGGTCGTGTTGACGGTGGTGCTCTGCGGCGTCGTCCCCGCGTTGGCGGCGAGCGTCGCCGGTGCGCCGGGATCGTTGGTCAGTGTGAAGGTCGCCGGGGAGCCAATGCCACTGGCGCTTGCCATGACGGTATAGCCGCCCGCGTGCGTGTTCGCGGTTGCGGTCACGCTTGCCTGCCCGTTCGCGCCCGTCGTCGCGGTGCCGCCGTTGCTCAGTGTGGCGGACGCGCCGGTGGTGGCGGTCGTCGCCGTGAAGGTAACCGTCACGCCGGGAACCGGGTTGCTGCTCGCGTCGGTGACGGTCGCTTGCAGCGCGCTGCCGAAGGCGGTCCCGACCGTGGCGTGCTGCGACGCGCCCGCACTCGCGGTGAGGTGGGCGGGTGGGCCGGGGGTGTTGGTGAGCGTGAAGGTCGCGCTCTGTCCATTCGCGGTGGCTGTGACTGTGTACGACCCCGCCGCTGTCGTGTTCGCGGTGGCGGTGATCGTGGCGACCCCGTTGGTCGTCGTCGTCGCGCCGCTATTGGGAAGGCTCGCGGTCGCCCCACTCACCGTCGTTGCACTGAATGTCACCGTCGTGCCATCGGCGACCACGTTGCCGAAGCTGTCTTTCACCGTGACGCTGAGCGAAATGGTAGTGGTGACCGGCACATCTTGCGGCGTGGCGGGGATCGGAATGAGCGACGCCGGGGGGCCGGGTTCGACGGTGAAGGTCACGGCGTTGGAACTGCCGCCACCGGGGGTGGGGTTCACCACCGTCACCGTCACACTACCCACAATACCGAGGTCGGCGGTTGGGATCACGGCGGTGAGTTGGGTCGGCGAGACATAGGTGGTGACCAGCGTATCCGCGCCGAAGTGAACGGCGGACGTGGATACGAAGCCGGTGCCGGTGATCGTCACCGTGGTAGCGGAGGCGTGCGTGACGGCGGCGGCGGGGCTGATCGTGGTAATGGCCGGAGCGGGGTTGCGCACGTCCTGATTCACCGCCGACGATGTGCTGCCGGTGAAGTTGCTGTCGCTACCATACACGGCGGTGATCGGGTGAGTCGCGGCGCTGAGGGCGCTGGTGCTATAGGTCGCCTGCCCATTCATGAGCGTACCCGTGCCGATCGTGGCGCCATTGTCTTTGAACGTCACCATGCCCGTGGGCGTGCCGCCACCGGGCGCAGTGACGCTCACCGTCGCCGTGAACATCACGCTCTGGCCCACCGTGGACGGGTTCAACGAGGAGGTGAGGCCCGTGGTCGTGGACGCCTGGTTCACAACCTGTGACAACGACCCCGTGCTTGGGTTGTAGGCAGCGTCGCCGCTATACTCCACGGTGAGAGGATGCGTACCCAGGGACAGGCTCGCCGGGGTGCAGGTCGCCTGCGCGGCGTTGAGCGTCACGCTCCCGCAACCGGCGATCACGCCGCCGTTATCTTTGAACACGACCGTGCCGCCGGGCGTACCGTTGCCGCTCGCGGGCGTTACCGTTGCCGTGAGCGTCACCGATTGACCAACCACGGAGGGGTTGGCCGTGCTGGCGAGCTTGGTCGTCGTGTCAATGGCGAGGTTTGTCTCGGAGACGTTCGTGGAAACCTGCCCTGCCGTGACCATCACCGTGAAGTTCCCGGCGGCATGATTGGCGGTGAGGGCGGAGGACGTGGCAAGCCCCGTGCTTCCCGTGGGAGCCGTAGTCGTCGTGGTGCCGTTGGCGAAGGTGCCACCCGCACCCGTGTTTCCCGCCACCACCGTGAAGGTGACGGTGATGTTCTGGACGTAATTGCCACTGCCGTCAAGGACCACGACCTGAATCGCTTTCGCAAACGTGGTGTCAATCTTCGTCTGCTGGTTACCACCGTCCGAGGTACTGATCGTGTCCGGCACGCCGTTCGGGTTGTACAGCGTATTTTTTAGGGCAAAGCTGTTATTCAGCGTGCCGACCATGACCTCCACAAAGTACTGCCCGGCGGTGCCGTTGGCGGTGAACACCGAGGCCGTTGCCAGCCCGGTAGAGCTGGTGGTCGCGGTGGTGACGGCGGTGTGGGTATCGGCGAAGGTGCCGCTGGCGCCGGTCGCGGGGGCGGTAAACGTCACCACCGCGCCCTGCACGTAGTTGCCGCTGCCATCAAACACCGCAGCGGACAGTCGTGTGCTGAACGCGGTGTTGATCTGCGCGGCCTGGCTACTGCCGTCGCCAATGCTCAACACCGCGGGCTGGCCAGTGGTGTTGGTCGCGGTATTCGTCTCAAAAAAGAAGTTCGATGTCGCGTTCGGGGCTGACGCCGTGACGGTAAAGGGGCCCGCCGTGCCGTTGGCGGTCAGGACGGAGGCCGTCGCCAGCCCGGTGCCATTGGTGGTGACGGTGGTCGTGTTCGTGCCCGTAGCGGCGAAGGTGCCGCTCGCACCGGTCGCGGGGGCGGTGAAGGTCACAGCGATGCCGGGAACGGTCTGGGCGAAGTTTCCCGATTGCACCACGGCGGCCGAGAGTTGCGTGCTGTACGCATGGTTGATCTGCGCCGACTGCATGGAGCCATCGCCCGTACTGATCGTGTACTGCGGCGGGTTCGCCGCATGCACGGTCTGCGGCACCGCTTGCAGGACGAACCCGGCCAGCGCCAGAAGCATGGCCAGGATCACCGCCTGCGCGTACCCCTGCCGCCCGCGTCGCCCCGGCGCGCCCGTACCGCCCGAACATCGTCCCCACAAAACGCGTGTTTGCATCTGCCCCCCAATGTCGGCTTCGCCCATCGCCCATCGCCCATCATGCAGAGACCACTGCGCGCGGTAAGCATCTCTCATGAACGCCAAAACGGATCGGATCATACCACCACTTCAGTGGTTGTAGATGCCGCCGCCGTCGCCCGTATTCCCATTGGCGATGGTCAGGTTCGCGATGCTCGCCGTCACCCCGCCGTTGACGACAAAGACCCCCACCGCGTTGCCGCCATCCACCGTCATGCCCGTGCCGCTCGTCGGCCCTGTGATCGCCACCGGCTTGTTGAGTGCGGGCAAGGCGCTACTCAGCGTGATCGTCCCCGTGATGCTGAACGTGATCGTGTTCCCCGGATCGTTACTGGCGTTGACCTGCGTGATCACGTAGCGTAGATCACCCACTGTGCCCGACCCAGTGCCGATGTCCGTGAGCGCATTAACCGTGTAACTCGCCGCCGCCACTCGCTCCATATGGAAAGCGAGCGCGACAAAACAGGCCACCGCGCACAACCCGATGCACACTCCCCGCCGGAGCAATGAGAGCCACCATAACGGCGACAAACGGACGCGACAGGTGAGGCGCGCAACGAGCGAAAGTAGAAATAGGCATCTGGTTTTCCCTTCCCCATCCCCATCCGTCCATCCGCGCGCAACCCGATGACACCGGCGGCGTAGAGTTCGACGAATTTGTGCACCCTATCACAGTAGGGAGAATAAAGTCAAAATTGCGGCATATCGGAAGGCAATGAAAATTTGTTACCGTGCAAGGTTGCTACGTATATGCGATCATTTCAGGATGCGTGTGCAGTACGCTGTCGCAGCGAAAGGGAACGAAGGAAATGATATTCTTTTGCGATAGCAATGTTGTTCGTAGGGGCGATGCTTGAATCGCCAGCCCCGGATATCCGTGCCTTCCTCAGAGCGCCCTGCCGCCGTACGAGGGCGATTCACGAATCGCCCCTACGAAACGAGGGCAGAGTATCTATGCCGCCATTTCCATCGCGAAAGAGTATTACGTCAATGCGCCGTCATCGTCCTCATCATCGGACGAGCGGACATTGGCCGGAGCAGCAGAGGCAGCGCCGTTCTCACGGGGCGAGCTGCGGCGGTAGCCGGTGCGGAAGCGCGTCACGTTCGATTGCGGCATAGTGTCGTCCTCATCATCGGTGGAGCGGTCAGCACGGGCGGTGACTTCCACGACGGCGGCAGCGGCGGCAGGGACAGCGGCGCGCGTCGTTTCGAGGTCGCTCGGCGGCGTGGGCAGCGCGTAATTCGGGGCAGGCAGCCGCCGGTTACGTAGAATCAGGAGGAGGCCGATGAGGATAAAAAGGAACGAGGCCCAGTACGCGCCCGGCAGCGGGCCGATGTGCGCGCGGTCCACCCGGATGGACTCTGTAAAGAGGCGCGTCACGCCGTAGAGGATCGCATAGATGCCGAAGATGTCGCCATCCCGCCAGCGTTTCGGTACCATCACGCGCGTGAACAGAAAGACGAGCACAAGCGCGATGGCAACATCCGCGATGGATTCGTACAGGAACGCGGGGTGAAAGTGCTGCGTCGGGGCGAAACAGTCCGCGCCACCGCTCGCCTCGCACTTCGCCTGCAAGCGGTCGGGCGAGATCGAGATGCCCCACGGCAACGTCGTCGGGCGGCCGAACTCCTCCTGATTGGCGTAGTTTCCCCAGCGGCCCATCCCCTGCGCGAGCGACAAGCCGGGCGCGATGATGTCCCCCCACCGGAGAAAGCGGATCCCTTTGGCGCGGCAATACACCCATCCCGCGATGCATGCGCCGAGGATCGCGCCCTGGATGGCGATGCCGCCCGTCCGAAATTTGGTAATCAATTCAATCGGGCTGTCGAACTGGTCGTGCCGGACGAGGCCGTAGGCGATCCGCGCGCCGACGATGCCGAAGACGACGAGATAGGGCAACAATCCCCAGATATGCTCCGGGTCCTCACCCTTGGTCGGCGCGAGGCGATGGGCGAGCAGTGTCGCGACGATCACGCCCGACATGATAAACAGGCCGTACCACTTAACGGCCAGCCCGCCGATCTGGAATGCGGTCGTGCTATGGAAGAGCAACTGCTCCCTCCGCTCGTTGCTCATTGCTGAGTGCGAAGGCGGCGGTGCGGACGAGGGTGACGACGGGTTCCTGACCGGGGGCGATGGGGTCGAAGGGTGCATCCGCGTCGCGCATTTCGGGGCGCAGGTCGGTCACGCGACACAGGAGATCAATCGCGACGGGCTGCTCGGTGCTGCCGCGCTTGTTGACGGTCGCGAGCAGGACACGCGTGCGCTGATCCCCCTCGCCATCGTCCAGCCAGCGATCCACGAGCGACGACCGCGTCCGCACCCGCCCGATGACTAGCGTCCATCCCGTCGAAACCCGTCGCCATGCCATCGCCCCGACGACGATGACCTCACGGTCGGAGTGCTGAGTGCTGAGTGCTGAGTGCTGAGGTTCATCTCCCATACTCAGCACTTTTTCCTCAGTACTCAGCACTGGAAGAATGAGCGCTTCGCCGTAGAGGTCGTGCGTGTCGGGGGCGGGTTCCTCGAGGGCGGCACGGACGCGCTTGAACTCCTCGGCCTCGGTGAAGATGAAGCGGAACTGCGGCAGGGCGACGGCGGGATCGTCCGGTGTCAGGCCGGAGCCGGGTTCGTTCAGGCTCGTGCTCTGCGGCGTGACGGTGCGCGTCTCGGCCTCGTCCACGCTCGTCACACGACGGCGGCGGATGCCCACGCGCCGGGCGCGGAGTGCATCCGGCAACGTCGGATCGCCGAGCAGATCATCGAACGACGCCGCCTCGGTGATTGGGGCGCGGATCGCGGTGAACTTGTCCCCGAACAGTCGGGACAGGCCGCGCGGGCCGTCAATGGCAATCGCCGCGCCAGCTTCGCCCCGCTCGGCAAGCCAGAGGTCAATATCCATCCGGGGCGCGAGCGATTCGCCGAGCACGACTGTCCAGACGCCGCCCTCCGCCTCCAGCCACGCGACACCTGCCGAAACGCGCGCCAAATCCGGCCCGGCGTCCAGCACGACGACTTCCGCCACACCCCGGTTCGGATCGGACGGCAGGTGCGTTAGGCCGCGTTCGACGCGGCGAAAAACTGTGCGGTCGCCGAAGAACAGGCCCGCGATGACGAGGCCCGGAGGCACCCGCCCGGCGGCGACCGCTCCCTTCCCCGTGCCGAGGGAAAGGACATTCGTCGTAATGTCGTCGTAGGTCGTGGCGGGCGCGCTTGCGGTCGTCTCGTTCATTTCCTGCCCTAAAGTGTCGGACGGTCATTCTCCACGCGGCAGTATAGCACTGCGCGAAAGCCCTGCAGTGTATTTATTTCGGTGGCGGCAGGCTTATGCGTTCTCGTCATGCCGAGAGTTAGGATTCACCGAATGACATCCTTCCGCGCCTGCGCTATGCTCGTCCGATCGAATCGAGGACAGGAAGGAGCGATGGACGATGAAGATCACGGCGGTACGGTGCATCCAATACACGGGCACGATGGATTTTCCAGGCGTCTTCTGGGAGGAGCGGCTGATTCGGCCGGTGGACATCTATCCACAGTTCAAGAACGAGGGCGCGGGGTGGCTGCCGCCCGCCACCGAGGGCGCATACCGGATGACCTCGACCTTTGTCCACATCGAGACAGACGCGGGGATAACCGGTATCGGCGGTCCGATCACGCCGGATCAGGCATTCATCATCAAGCAGAGCATGAAGCACTACCTGCTCGGCGCGGACCCGCTCGCCATCGAACGGCTCTGGGATGTCCTCTATCGCGCCGCCGTGCATGGCCGCAAGGGCGTCGAGATGATGGCGATCAGCGCGATTGACTGCGCGCTGTGGGACCTCAAGGGCAAGTGGGCGAATGTACCCGTCTATGTCCTGCTCGGCGGGCCGGTGCGGGAAACGCTGCCCGCCTACGCCTCCGCGCTCGGCTACGGCCTCGACCCCGACCGTGCCGCTACGGTGACGAAGGAGATCGTCGGCAAGGGTTTCACCGCGACCAAGTGGTTCCCCCGCTGGGGCCCGGCGGACGGCCGCGCCGGGATCGCGAAGAACGTCGAGCTGATGCGCACACTGCGCGAGGCGGCGGGGCCGGACGTGGACATCATGATTGACGCGTGGATGTCGTGGGATGTGCCGTACACGCTGGCGATGGCCGAGCGGTTCGCGGAGTATCAGCCGCGCTGGATCGAGGAGCCGGTGCTGCCGGACAAGATCGCATCGTACGCTTCCATCACGGCGAAGATCGGCCACGGCATCGCCGTCTCCGGCGCGGAGCATGAGTACACCCGCTGGGGCATCCACCAACTGATGCAGGCGAACGCGATGCACGTCTACCAGCCGGACATCTACTGGGCGGGCGGCATCTCCGAATTGCTCAAAATCGCCGCCCTCGCCAGCGTCTACGATGTGCAACTGATCCCGCACGGCCACTCGACGCCCGCGACCGCCAACTTCCTCTACGCGCAACCCATCACGCTCTGCCCGATGCAGGAATACCTCATCAAATGGAACACGATCCACCAGTGGTTCCTCAAAAACCCCGTCGAGCCACAGAACGGCTTCATCCCGCTCCCGACCCTGCCCGGCATCGGCATGGAACTGGACGACGCGAAGATCGAAAGCCAGAAAGAATTGCCGTAGGGGCGGAAGTGCAGTGAGTACGGCACCTTCTATCGCAGCGAGAGGAACGACTTCATGTCCACCCCCGACCCCGCCACAAATGACGAACGGAAAGAGGAAATGCGCCGGAACTGGGCGGAGCGCGCCGTAGTCTGGCGCACGATGACTGGCGCGCGGGGCGGGATGTGGCAGGCGGCGACCGACCTGATGATTAACGCCCTCGCCGTTCACCCCGGCATGCGCGTGCTCGACGTGGCAAGCGGGCCAGGAGAGCCTGCCCTCTCCATCGCCGCCGCTATCGCCCCCGACGGTCAGGTCACCGCAACCGATCTCACACCGGAAATGCTCGCCAGCGCGGAGGAGAACGCCCGCGCGCGTGGCGTCGCCACTATCGCCTTTCGGCAGGCGGACGCCGAATCGCTCCCCTTCCCGGACGGCTCCTTCGACGCCGTCACCTGCCGCTTCGGGGCGATGCTCTTCCCCGATATCCAAAAGGCGCTCGGCGAGATGCGGCGCGTGCTCGTGCCGGATGGCCAGGTCGTTTGCCTGATCTGGGGGCCACCGGAGCGGAACGCGCAGATGCGACCGCTCGCCGTCGTGCGTCGCGTCTGTCACCTGCCGGAACCCGCGCCGGGCGAGCCGCATCGCTTCCGCTTTTCTGCGTCGGGGGAGTTGGCCGGACATCTGCGCGCGGCGGGGTTCCGGCAGGTGACAGACGCGACGCACGACATCGCGATGCAGTGGCACGGGACGGCGGAGGAACAGTGGGAGGCGATGCTGAAGAACAACCGCAGGATGGCGGCAGCGGTCGCGGCGCTCGTGCCGACGCAACACGCCGAGCTGACGCGGGAAGTCCTGGACGCCATCCGTGCGGAGGAGCGGCGCGAAGGCGGTGGCACGGCGGCGGTGATCCTCGTCACCGGGCGACGCTGACAGCCGCCATACGAAAGAACACGGTGGGTGTGGCCCGATCATCCGCACAAAATTTGCACGTTTGGACATTGTGCAGGAATCCGCGTCGCCGTATGATCGTTTCGACTGGCGAATGCCGCAGTGGTGTCGTGTGGATCGTCGCGCAAGAACCGAATGCAGTAGCGGCACGTTCATTGGGTGAATATGAACTGTCCGCGCCCGCATCGGCCGGTCGCGACGCTTCGAGAAAGGGGATGCACATGTTCCATCGTCTTCGTCGCCTTTGCGCGGTTGGCGCGATTGGCGCCGCGCTTCTCGTTATCGGACTGGGCAGCGCGGGGTCAGTCTCCGCCGCCGTTGATCCGGTGGCCTTCCAGAAGCTCGGCTGCACCAACGGCGACTATTCCTGCTACTACGCCCGGCTGTACGGCGGCTACCCACTCCGCGCGCCGTTCTGCGACAACAACGGCTGCACCTACGCTGCAGTCGGCGACGGCTACTACGGCGTCCCGTATTACGCGGCCCCGAACTACGCCGGCTATCCGTACGGCTACGCGTATCCGAACTACGCCTACCCCGTCGGCGTGCCGCTCGCGTCGCAGGTCAACGGCGGCTTTATCACCGCGCTCAATCACTGATCCACATGCACTCGCAATGCCCTTCCCGGTATCGGGAGGGGCATTTTGGTGAATCGCTCGATGACTCAGCCCGCCGGTACCGCCGCGAGGCTTTCCACAAACTGGCCGATGCGGCGGGTCGCTTCCATCAGGTTTTCCATCGAGTTGGCGTAGGAAAGGCGGAGGTAGCCCGCGCCGTACTCGCCGAACGCCGTCCCCGCGAGGGTGGCGACGCCCGCCTCCTGCAAGAGCCGGTCGGCGATTTCGCGCTCCGACAGGCCGGTGCCGGAGACATTCGGGAAGGCGTAGAACGCGCCCTTCGGCAGTTCGCACCGGACGCCGGGGATGGCGTTCAGGGCTGCGACGACCGCGTCCCGCCGCCGCCGGAACTCGGCGCGCATCCGGTCCACCTCATCCTGCGGGCCGGTGATCGCCGCGACGCCCGCGCGCTGCGTGAACGACGCCGTGCAGGAGTTCGAGTTGACCATCAACTTGACGATGCTCGGCGCGAGGTTCGATGGCACGACACCGTAACCCATCCGCCAGCCCGTCATCGCGTAGGTCTTCGAGAAGCCATCGAGGATGATCGTGCGGTCGGCCATGCCCGGCTCGGCGGCGATGGAGGAATGCGCGCCTTCGTATTGAAGGCGGCAGTAGATTTCGTCCGAAAGCACCCAGAAGTTGTGCTTCAGCGCCAGTTCGGCAATCGCCGCGAGGTCTTCCTTAGGGATGACGCCGCCCGTCGGGTTGGCGGGGGAGTTGATGACCAGCATCTTCGTGCGCGGCGTGATGCGCGACTTCAGGTCCTCGATGCTGAAAGCGAAACCCTTTTCTTCCAGCAGTGGCAGCGGTACCGCCTTCGCGCCGACGAAGTTAATCATGGACTCGTAGATCGGGAAGCCGGGGTTCTGGTAGATCACCTCGTCGCCCGCCTCGCAGAGGGCGAGGATCGCGTAGAACATCACCGGCTTGCCGCCGGGCGTCACAACAACCTGATCGGGCTGGACGGCGATGCTACGACTGATCGAAATCTCGTGCGCAATCGCCTCGCGCAGTTCGGGCAGGCCCGCCGCCGGGCCGTAGTGCGTGTAGCCCTCATCGAGCGCACGCTTCGCCGCCTCGACAATGTGCGCGGGCGTGTCGAAATCCGGCTCGCCGATTTCGAGGTGGATCACCGATCGCCCCTGCGCCTCCAGCGCCCGCGCCCGCGCCAGCACCTCAAACGCCGTCTCCGTCCCCAACCGGCTCATCGCGGACGCTAATTTCAATTCCATCACTGCCCTCTCCTACTCGCTCCGTCAGCTCCGCATCATCAAGCGTGCAGTATATCAGCCAGCCCTCGCTCCCGCGCCGACCAATCCGTTTGGTATACTCGATGGTACACTTTCGTAGGGATGGAGCATTACCCCTCAGTCCTCATACCGCCCAAAGGGCATCCGCAGTCCTCAGTCCTTACCCCCGAGCGGAGCGATGGAATTCCGAGACGGCCTGACAACCGAGATGCGCTACGCGGTCTACGCCCTCGGTCGGGAGTATGGGCCGGAAGATGGCGCGGACAATGGGGCGGATCAGGATTTCTACCGCATTCTCCGCAAGCCGCCGTACGAGGCGTTCAAGGCGTATGAGGTGATGCGACGCGAATGGGGCCTCGATGTCATCCCGATCTGCCCGGATCACGCGGCGATCCTTGGCGATCCCTGCTACCCGTCGCTCCTCGCCGCGCCGCACCCGGTGGACTGCGTCGTCTCCTTCCTGCCCAGCCATTTCGCCCGCACCCTCGCACAAGAGATGGCACAAACAGGCACGCCGGTTCTGTGGCGGATGTTCGGGCCGATCATCAACGGCTTCGACGATGCCGAGCGCGACATTTACCGCGCGGCGGGTATCCGCATCGTCAACGGCTGCGTCCTCGCCCATTGGGATGTCGCCGCGACCGGCATCCCCCGCTCCGAACTCTGGCATCACGCCTGCTACATCCACGGCCTGCGGGCGAAGAAGATACGAGGGACTGAGGACTGAGGACTGAACGGGGATCGCCTCACTTCCTCGACCCACCAATACATCGTGGTACACTTTGCAAATGCAATGAGGTGTGCAGGCATTTGGCGGAAGCGGGGCAGTATGATGACCGACTCAGTCCTCAGTCCTCATCCCGCCCAGGGGGCGCCCGGAGTCCTTTCTTTCCTCCGCACGCCCGAAACCGCGCCCTACACCGACCGACGCCACGCCCCGCCGCGCGCGAACGACGACCCGCGCCCCGCCTTCGCGCACGACCGCGACCGGATCGTCCACGCCGACGCCTTCCGCCGCCTGCAACACAAGACGCAGGTGATGGTCGTTTCGGAGGGCGATTTTTTCCGCACGCGGCTGACGCACACGCTGGAAACGGCGCAGATCGGCCGCGCGATCGCGACGCTCCTCGACCTTTCCGAACCGCTCACGGAGGCGATCTGCCTCGGGCACGATCTCGGCCACACACCATTCGGCCACACCGGCGAAACGGCGCTCAATGCCGTGCTCGCCGATCAGGGCGGCTGGGACTCCAACTTCCACTCGCTCGTCGTCGTCGAGGAGATCGAGGTTAACTACGCGGACTATCCCGGCCTCGACCTGACGTGGGCCTGCCGCGAAGGGATCGCCCGCCATCAGACGCCCTTTGATCTCCCCGTCACATCGGGCGACTATGTGCGCACCGCCCAGCCTTCGCTCGAAGCGCAGGTTTGCAACCTCGCGGACGTTATCGCCTACGCGACGCACGATGTGCAGGACGCGATCGAATCGCGCATGCTCGCCCTCGACCATCTCCAGGGCTGGGCGGAGGCGAACGACTGCCGCGTCTGGCTCAGGAGTGCGGAAACGGCGCGGCGCGAGGTGCCAGACATCCAGGGGCGCGAGGCGCTCTTTGTGCGGCGCATCCGGCGGCACATGATCAATTCGTTGATCAGCGATGTGCAACGTACCTCGCTCGGGCGCGTCGCGGAGTGGGGAATTGAAACGCTCGACGCCGCCCGCGCCGCCCGCGCCCCGGTGATCGGCTTCGGCGCGGAGTCGGAGCGGGATGTTCAGCAGTTGATCTCCTTTTTGCTGGAGAATGTCTATCGCGGGCCGGTGATCGCGCGGCAAGCATACAAGGCGCGGCATATCATGGAGCAACTCTTCATCGCCCTCAGCCAGCACCGCCGCCTCCTGCCGCAACGGTGGCGCGCGATGATCGGCATCGAGATCGGCATTGGGATCGGGATTGGCCCGGAACTCTCGCAGCAGCGCGTCGTCGCCTACTACCTCGCCTCGCTGACCGACCGGGGCGCGATTGACTTGTACAACGAACTCTTCCTGCCCAGCGAGCGCTCCCTCGGCCACCATATCTAGCGGAAGCGTGCCTAGAGTCGGCCAAAGGCCATGGTGGCGAGTTTTTTCGCGGCTACCGTGCCTGCGGCATTCTGCTCGACCACCGTGCCGCTCCCCGTCACTGCCTGGACATCGAATATCACGTCACCCTTGAAGAAATGGACCGCGCCTCCGGCGCCGATCTGCTCCAGCAGCGGATTGACGACCAGAAAGACCTCCGGCCCGATTTCCGGCAGCGGGGTGACGGTGGATTGCATGCTGGCCCATGCCTTCTTGGTTCCCTCCCAGTACGTCTTCATATCTACCCCCGCAGCGGCGCTCGCATCGCGCTGCATGACATTGACCGTCACAAACTCGACCTTATCCGCCGAGGCGATCTTGTAGTCGCAGGACGATCGTGCGGAACCGGAGGTCGCGACTGCCGGCCGATCCTTCTTCACGGGGTCATTCGCCGCGTCGCCCATCACCGCGAGGTAATCCGCCTTGGTAATCAGCGTGCATGGATCAATCTTGCCTGCGGCGGACCCGACATTCGCATTCGGGGCGGCAGCCGACTTGGCGACGGTCGCAGCAACGCTCGCAACAGCGGCGGGTGCGACGGTCGCAACAGCGGCGGGTGCGACGGTCGCAACAGCGGCGGGTGCGACGGTCGCGACGCTTTCCGTTGCGGCAGCACGCACCGTGGCGACAGGCGCACTCGTCGGCGCAATCGCAGCCTGCCCATTGCCCACTGCGACCGTCGCCACGGGCGCAACGGTCGCGGCCGTCGTCGGCGCGGGTGCGATGGTCGCGCTCGTGCCGCCGCACGCGGCGAGCATCAGCGTTGCGGCCATGACGACGATACCGGTGAAGCGCATACGATGATTCGTTCGCTTACACTGAAATACCATGATGATCTTCCTTTCTCACGTCTGCTGCCGTGCAATCGGCGGGTCAACGACTCTGCTGCCCTCATGATCGTCAGCGCCTTGGTATCGGTGCGGGGGCGGGTGGGTTACCGCTCGCCGGCATTCCTCGCCCGCTCGGCGGGAGCGGCGCCGGGGGCGGCGGCCCCACCACCGGCCCCGGTCGCGGCGGCGGTACGGGATTGGGCGGAATCAGTTCGTATGCGCCGATGTCGCACGCCCCGCCCTGCGGCCGGGAGACACCCCGCTGGTCGGTCGCCGGGCAGCCGTTGGCGCTTGTGCCACCCCGATCAACCGCCGGGCTACCACCCTGGAGGGCATGGGTGGCGGTGGAACCGGGGGTGTTGACCTGCAAGGGGCCGAGTAGGGGGTTGCTGTTCCGTAGGTCATGGGGCTGGGCGAAGCCGCAGGAGGAACCGCTATCCAGATTGTAGTCACCGGAGGTGATCGTGCCGGTGCAGCCATCGGCGACGAGCGTGTTCTTCAGCGTCGTCGGGCCAGCGCCGCTATCGCGGTAGATGCCATTGCTGGCGCCCGCCGCCGTGTTACCGCTCAACGTGATATTGGTCAGTGAGGAGACCGCGTTGAATCGAGCGAAGAGGCCACCTCCGTACGTGGCCGCCGAGTTGCCGCTCAGTGTGCTATTGGTTAGCATCACTGGGCTGGTGGAACCGTCGTTATAGATGCCGCCGCCGTAATTGGACGAAGTATTGCCGCTGATCGTACTGCCTTGCATCGTAAGCGATCCATCGTAGTTGACGATACCACCGCCAGCCCCTCCGGAGTTGCCGCTGACAGTGCTATTCGTCAGCATCGCGATGCCTTGGGTAC
This sequence comes from Thermomicrobiales bacterium, assembly GCA_038231255.1. Taxonomy (GTDB): domain Bacteria; phylum Chloroflexota; class Chloroflexia; order Thermomicrobiales; family JALYUS01; genus JALYUS01. The sequence continues at coordinate 22,078 of JBBRLR010000036.1, read as the reverse complement.
TTACGTAGCCATTGTAGATGCCGCCGCCAAAGTACGCGGAATTGCCGCTGACCGTCATATTCGCGAGCGTGAGACTGCCCCCGAAATTCCCGATACCGCCGCCGCTACCCGTTCCGACGCCGACTTGATTTTTGCTCACCGTGCTGCCGGTTAGCGTCGTCTGCGCGCCAGAGCCAGTAGCGATGCCGCCGCCACCCTGGGTGGTGGTTAGGGTGCCATTCGCGATGTTGCCGATCACCCCACTATGATTCTGGATTGTTACGGCGCTCCCGGCGCCGGTATTGAAGATGCCGCCACCACTCCCATGCGCGGTATTGCCGTCCGAGCCGATGCCGCCGACAGTGCTGTTGTCGAGCGTCATCACGCTGCCCGCATCGTTGAACACCCCCCCACCATCGCCACTCGTGGCGGTGTTGCCCAAGATGGCGCTGCCGGTCGTCATCGTCAGATGCGCGTGGCGGTTCTCGATCCCGCCCCCACTGCCTCCCTGCGCCCGGTTGTAGTTGATCGTGCTGCCGTTCGTCATCGTCACGGTGGCGAGATTGTAGACGCCTCCCCCCTCGTACGCGGTATTATTCTGGATGGCGCTGTTGTCCATCGTCATGGTACCGAGTTGGTTGAAGACGCCGCCACCCGCATTTGTCATCGTGTTGCCGTTGCCGGAGATGGTCGTACTGCTTAACGCCAGCGTGCCGTCATTGATGATGCCTCCGCCACTATTGCCGGAGATGGTCGTATTGCTCAGCGTCAGCGTGCCGCCATTGATGATGCCTCGGCCACTATTGTTGCGGATCAGGCAGCCAACGAGGCTGAGGTCGCCGGTAACGTTGTTGATTCCCCCGCCGCTGCCACCTTGCACGGTTAGCCCGCCGATCGTCACCGCCGCACCCTGCTGGATGATGAACCCGCGCCCGAGCCCACCGGCATCGAGGATCGGGCCACCGGAACCGGTGATGGCGATGGACGTGACGATCGTGATGTCATGCTCGTGATAGGTTCCGGTTCCCGCATGGACGAAGATCGTGTCGCCATCGCTCACGACACTGACCGCCTCGCCGATTGTGTTGTAGCAGGAGAAAGAGGTCGGATCGACACAGACCGAGGTGGCGGCACGCACGGTGTGTGCGGGCATGGCCGTCAGCAGGAGACCGACGAGGAGCGCCGCCACAAGAGGTAGTCGCCGCGCATAATACTGCGTAGTATCGCTAGCGAGGGCCATGATGAGTCCATCCTTTCTCACCGCCCTCTTCGCCCAGGCGATGACTGCAGCGCCCACTACGCGTGGGCGTTCCCGATGGCAAAGACCACCGGGGGCGTGGGGTCTTGGGCGAAAACGAACTGGAGGTCCGTGGCGTCCCCGGCCACATCGAACGGGATGCTGTACGTGACGGTCGCGCCAGGGGGAACCGACTTGCCGAAGGGCTGACTATGCTTGAAGGTGGGGTAGTAATCGGGCGTCATCCAGTACTCGTCGGGGACGGGAGTGGCGAAGCCCTCGCCGGAGCGGAGCGTGAAGGCGTCTGCGGTGATCCCGTCCGTGCCATTGGCGGTCTTCTTCATCGCCACGGCGACGACCACCCAAGTGCCCGACGCGGTCGCGGTATTATTGTCCGCGCTCCAGATCAGATCCGTGCCGGGACGTTCGACCTTCGTGACGGTCACAGTCCAGCCGGGCACGCTGGCCGGCTGGTTCAACCCGTGCACGGGCGCTTTGGCGATGTCAACCGTCGCGGTCGTGCCTAGTCCGGCGGGGGCCACCGGGCTGGCGGTGGCGATCGGCGCTCTGGCACTCGGCGTGGTGGCGATCGTGGACGGGGCGGAAACGGTAGACCCTGCGCCACGACTGGTTGCGACCCCGGTCGTTCCCGTTGATGCCGCCGCTGTGGGGGCTGTCGTTGTTGGGGCTATCGTTGTCGGGGCTGCCGCTGTCGGGGCTGCCGCTGTTGGTGACGCGGTGGTCACGACTGCCACCGGCGTCGCCGGTACCCGCGTGGCCACCGCGTCGGTCGGTGGCGGCCCTACCTGCCCACCACTGACCGTCGGTTTTGCCCCGACCGGCGCCGCAGTAGCCGCAGCAATGGTGGACACCGATGCGGCGGTCGCGGGGAGTGTGGATACGGGTACGGCGGTCGCGGGCAGCAGGTTTGCCCCACCGCCGCACGCGGCGAGGAGCGCGCTGGCGGCTGCCCCGGCGACACCCATGAGTACCGAACGACGGGTAAACGGCCGAGAACGATGATCGCGATGCTCGCAATGTGGCGCCATGATGAACTCCCTTTCTTCCTTCGTTTCTTGCCGAGACCACATGCCCCGGCCATATTCCAGCCTTGCTGTCCAGTACCCGCTTACCGTTAGCTGCACGCCTCACCATACGCGCTCAGCACCGCGATAGAATCCGTCACGAAGAGCGGGCTATCGACACCGAAGTAGCGCCGACCATCGGCGCTCCCATCATCGAACGGGTTGCCGCCCGACTTGATGTTGCGTTCCGCCAGATCCACCAGGCGGCGGTAGTGCGGGATCACGTCGCTCGCCTTCCCGTAGGTTGCCTCCGCAGCATCGGGCAAGGTGGCGAGCGTATCCAGGTCCGCACGCAGCGTGGCGAAGTCTAAACGCAAGGACGAGGCGGGATCGGTGTAGGCATCGTAATTATCACCTGGGGCGAGGCTCATCATCTCGACAAGCGGAACCGGGAAGAAATCTGTGAATGCTGCCGTCACTGCGGCACAGTCCACTGCGGCGGCGGCGGTGTGGAGCGGAGCGAAGGCGCCCCCGCCGCCTGCGGCGAAGATGCCGCCGAGCTGCACGAGCGCCAGAGCGAAGCCAACGAACGGTCGGTGCTTTGTCATCATCGCATCCCCTCCTTTACTGAAAGGCCACCATGCCCCAGCCTTTCCGCATGGCATCCCCCCTTGTCTGCACGATCTATTCGCCAGCCTACCCCCGTGCGGGGCCAATCACCACGCACGAACCACACAAACGGTCACACAACTTCCGCGCATATCCGTGCGCCGATCAAGGAAGATGGCCTTGCCAGTACTTAGGCTACATGCAATAATAAGATGCTCAAAGAAAGGTGGTTGCCACGTTGAGGACGTACGGACAGGGATCGCAACCGTGACAGACCGTCAGCCAGTCTCCGCTGCCACGTGGCAGCGCGAGAAGGGACGCGAGCCAACAGCCCTGCCCCCGGTCTTCGGCGACCTGCTGCGGCGTTTCCGTTTGGCTGGTGGCTTCACGCAGGAAACGCTCGCCGAGCGGGCGGGCGTCAGCGCGCGAGCGATCAGCGACCTCGAACGCGGCGTCAAGAAACGGCCACAAAGGGAGACCGTCCGGCTCCTCGCCGATGCACTCAATCTGCCGACAGACGAGCGTCTCCGCTTTGAGCAGGCGGCCGATGGTCGCACGGGGGACTACGCTCCGCTCAGGGTCATCAATCCGCCCCCGCATAATCTGCCCGCACCCCTCACGCCGCTCGTCGGGCGCGCGGCGGATCGCACGGCGATTCTCGCGCTGCTGCGACGCGAGGATGTCCGCTTGCTCACGATCACCGGGCCCGGTGGCACTGGGAAGACCCGGCTGAGCCTCGACGTGGGGGCAGACCTTTTCAGTGGTTTCCCGGATGGCGTCTTTTTCGTTTCGCTGGCGACCGTGCGCGATCCCGTCCTCGTCGTTCCGGCGATCATGCAGACGCTGAGTATCAAGGAGATGGCGGGCCAGACGCCGCGCGATACGCTGGCAACTGCCCTGCGCGGTAAGCGACTGCTCCTCCTGCTCGATAACTTCGAGCAGGTCGTCTCGGCCGCGATGGTGGTTGCGGAACTCCTGGCGGCGTGTGCCCATCTCAAGGCGCTCATCACCAGCCGGGCAGCCGTCCATATACGAGGCGAGCACGAATGGCCGCTCCAGCCGCTCGCCCTGCCCGCGCCGGATCAGCTCGCCGACATCGCGGCATTGGCGCAGTCGCCGGCGGTGCAACTCTTTGTCCAGCGCGCGATGGCGGTGCGGCCCGATTTTCGCTTGACGACCGCGAACGGCGGGGCGATTGCCTCCATTTGTACCCGTCTCGACGGATTGCCACTGGCGATCGAGTTGGCGGCGGCCCACATCAAGGTTTTGCTGCCCACCACGCTGCTCGCGCGTCTCGAACGCCGTTTGCCGCTCTTGACCGATGGCGCGTATGACTTGCCGGGGCGGCAGCAGACGATGCGTGGCGCGATTGATTGGAGCCACGATCTGCTTGATCCAGACGAGCAACGGCTCTTCCGCTGGCTGGCGGTTTTCGCGGGCGGCTGCTCGCTGGAAGCGGGGGAGGCAGTCGGCGGTTCCTTGAGCGACGGGGCGATAGACATCCTCGCGGCCCTCACATCGCTCGTTGATAAGAGCCTCATGCGAGCGGAAGCGCGGGCGGAGACCGAACGATTCACGATGCTAGAGACGGTACGGGAGTACGGGATTGAGCGGCTCATTACGAGCGGGGAGATTGACGCTGCACAGCGTCAGCATGCCGTCTATTTCACGACCTTCGCGGAAGCGGTGGAGCCCGAACTGACGGGGGCGGAGCAGGCCATATGGCTGGCGCGTCTTGAGAGCGAGCACGACAATTTCCGCGTGGCATTCCAATGGGCATACGAGCACGGCGAGATGGAAGTCGGGCTCCAATTGGCCGGGGCGCTGTGGCGGTTCTGGATGCAACATGGTCATGCAAGCGAGGGGCGTGCATGGCTGGAGCGTTTCCTCGCATTGGCGGCAAATGCCGACCGCGCCCGGATGGGTTCCGTCTGGGCGAAGGCGGTCTTTGCGGCGGGTGTGTTGGCCACCGAGCAGGGCGACTATGCACGCGCGAAGACGCTGGTCGGTGAGAACCTGCCGCTCGTCCGGGAGTTTGGGGAAAAACAATATGCCGCCGCGCTCGTGAATGTCTTGGGCGCTATCGCCGAATATCAGGCGGAATACGACCGTTCCATCGCGTACTTCACGGAAAGTCTGGCACTCCAGCAGGAGTTGGGGAACCGGCATGGCGCCGCCGTGTCGCTCAATAATCTCGGCAATCTTGCCCGTAAGCAGGGGCAGTACCCACGGGCGATGGCGCAGTACGAAGAAAGCCTGGCAATGAAGCGTGCATTGGGGGACAAACGCGGCGTCGGTATCACCCTCTTCAACATGGCGGCGACGGCGCGCGATCAGGGTCACTACGCACATGCGGCGGCGCTGATCGAGGAAAGTATCGCGCTGCACCGCGCGATACAAGACAAACCGGGCCTCGCATACGCGCTCAACAATCTTGGCGATGTCGCGCGCGATCAGGACGATCCAACGCGGGCGGCGCTGCTCTATGAGGAGAGCCTTTCCCTGTTCCGCGAACAGGGGGATCAATCGAGTGTCGCGCTCGTCCTCAGGAACCTCGGTGATGTCGCGCGCATGACGCATGACGTTGTGCGGGCGACGGCGCTCTACGCGCAGAGCATGACGCGCTATCGGGAAGCGGGCAACTCCCTGGGGATCGCGGAGTGTCTGGAGAGCTTGGCGCTCGTCGCGCACCGGCAGGAGCGGTGGGAACGCAGCGCGCGGCTCTTCGGCGCGGCCGCCGCCCTCCGCGAAGCAATTGGCGCACCCCTTCCGCTCGTTGACCAAACCAGCATCGAAGAGGCCACGGCGACGATCCGGGCCGCATTTGGTGTGGCGTCGTTTACCGCGTCCTGGACGGCCGGGTACGCCATGTCGCTCGATCACGCAATTGCGGAAGTTGGCAGGGAAGCGACCGACTCCGACGTCCCGGATGCGACTGCGACGATTACGCGGTCGTGAAGGCGGGGCCGTGGGCGATAGGCGCATAGAGCGCGAGATGCTCGCGTTCTTCCGCCAGCGGCGCGACCTGCTTGAGAAAAATACCGCCCGTATGGCCTGTTGTTTCCGCGTCGCCGCCGCGTGGCCCGAAGGAGTCCATCGTCGGGTGCGACGCGATCACCGTGCCGCCGGAGAGCGCGACAAACTGATCCCGATACTCCCCCACGAATTCATCCCGCCGCTCCTGATAGACGAGCGCCTGCTCGGCAACCTCGCGGCGAATGCGGTCCGCCGCATCCGACCGCGCGCGATCCACGGTGTACTGCTTGCGCACCCGCGCGATGCCGTCCCCGACGACGGCGATCGCCTCCGCCGCGTTCGGCCCCAGCCCCGCCGCGCGGGCGAGATTGAGCGGGTTGGACTCGAAGTAGAAAGGCCAGTCGCCGTAATCCGCCGTCGGGTCCATCCCCTGCACGCGCATCGCGGTCGCGTCGGTGGCGACGGTGTTCGTGCCGAGAATGATCGTGTCCATCTGGATCGGCACGCCATGCCACTCGCGGTCGAGTTGCCCGACGAGGCCATCGATGACGCACAGAACGGGCGGCTTGAGCAGCCCGCAGTCCACGATGGCGCGCGGCAGGCGGATTGGGGCGTGGAGGTAGCGGCGCGACGAGCCGTACTGACGCGTCGGCAGCAGGCCGAAGAGGTTTTTCAGCGTCCCCGTGCTGCCCGTCGAGACGTGCGCCTTCAGTTTCGCGCATGAAACGATTACGTCCGCCCGCGCGTACGCCTCCGCCATCCAGTAGTGCGTATGGAGGACGCCGCCCGTCGGCACCGGCAGTTCGACGTACGGCCCGTCCTTCAAATCCACGGGCCGCACATCGTAAGGCGCGAGCGCCGCCGCGTAGCCGAGTTCGTCCCACAGCCGGTGCGCGCTGTACCCGGTCGTCGCGTCGCCGATCAGCAGTTCGCCAGCGTGGAATTCGCGGATCAGGGCGACGGTCGCGCGGATAACGCCGACACCGGAAAGCGCGACATGCCGCCCGAGATAGGTGCGCAGATCGTCCGTGCCCATGTTCGCCTTGATGAGGATCGTCTTCTTCCCGGACAGCCCACGCCGCACGCCGTCGCCAACGAGGTCCGCCGCGCGGAAGAGCGTCGTTTGCACCACGTCGTTGTGCGCCGTGGCGGGGGGCAGTGCATCACCGCGACTCGTTCTATCATCCCTGTGCCCCTTTCTTCGTCTTGTTCGTCGTTCGCTGCATGGTATCATAGAGATACAGGCTGCTTGCATCGGTTTACCTTTTGTGGGGAAGCAGCGACGCATTGCGTTACGATGGTACGACTTGGCGCGTTGGTTTGTTGCACGAAAGGAACACTCCATGTCTGCGACCGGCACAGGAAAAGCAACGAAGCCTGCAGGGCTGGAAGGCGTCGTCGCCTGCGACTCCGCGATCTGCGCGGTGGACGGTCAGCGCGGCGTCCTCAGTTACTTCGGCTACGACATCCACGATCTCGCGGACCACTCGACCTTCGAGGAAACGATCGCGCTCCTTTGGTTCGGCACGCTGCCGACCCGCGCGCAGTTGGATGCGTTGACCGCACAACTCGTCGCCGCCCGCCCGCTGCCCGAACCAGTGATGGCCTTCCTGCGCGGCTGCCCGCGGGACGCCCACCCGATGGCCGTCCTGCGCACGGCGGTATCCGCGCTCGGCATGTACGACCCCGAGGCGGACGCGAAGGATATGGAGTCCAATCACCGCAAGGCGATCCGGCTCACCGCCCAAATCCCGACGATCATCGCCTCCTATCACCGCATCCGCACCGGCAAGGAACCTGTCGCGCCGACGCGGGAGATCTCCACCGCCCGCAACTTCCTCACGATGCTGCACGACGAGGCGCCGACCGAGACCGCCGTCAAGGGCCTCGATATCGCCTTCATCCTCCATGCGGATCACGAACTCAATGCCTCCACCTTCACCGCCCGTACCGTCGCCGCTACCCTCGCCGACTTCTACGGCGCGACGACCTCGGCCATTGCCTCCCTTGCCGGTCCGCTGCACGGCGGTGCGAACGAGGAGGTGGTGAAGATGCTCGACAAGGTCGGCTCGCCCGATCACGCGGTGGCGTTCATCCACGAGCAACTGGCCGCGCACACCAAAATCTCCGGCTTCGGTCATCGCGTCTACAAGGCGGAGGACCCACGCGCGACGCATCTGCGTGAGATGGCGCGGCAAGTCTGCGAGGAGTCCGGCCATGAGGAGCAGTTCCAGACGCTGCGACTGATGGAAGACACGATGCTTAAGGAGAAGAATATCCACTCGAATGTGGACTACTACTCCGGCACCTTCTACCGCGCCCTCGGCATCCCGGACGACCTCTTCACCCCCGTCTTCGCGATCTCACGCATGTCCGGCTGGGCGGCGCACATCCTGGAGCAGTACGGAAACAACCGACTCATCCGCCCGCGCGCCGAATACACCGGCGCCTACGACCGCCACTACCTGCCGATTGACGAGCGGTAATCCGAGTAACGAGTAGCGGGTAGCGTCGCACCTCACTCGCTACTCGTTACTTGCTACTTCATCAGGGGGTTCAGTGTGATCCGCGAAGCGACCGCCGCCGATGCGCCCGCGATTGCGTGCGTGCATGTGGAGAGTTGGCGGACGACCTATCGGGGCATTGTGCCGGACGATGTACGGGTGAATCTCTCGGTAGAGCGACGCGAGCGATCTTGGGCGGGGAGATTGGGCAAGCCGGGCGGACCGGAATTCGTCTACGTCGCGGAGGACGACGCGGGAGCGGTCATCGGCTTCGCGTCCGGTGGCCCGGAACGAGAAGGCGATCCGGTGTACAGCGGCGAGTTATACGCCATCTATCTGCTCGCGGGGCAGCAGGGCAAAGGGATCGGGCGACAACTCGTGTGGATCGTCGCGGAACGGCTCGCGAGGATCGGCCACGGCGCGATGCTCGTCTGGGTGCTCGCGGCGAACCCGGCCCGCCATTTCTACGCCGCGCTCGGTGGTGTACCAGTGCGGGAAAAGCAGATTACGATGGGTGATACCGCCTTGACCGAAATCGCATACGGCTGGGCCGATACCCGCGCCATCCAACAACGCGAGTAGGAGGGTGACACGATGCGCTCGCGGCGTCCCTTGTGGCGTGCTTTCGACTTCGTGCTGATCGTCGTCGTGCTCGCGCTCGCGGCCTTCGTCGCCTTCGCTGTCGTTACGGCTATGCGGGCGTAATATCTGTAGGAGTTACGCAGTTCGCGAGAAACCCGGTGGTGGCGGGCTTTAGCCTGCGACAGAGAGGCAAGCTAAAGCCCGCCACCACCAAGAACTTGCCCAACTGGTACGTCCTCATCTGGTAGCGTAGGCTTCATTCTGCGATCAGGACCGTACAGGCGGAAACCTCCGCCTCCACTTGCTACCCGCTACTTCCCACTTCGACGGGGGTGCCGCCTTCGCGTGCGGAAGCATAGATCGCCTGCGTCAGTTGGGCGACGGCGAGGCCGCGTGCGGCATCGGACGCGCCGAGGTCGTTTGCCGCGATCGCGGCGACGAATTCCGCCTGCGGAGTGGTGGACTCGGGCCGCTCGCCTTCGGGCGGGACGAGATTCGTGCGCGGCGTGCCGATCCAGCCGACATAATTGTCCGCGCCGATGTGGCGGATATTGTCGCGATCCCAGATTTCGATCGTTCCCTTGGTGCCGACGATCGTAATGTTCCAGAGCGTCGGCCCGCGCCCAACGGCCGCCAGCGTCGCCACACGCCCGCCATTGAAGCGGATCACTGCGCCGTTGATGATGTCTATTCGCTCTCCGTCGTTGTCGCTCATGGCGGCGACGGTATCGGGCCGCATGTTCGTCAGATAGAGCATGAGGTCCACGAAATGGCTGCCGGTGTCCACGAGCATGCCGCCCTCGCTGAGCGTCGAGGAGAGCCGCCAGCCGCCGAACGCGCCCCACTGCTGCGTGATCTGACCGGAGTAAAAGAGGATGTCCCCTAACTTCCCGTCCGCGATCTGCTGGTGAGTATAGCGATACGGCCAGAGGCGCGGGTTCTGGTACGAGATCATCAGGATGCGCGCGTGCGCCTCCGCGAGCGCGATCAACTCGCGCGCCTGCGCGGGCTGCGTGACGAACGGCTTTTCGCTCAGGACGTGCGTGCCCGCCTCCAGTGCGTCCTTGATATGCTGATAATGGAGGCCATGCGGCGTCATGATGATGACGCCATCGAGGTTGGTCTTCAGCATCTCGCGGTAGTCGTGGTACGCCTCGGCGTCCTTCAGTTCGGGAAACGCTGCGGTCAGCGCAGCGATATTTTCCTCGCTCACGTCCGCCAGCCCCGCGACGACGACCATCGGAATCTCCCGCAGCGCCCGCATATGCTGATGGCTGATCCGACCGCAGCCGATTAAGCCCAAGCGGACGAGGGAAGTGCTGAGGGGAATCGGCTCAGTCGTCATCGCAGATTTCCTTCCTCATCCTTACTCCCATCTGGCGACACTGCATTGTCACTTGCCTTTCCTCAGCACTCAGCACTTCCCCCGCCTCAGTCCTTCTCCCCTACCCAACGGACTGCGTTGTGGATGACGTGCTGCACGTCGGGGCGGTAGAAGGTCGGATTCTCCTCGTGGCCGGGACGGTAATAGAAGACGCGGCCTTTGCCGATCTGATAGGCGAGACCGGAGCGGATCTGCTTGCCGTTCGGGAAGGTAGAGTGGAAGACGACAGCATCCGGCGTGCCGATCTCGAACGGCTCGTCGTACATCTCCTCGTCTTCGAGCACGATCGTCGAGACGCCTTGCGCGACGGGATGCTCCGGCATGACGACTTCAATCGTCTCCGGCCCCGCGTCGTGCTTCCAGCCACCGATGAGGCCCGGCGCACCGATTAACTGCGTAAACGGCTTGGACATGTGCGATGAGTGGAGCGGCACGAAGCCCATCCCGCGCTCCCGCACATGCGCCATCACCCGCTCGACATTGACATCCTGCACATTGCGGTGAAGCAGATGCCCCCACCAGACGAGCACGTCCGTATTCGCCAGCGACGCCTCGCTCAACCCCTGCTCATCGTCCGTGAAGGTCGCGGTACGCACCTCCAGATTCGGGTCGGATTTCAGCGCGGTCGCCACGGCATCGTTGATGTCATGCGGGTACGCAAATTTGGGTGCGGTGCCCTCGGACCAGACCAGAACGCGGAGTTTGCTGTTCGCTGCCATGATTGCCTACCCCCTGATTGGGCGCACGGCTGTGCGCCCCTACATTTCGCATCGTCCCTCGTCCTCCCCTTCCTTTGAGGGAAAGGGCCGGGGGTTATGTTTCCCTGTATCATGCCACAGGATGCGGAATCGTGAATGGCCGCACGGAGATTATCAGACAGTGCAATCAAGATACGGCCACAAGGAACGCCCATACCCGATCCGTCAAGTCATCCGCTCCGATACAGCCTGCGACAGTTGTGCGCATCGTTCACCTCATCAATCTGTCCATTGCGTCGGTCACGACATGAAATGCGCACTTCCACCGCACGGTCTCATCGCGCATCGCCGCGATAGTTTCGTGGGGTACGGGCTGCCTACAGGTGCGGCGCGCGCCTATCAACCATTCGGGATATGTAGCAGATTCTCCTCTCGTCGTGATATGAATGCAGACGTGCTGCTCGCCATCGCCGAGATCGAGCAATTCCAGGCAGAACGTACCGAGCCGCCGCGCGTCCTCGCTTTCCGCAAACAACCCCTGCTCGATGTCCTCCGGGTAGATGTTCGCGCCCATGTACGAAACTGTGCTGTCGCTCCGCCCGAAGAGGTAGAGGAACGGGATATGGAAAACGGGCTGCTCCGGTCAATCGCACTCCGCTCCATCAGCCCCGGTCGCATTGTCGTTTCTCCCCTACGCATAGCAGACCTGACACGCGTTCGCGCATTCCCGGATGCACCCATCCGACACGACCAGGAGCCGAGAATGCAACGTACCGACACCCTCCACGGTTCCCGGCCCTTCGCCGATTCGTCCGATGGTAACGAAAGGACAGGGAGTGTCGCAGGAGATAGTATCATGGGGGAGGCTCCCGTTCCCCGTACCGCAGTCTCGCCGCAGTGCCGCCGCAGCGATACCGCAGAGTGCGTGTGCAATGGTGTGAGGGCGAGGCAGGCGATCAGCGGCTGCTCGCAGTGGAAATGGAGAAGCGAGAGTAAGAACAGGAGGAGGAACGCATGAACGGTGATTCGCAGGGGGAGGCCCACGTCGCGCTGTTGGAACAGCGGATGGGCGAATTGGATGAACGGCTCCAGCACATCGAGGCATGGTCGGTCGAGACGTATCAGTACCAGTACGCTGTCCGCCCGAACCCCACGCTCAACCCGCCCGCGCCGCGTTGGCAGCGGCGGGACGTTGCACCGTGGCCCGCGCAGACCGCGCCCCCGTATGCTCCGGCGACAGCGCCGATTATTCCTGCGACTCCTCGGCCAGCGCCGCAGCCGGGAATGCCGTACCCCCCACCGCCGCAGCCGATGCCTGCGCAAGGCGTCGCACCGCTCTGGCAACCGATCGCCAATCTGTTCGGCCCGCCGCGCCCGCCCGCGCCCGCTGCCGCCCCGGTCGGCGCGCCACCCGGTCGGCCTGTCGCGACGCCGGAACAGCGACCGCCCCACGCCCCGGTGCCCGCCGCGAGGCGGTGGTCATTCAGCGATGTCGAGCAATTGCTGAGCGGGCGCGGCCTCGCCTGGGCGGGGGGGTTGGCGATCCTGCTCGGCGCACTCTTCTTCCTCGGCCTCGCCTTCACGCGTGGCTGGATCGGCCCCGCCGGGCGCGTTAGCATCGGCGTTGTCGCCGGGCTGGCGCTGGTCGGCGGTGGCGCGTGGTTCTTCGAGCGGCGCGAGGCGCTCTTCGGCCATGTTCTGCTCGCCGTCGGCCTCGGCACGACGAGCATCGCGCTGATCGCCGCCACCCGGCTCTATCATCTCGTCCCCGCCGGGTTCGGGCTGTTCGGCACGCTCGTCATTGCGCTAGCGGCGGCGGTCGTCGCGATTCGCGCCGATGTGCAGGTCGTGGCGGGCTACGGCCTCGTCACGGCGCTCGCCGCGCCACCGCTGATGGGCGCAACCCCGAACCCGACGACGATTGCCTTTCTCGCCGCCGCCCTGATCGGCACGACGGCAATTGCGCTCTATCGCACCTGGAACTGGCTGCCGACTGTTGCTTTCCTGCTCAGCGCGCCGCAACTGGCGGGGTGGCTACTCGACGACGCGCCGCGCGCCGCCGGATTGGTCGCGCTCGCCGGGTTCTGGGCGCTCAACACGCTCGCCGCCGGCGGCGCGGAGTTCCGCGTCCGGCGCGACCGCCTCAGCGCCACGTCGGCGACCGTGCTCCTCGCGACCGCCGCCTTCCTCCTCTCCGTCGGCTTCGCGTTCCTGGACCGGACCGGCACGTCGGGCGGCCACGGCCTCTTCCTGCTCGTCATCGCCGCTGCATACGGCGCGGTCGGCGCGTACTTCCTGCGCGCACAGGGCCGCAATCACCCCTTCGGCCTGCTCGCGACGGGCACGGGCATCGCCGCCCTGACGATGGCGATCCCGGTCCAGTTCGGCGGGCCGATCGTGCCGATTGCCTGGGCCGCCGAGGCGACCGCGCTCGCTTGGGTCTACTCCCGGCTTCGGCACCGCTTCAGCGGCGTCGCCGCGATCGTTCTCGGCGCACTCGCTGTGCTCCACCTGCTGACGATCGAATACCCGCTGCCCGATCTTTTCTCCGCCACCGCGCGTCACGCCTTCCTCGACAGCGCGGGCATGACGCTCGCCTTCGTGCTGCTCGCGGGCGGCGTCGCGGCGGCGTTCATCCGCGTCCGTCCGATCCGGGCGACGCTTGCCTTTGTCGGCGTCGGACTCGTCGCGTACGCGATGCCCTTCGAGACAACGGGGATTGCGCTGCTGACCGGCTGGGCGACGCTGCTCGTCCTGATCGTCGCGGCGCAACGGCTCGCGCCGCTGGCGGAGCGCCGTCTCCCGGCGATGGTCGCCACCGACGGGAGCGCCGATCTCGGGCCGTGGCTGCGCGGGGTGAGCGCCGCAATTGTCGGCGCGCTCGCCCTGCTTCAAATGTACGCGGGCATCTTCGCCCATGTCTTCGCGACCGGTCGCCGGGTATCCGGGACACCCTTCACCGATCAGCGGACACTCGCGACGGCGATTGTGATCGCTGCCGGCCTGATCGTCGCGGCGCTGACGACGAAAGCCCTCGTGCGCCGCGCCGCCCTGATCGCACCGTTCGCTTTTGCCGCACTGCTCCTGCCCACGGAGATCGGCGATGCGGCGACGGTCGTCGGCGGGTCCGCGCTCGCGGTCGGGCTATGCCTGATTGCGCGGCGCGATCGGGCGGGCAACGCTGCGTATCTCGGCGCGGCAGCCGCACTGCTCGGCGTCGCGTTCAGCGTCGCCTTCGCCGTGGTCGCGCCCCTCAGCCGCCTCGCGGTGCATGCGATGGCGACCGGCGGGCACACCCTCTTTCTCAGCGGCGCGACAGCGGCGCTCGGCGCGATTGTCGCCGCCCTCGTTGTCGCGGCATGGCAGTGTCGCGCGGAGCGGTTCGCACCGTGGATCGCCGCAGCGGCCGGCGCGATTGCCGTGTATCTGCTCTCGGTCGGCATCGTGGATGAATTTCAGCGCCACGTAATGACAGGGACAACGCAGGCAAGTCTCGCCAGTCTCCAGAAGCAGGCGCAAGTCACACTTTCGATTGTCTGGGCGCTGCTCGGCGGCGCAGCGTTCGTCATCGGGCTGGTGCGACGGCTGGCGGCTCTCCGCATCGGCGGCCTCGCGCTGCTCGGTATCGCGACCGTCAAGGTTTTCCTTTTCGACCTCGCCTCGCTGGACGCGACCTATAAAGTGCCGTCGTTGATCGGCCTCGGCATCCTGCTCCTCGCCAGCTCCTACGTCTATCAACGTCTCAAGCCCCGCGACGACACAACGAACCAGCCCACTGAGGAAAGGATGGTATAAACGCTGGGCGAAATCGGGGAGAGCCGCAAAGACGCAAAGGACGCAGAGGACGCAGAGAACGCAAAGAAGGGACATGAATTTCTTTTTTTCCTCTTTGCGTCTTTGCGGCTCTCCCCGATTTCGCCCCCGTGCTACACAGTAACGCCGAGGCGGGTAAGGGCGGCGGTGGCGCGGGGGCAGTCGTCGCCGGTCGTTTGCAGCGCTTCGCGGTAGCAGGCGGTCGCGGACGGGAGATCGCCGCGCGCTTCGTACCGCCCGGCGAGGGCAAGGAGGACATCAGTCTGCTGACCGCGCAGCAGTTCCCGCCGCTCCTCGACGTACGCGCTGTCGCCGTAGAAGGGGCAGTCGTCCAGATACTCACCGCGATAGAGAGCGCGCGCTTCCGCCAAGGCGGCGATGGCCGTGTCCGCGTCCGTCCCCGCGCTGGCGGCGATGTGGGCGCGAAACTGGAAGAGGTCGCTCCAAACGACGAGGGCGGGATCGAGGCGGTAACGGTCGTTGTGGTAGATGATCGCCATCGCCTCGCTGCCGCGTGTCAGGTCGGGTTCCAAGGTGCGACGCAGACCGCCGAGCGTCCGGTGGAAGGCGAGATCAGCCTTGTCGAGCGGCACATCGGGCCAGATCACTTCGAGAAATTCGTCCTTCGCGACACCCCGCTCCGCGCGGTCGAAGAGGAAGGCAAACATCGCCTCCGCCTGACGCGTGCCCGCCTTCGCACCGCCCCACTGCCGGATGCGCTCGCCATTGCGTTCGACACGGAGCGGCCCGAGCGCCCAGACGTGCAGGGCGAGGGCGCGTTCGGGCGGCGCGGCGACTGTGAGGGCGTCGGCGAGGACGCGCTCCTGCGATTGCAGTGCGGCCCGTTCCGCGCCGAGGGCATCGAGCGCGGCGACCTGGCGCGTTTCCCGCTCGTCCAGATGGAGCGAGGCGGCGAGAAAGGCGGCGGCGTTCGTCAGCAGGTCCGTTTCGGCGGCGGTGTAGGGGAGATGGGAGCGTTTCGCCCCAACGGCGAGCGTGCCGATTGCGCGATCCGCCACGCGCAAGGGCAGGGCGAGCGTCGCACCCCCGTCCGCGAGGGGCAGGCCATAGGCGGCAACGGTTTCGCCCGCCGTTTCCGTGACCGTGGCGGCACGGATGCCGAGCGCGCGGCACAGTTGGGCCAGCGCGGGCTGGATCGCGGCGCGCGGTCGTTGCGCGGTCAGCAACTCGTCGCCGAGGGCGCGCATCAGACGGCGACGCGCCCGCTCGCGCCGCCCGACATGCGGAGTGAGGAGCGCCCCGACCCGCGCGCGGAGCGGATCGAAGAGCGCGACGGTCAGGACGATTGCCAGCGCGGTAATGAGCGGCGTGTCGGTCTTGAGCAGATATCGAGACAAGCGTTCCAGGCCGAGCAGGAGCGCGACATACGCGACGGTCAGCACGCCCGTGGCAAGCGTAGAGGAGAAGGAGCGGCGCGCAACGCCCGGATCGAGGAAAAGCCCCTGTGCGAAGACCGCGTACGCCGCGAGGCCGAGACTGGCCGCGATCAGCACTGTGCCGGGCCATTCCGGGTAGCCGAGATCGGCGAGCAGGATCGTCGCGATACCGCCGACCGCCGCGCAGCCCGCCGCCAGGAGGAGGGCGGTCAATTGCTCGCGCCCCGCGCCCGTCCGGCCCGCCGCGCGCCACGTCCGCCAGACCCATAAGACCGTCAGCGCGAGGAGGAGCGCGCGGAAGCCGATCCATTCCCAGCCGAGGAGCGGCCCGCCGCTCCCGCCGATCGTCCGGTATGGCGGGCGCACGGCGATTGGGTGATCGCGGTCCGCGAGAGAAAGAACGGCGACGAGCAGCCCCACGCCATACACTACAGCGAGCGCGACCCATTGCGCCCGCTCCCCTCGCCCGCGCGCCGTGGCCGCGAAGATGAAATGGAGGAAGGCGGCGAGCAATAATGGCGCGATGGCGATCTCCGCGCCGCTCGCCACCCGGCGCACACCGTCGTCCGCCGTTAGATGACCAACCACACGCACCGCGCCCCATGTCGCGATTAAGCAGGTCAAGAGGGCGAAAACCCGTGCGGGCAGGGCGCGCGGCGTGCGGGTCAGCGCCACTGCACCCAGCCACATCGCGAGGACGGCGACGACAAACTCCGCACTGACCGAGAGGGCCGACATGTCCGCCGCTATCCCACGATGAAGGTGGCAAGCGCGGTGACAACGAAGTATTCCGGGTCCGGATCGCCGAGGTCAAGTACCGGTGGTACCGGCTCCGCGAGTTGCATGACGGTGTGACTGATCGTCTGTATCTTGAGCGGGGAGGAGGCCGCCTCGATGTAGGCGTTGATCGTCGCCGCGACATTTGCCAACGCTTGCTGCGCTGTCGCGCCGTACTTGCAGAACGCGATCACGTGTTGCGGCATCTTCATCGGCGTTTCCACATTCCCTTCCCTCCTGTTATCGTTCGTTTCATGCCCGGTCGCTGTCTAGTGTAACCCAATGGGCTGACGCCACGCTCGTTGACAGAAATGTCATCAAGCGAGGGGCGCTCCGGCCCCTCGCTTGTCAGACGAGGAGGTATCATGGCACCAACGGCGACACGATGCATGCCGTGAACAGGTATGATAGCGGGCGTAGGGTGGCGCGCACCGATCTAAGGGAAGAAGGCAGACGTCCGCATGATCCAGACGACATCACCGACACGAACCACGCTCTCGCGGCGGCGAGTCCTCACGCTGGTATCGGCGCTCGCGGCATCCGCCGCGCTCGCGGCATGCGGCGGGTCCAAGGCGGAGGCGACCGCCACGACCGCGCCGGACGGCGTCCCGACGACCTCGACGGATGCACCGACCGCCCCCGCCACGACCGCCACACTCCCGCGGCCGGCAACGGCGAACCTGCCGCCCGCGACTGCCGCCCCATCGGCGATCATCGCCCCCACCGCGACGAGCGACACGCGCGGGATGATGTTCCGTCCACTGGGCGTCCTCAATGTCCGGCAGTACGGCGCGGCGGGCGACGGCGCGACGGACGACACCGCCGCGATCCAGGCGGCGATTGATGCCGTTCCCCCCCGACGGAGGCACCGTGCTCTTCCCGCCGGGCACCTACATCGTCGCACCGCAGCGGACGGTCGGCATCGCCATCAAGAGCAACCTGCGGCTCGCCGGCGCGGGCGCGGCGAGCGTCTTGAAGATCAAGGACCATCTCGGCGACTGGCAGCGGCTCCTGTCGCCGCGCACCATCGGCGGGCGGGTCGAGAACTTCGTCGTCGAGGACCTCGCGTTCGACGGAAACATCGCCAATAATCCTGAGGCGCTGATTGACAACACGGTGGACGCGACCTACCAGACGTTTGTCCACATCACGGCGGGAGCCAACCTCACCGTCCAGCGCTGCCGGTTCGCGCCCTATTCCGGCGTCTGGGCGATTTCGTTCAATGGCAGCGGCATCCAGAACTGCGCGGTGACGGACTGCTCCTTCCAGTTCGTGATGCGGGACAGCAGCCCGGACTACGACAACTCGGCCGTCTACGTCGAGGGAGTTAATTACACCTTTTCGGGTAACCGCTTCGAGAGCGTGCCGATGCCGAATCGGGGGGCGCGGGCCTGCATGGAGGCGCACGGCGGCCCGGCGGAGGTCTTCAACAACAGCTCGATCGGCTTCCAGACGATCCTCAACATCGTCGGCGCGTACAATGCAGGCGGCAGCCCCGGCGACATCAACTGCCACGACAATATCTGCACCGACGCCCTGCAAGGGATCATGCTCTGGCCGACGCTGCCGAACAACTTGAAGAATGTCACGGTCGCGAACAATACGATCGTCGTCGCGCAGAGCAAATACGGCCCGGTGGATACGGCGGGCATTTACGTGCTCTTTTCCCCCGAGGCGAAGGGGCGGGCGGAAAACATCACGATTATCGGGAACACGATCCGCTTCGAGGATGAGGGCGCGGGCCGCTCCGGATTCTTCTACTACAATTCCTCCGGCATCGGGCTGCACAACCTCGGCGGCGTATCGGGCGTGGTGATTGACGGCAACACAATCGAACTCGCCCCATCGGCGGGCGTCGCGATTGGCCTGCCCGAACCAGGCAAGCGAGTGTTCGACAGTGTTCGGGTGACGAACAACCAGATCATCAACCCCGGTCAGAATCTCGGCTTCCCCGCTGATTTCCGCGCGGGCGTGCTGGTCAGCTCGACCGCATCGGGCATCGAGATCAGTGGCAACACGATCGTGGACACATTTGCGACGCCCCACTGCTCCGCCGCTGTCGTTTTCGACCCTGCGCGCGGCAACACGTATCGCGGGATCAAGGTGACCAACAACACGATCAACGCCGCCACGAACCTGCCGCTCATCCTTCCCCCCGGCGCTGCGCGGTAGCGATCACCGTTTGGGGCAATCCTGTCCGCGCAACAAAAAAACCTTCGGGCGAATGGTTGCAAGGCTTCTCCCGGCCACGCGGAGGTCCCATCGCGCGATGAACGATGGGGCCTCGTACGGCGAGAGAATATGATAGATGGTTAGTGGCGGGCGAAGATCATCGCGCCGGGGCCGTTGTAAACGAGGTCGTAGCGGTAGTCGGCAGTCAGCGACGAGGCGATGGGGTAGACGCCCTCAGTGTTGCGGACATAGACGTAGTCGAACGAATCCCCCGTGATGATGGACCAGCGATCAATGCAACTCGAATCCTGCCAGGTGCAGGACTGCAACTGATCGTGCTTCCAGATCTGAATCTGGAACATACGATCCGGCGTCCACTCGTACCCCTGCGGCGTGGCGAGGCTAATACGGTTCGAAAGGGTGGGGAACCACTCGGATTCGTCGTCACTCGGCCAGATGCCCTTGCCGCTGACGACGAGGAAGCGGCTCCCTGCCGGTGTCTCATGCGCCACCCACTGCATCGCGTCGCGCTCGTCGCGCGTCAGGCTGGTGAGCGCGGGGAGGTCGCCGGAAACATTCGCGCTCGTCGTCAGGGCGCCCCAGGCGGCGTACCAGATCAGGAAGCCACAAACAAGCGTGGCGGGCCAGTGGCGGACGACCGACGCCCCCATCCGCCGCCACTCGCTCGCACCATCGAGTGAGAGCGCGATCTGCCGACCATCCGGGAGTTCGCCCATCGCCCGATTGAGGGCAGGGATGACCATTTCGGCGATGCCGACG
The DNA here is from genome assembly GCA_038231255.1 of Thermomicrobiales bacterium. GTDB lineage: Bacteria > Chloroflexota > Chloroflexia > Thermomicrobiales > JALYUS01 > JALYUS01. The sequence goes on along the minus strand of JBBRLR010000036.1, from coordinate 2,145 downwards.
CCCGCGCACAGGGCGACAGGAATCGTCGTGAAGGTGTTCGCGGCGCGGTTGTCGAGCAGGACGATGACAAGCCACCAGATCGGCAACGCGGGCAAGATGTACTCGCGCCGCTGCACCGAGGCGAGGGAGCGGACGACGAAGACGAGCGCGCCGAGCAGACCGAAGCCGCCGAGCAGCCAGAAGTACGGCTCGTTCGTGCCGAGGCCGAAGACGTGGATCATGTTGCGGATATTCTGCCGGTCGGCAGGTCCGGTGAAGATAGATGAGCCGGTCTGATTCGCCGCCTGGAAGGGCGCGAGGCCATGGTAGGCGACGACGGTGATCAGCCACGGCGCGACGATGATCGCCGTCCCGGCGGCGACCAGAGCCGCGTGGATCACCCCCTTGCGGTGCGCGCCGTAGCAGACAAAGAAAATGACCATCGTGTAGGCGAGGAATTTCCCCGTTTCGAGATGGCTGAGGATCGTTAAACCGGAGAAAAGCGCGGTCGGGAAGACGAGAGCAATCTCTTCCCGCTCGTACATCTCGTGTACCGTATATAAGGCGAGCAGGGCAAACAGGAAGCCGAAGGCACGCGTCATGCCGCCGCCCATAATCAGCCAGATGAAACTGCGCGGGATGAGTGCGAAGGCGAGCAGCGCCGCCAACACGGCGGGCTTCGACTTTAGAACGGAGCGCGCGAGGAGGAAGAAGGCGAGCATCGTCGCCGTCACAACGAGAAAGGGCAGGAAGCGAAAAAGATTCGTCAGGCTGATACGGGTGACGTCGTTCACCAACGCCGCGACATAAAGGCCGAAGGGTGAGTAGGTGAAGGGGATGTCCGCCGCATTGTATGATGTGACGGCGGGCAACTGGTAATGTGCCCGCTGGAGGTCCTGCACCATCGTGAAAAAAAGCCCGCCATCGTTGAGCGGGAAGTCGTGCGTAAAGGTGCGAGCGGCGCGAATATACGTGCCGAGGGCGACCGCCGCGCCGACGGAGACGGGATACACGAGGCGCGCAATCTCGACGCGCGGTCTTTTTTCCAGGATAGTCGTGACTACAGCCGGCCTGCGTACCGTTTCAAGCATGTCCCGTGACTCCTTCGGCCCGCGTTCACCGCACGTTCCCTGCCACCACCTACAGGCAGGGAGGAAACTGCGCTGCTGCTCATTCGTTGCACACCGTGCAACCCGTCGGCGTTGACCGCCAGCGAATCTACGTGTTCTGTGCCGCAGGTGAACGCGGGACGCGTCCCCAGAACAACGATCTATTGTGCGTGCTGAATCATTGATCGTCAACTGTCGTAGCCAACCATAGACAACGGCTATAGCGTTGCTGCCCAGTGGTCAATAAGTTGAACCGCCAAGACGCCAAGGACGCCAAGAGGGGAAACAAGAAAGGAAAGTTTTCCCTTTTCTCTTCCTGTTTTCTTGGCGTCCTTGGCGTCTTGGCGGTTCGGTTCGTCTTCTGATGATTCTCGTATACTGGTTGTGCGATCAGGAGGGATAGGTGGAAAGGGGCAGCGCGATGGCGGAGCGGGCAAATGAGTCACCAAACGGGCGGGAACTGATGCTAGCGGACCTTTCGTCGCCGGAGGTGCGGGAGATTCGGGAGCGGGTGGAGGTGGTGCTGTTGCCGATCGGCTCAAATGAGCAGCACGGGCCGAACCTCGCGGTCAGCATGGACATTGTTGGGGCGACGGAGTTCTGTCGCCATGCGAGCAGATTGGCCTATCCGCGCTTGCTCGTCGCGCCGGGGCCGCCGTGGGGTGTCTCGTTCCATCACATGAACTTCCCCGGCACGATCACGCTGGAATCCGACACGTTCACGCAGGTGCTCGTCGAGATCGTCGGGTCACTCCGGGAGCATGGCTTCCGGCGGTTTATGATCGTTAACGGCCACGGCGGCAATACGAACGCGATGGGCACGGCGTGCGCGCGCATCCACGAGGAACTGGATGTCGACTTCATCGGCGCGGCGTCGTATTTCTCGTTCGCGGACAAAGATGTAAACGAGCGATTCGGCATCACGGGGATCACCGGGCATGCCTGCGAGATGGAGGTGTCGGCGGCGATGTACCTCGCGCCCCGGATCGTCAAGCAGGATGCGCTTGCCGCCGGGGAGATGACCGACCTGACCTACGGTTTCCGCAATCAGATGCAG
>JBBRLR010000035.1:0-38041 GCA_038231255.1 Thermomicrobiales bacterium | reverse complement strand
CGGTCCGCGCGCGCCTGCCAGCCGATCGCCGTCCACAGCACGACGGGACCGTTCCGCTTGTCCCGCCACCATGTCGGACGCAGGATGGCCGTCTCCGAGAGGGTGGGACGACCGATGAGGGCGGCAATCTCCTTAAAAGTCAGCACCACCTCATCGTCCTTCGACGCGGCGAGCAGATCGACAAGGGGCCGGTAGTGGCTCGGTCTATCGCTGATCCGATATTCGCGTGGCATTGCCTACCCCCAGCCCATCCAGCGCCGCAGCCGCACGCGCCACGATGCGTCAGGGTCACGTTGTGCGCCCCGCTGCGGCGTCGGCTCCTGCTCAGCGGGAGGATTCCCTCTCGCCGGACTGCTCAGAGGCATGTGGCGTGTCCAACTGCCCTCATGCAACCCCAAGGATCTGGGAGATCTCATCTACGAGCGCGTCGGTGACCTCGATCAACCGCTCGCGCGTGACAAGCCACGCCGGTGTCACCTCTTGGAGGCGCTCCTCGTCCGGACGGGTGGCGAGCACTTGAACCAGGCTCTCCATCTCGTCGGTCAGGCGGCGCAGCTCACCGATCAGGTCATCAGGCGGCACTTGCATCGTGAATTCCTCCTACTTCCCCGCCAAGAGCCGCATCCACCACGGCCACCGCTGCTTCGGGAATACCTCTTCCTCGCGCTGAGCGCCCCCAGGAACGATGTTCGCCTCGGCGTAGGGGATTAGTCACCGGACCGCTCAGGGGCAGGTGCCGCCTCTAGAGTTGCAAGGCGTTCTTGTAGGGTGTTCCTCTCGGCGGTGAGCATCCCATTCTCGCGTTCGAGTATACCGATGCGATTTACGAGTGGAAGCACCCATTCGTCCATCACAGCGGCGAGTTGCGAATTTGGGGACGTGGCAACCGCGTTGGCAGAGTTCGTGGCAACGTGCCCAGCAACCTTGCCGTCTTTGCCGCCACCGTTCGTAGCATCTCTATCCAGTTTGCCATTAACTTTGCCACTGAGCGATGCAAGGCGCATCACATCATCCAGTCGCACGAGTTTTCCGGCGTGGCCATTGATTGCCGCGACCTTGCCACGAACAACCCAGTGACGAAGGGTACGACCAGGCACACCACTTGCCTCGCTGGCAACCTTGATGGCGACGTATTTGGCAATGTTCTCGGCCATATCGCCATCTTGCCATGGATGTACGTACATTGCAAGCGTCGCCTTCGGAAACCGCTCTGCTATCCGACGACATGGCATGCCATCGCACGCCACCTCTCCCGCCGAAAGAAGATCCTCCCTCGGTCCTCCTCATGCCCGCCATCGGCGATTTGCAAGCGATGGAGGGCGGCGAGCCGATCACCGACATGGAGGTGGTCGCGTTGATGTCCGGGATAGGTGGCAGGAGATCACTGCGCTGATCGAGGTCGGCATCGTCGCGGGCTACCTGGATGTTGACGAGGAGGACGATGGGGTCGGCCTGTCCGCGAAGGGGCAGCGCTGGTACGAACGCAACTTGCTCAGGCGGGAATGAGGGGCCGCCCGTGACGGAGCAGAGCAGTCCGGACCACCCCCTTCATGGATGAGCGCCGAGTTGCCCCGTCGCCGAACCTCAGTCAGATAGCGACCAGGTCCATCCGTGTGGCGGGCGATGACGAGGGAACTCCACTGACCTTGGAGGCGAAGGTAGGACCTTAGCAGATGGACAGCGGTCAGCCTTGCTCAGAGGGAGAACGCTTCTACTATATCTAAGTCTTGAAGTTAGATAGATACAATTATAGTAATCATTATATTATATTATATAAAAGAAATAGAAAAAAAGAAGAAGAAGAGATAGGGATTGTATGTGGGTGTATCTGTCCATCTATCTATGCATCCATCTACCTAACGACCTATCTATCCGTACACCTGATCTGTCTATCTGACTGACGACTGCTACCTGTCTAATATAGTTGGGCTGGATTTCGGCATCGCAAATCGTCTCCCCCGTGCACCCCCGATGCGAGGGGGTTGGCTCCGCAGCGGCGTCATGGAGGCGGGGGCTATTCCTCCCCCCGGCACGGTGTGCAAGCGAAGCGCCGCCCTTACCTTGCTCTTTGCCGCCACACCGGGGCCACCCCCGACGACAGGGGGCCGGGAACCTCGCCAAACCCTCCATCGTCGCGCGCAGAGGAGGGGTCCGCTCGGGGCGGGTTTGCCCCAGATTCCCCCATACCCTCTCGCGTGCGCGCACGAGCGAACCGTCCGGGGTGCATCACGCCGGGGGTGGCGTCTCCCATGCAGCGGCGTCAATCGCCACCGGCTCATCGCCCGCCACACGAATAGACCTGATCTCGATGCGACTCAGGTTGGTGGTCTGAATCTCCTGCTTTTCGGCGAACAAACGATGATGCTTACCGATCAGCTCAAGTGCGCGCACTTTGTCGCCTAGCGAAAGCTTCGCGTCCTTGCCGAGGGTGGCGAACCACTCCACCGGGAGGCGGGCGACCTCGGCGAGCAGAGCGAGGCATTCGTCGGCGGTCATGGCGAGGGTGGACACCCGGTGGTCGATCAGGGCCGCGATCTCCGGGTGGGCGAGATTATCCTGCGCCACATGAGCGAGGGTGTCGTCGTTGCCCCGATAGCCAGCGCGGCGCGCCGCTTCAGTGCCATTACCATTGGTCTCGCCGAGGTAATGTTCAACCCAGAGTCTTTGCTTGAGCGTCAGTGCCATTGCATCTTCCTCATCTGCGTAGGGACTAAGACTTGCGGTCCCAATTGCCGGGGTTCGGGATCGTCGGGGTCGATTTCTGCGCCTCAGGTTTGTGCAGTTGCTCCCACATGTTCCGCGCCATCAGCGCCTCCCCGACCGCCTTCGGCACCCCCGGCACGCCGATGTTGTCCCCGGGATTGAGCAGCTCCGAAACGGTGCGCGTCCCCGTGCTGCCCCCGTACTTCGCCCGCGCTTCCTCCACGCTCATCCCATTGGCGAGGTCCTGTCGCAGGGCTTCGAGGTCAATGCTCGGCCCCTGCCCCCATGCGCCGAACCCGCCCCCCACCGCCGCAAACCCGCGCGCCAGCCCCGTGTCGCCCGGCAGGTTGTAGACGCTCCTGTCGCCGACGAAGGGCACCCAATCGGGCAGGATCGGGCCGGTGCCCTCGCCCGCCGTGCCGGGGATGACCGCGCCGAATGGATTCTGCGCCACGACCTGACGGGCCGCGTACTGCTCATCCGGCATGTAGCTCGGCTGCTCCCCGGTGATCGCGTAGTAGGCATTCGAGGCAGGGTTAAGGTCACTCGGCAACCGGCCCCAGTTGCCCTGCACGAGGTCGTTGCCAGCGATCGCCGCCGAACCCTGGATACGGCCGCCGATGTTGCTGCCGGCCCGATAGGCGGCATCGAGGTAGTCGAGGTCCGCATTGGCCTGCCCCCACCCTGACCCATAGACATCTTTGATGAACGCGCCGGGGTCGTCCCACGGGGTATTGCCATTCATAAAGCTGTCGTACATCGCGCGCTCTGGCAACACCGCCGACTTGGCCGCATCGGTGGCCAGGTCCTTGACGCCGCCCGCGAAGTCCTTCACCCGCCCCCACAGGCCGCCGCCCTCCTGCGCGGGCGCGCTGCCGATCGTCGCCGAACCGCCCCCGCCCCATGACGGCGCATCCCACGATCCGACACCCTCGGCGCTCGGACTCACCCGGCCGTGGTCGCCCACGGGCTGACCGGGGGCGGCGTTCGCGCCGTACGCGCCCTGCGTTTCATCAACGGTCTGCCCCACGCTGTCCGCTGCGGAGGGCGGCTCCCCGCTCGCCTGCGTATCCCCGGTGCCGTCCGCGCTGCCGCCCCACGGCTTGCCGCTGTCGCCGTTGAAGTCGCCGTTCACGTACGCGTCGATGGCCGAGGAGTTGAAGTCATCGAGCGGGCCGGGGGCGGTGCCCCCCGCATCCGCGAACGCGGGCGCGCTCGTGTCCGTCGTGTCGGGTGCATACCCGGAGAGATCGGGCGCGGGCGTCTGCGGGTCTTCTGCGTACGAGGACAAATCGGGGTAGCTCATCGTGCCGCCTTACTGATCATAGGGGCTATATCCGCCATGGCGTTGCGCTCCTTGCAAATGCGAACCGCCCGGCTCCGTCGAGGGCCGGGCGGTCCATGCCGCGTCTTTCGTTGTTCGCCGCGTTCACTCCGATGTGGCCCGCTCACGCGCGCCTTCTTCCCTTCCCAGCATCGCCAGAATCGCTACATCGTACGCCGGGTCCTCGGCGCGATCCGCCAACGACGCCAGCGCCCGCGAGACGATCCGGGCGTCGAAGATCAACGCCACGGCTTCGGCCTTGGTCGCGTCGCCGTCCATCACTTGGAGAAAGAGTGGCATCTGTGATTACCTCCTACTTAACATGCCGCGACCGGACATCCTTTGCGTCACGCTACGTGTTCTCGGCGCGGTGACGATAACGCGCCGCCTCCCACTCATCTTCCACCCGGTCCATCATTCGCCTGTAATAGTGGCGCATCGAGATCCATGCGCCCTCGACGGCGGCCGTGTCGCCCGCGCGCTTCGCCTCCTGCCACTGCCGGGCGCACCGCTTGTATTCCTCGACGGGGAAAGCCTCCGGGTGCGCGCGCATCCAGTCGTGGACTTCCGCCGCGCTCGGCCCTCTCGGCTCGGCCACTGGGGCCGATTCGTTCGCCCGCCGTTCCTCCGCGTCGTACCGCTCCCGCTCCGCCGCGTCCCTCTCGTCGTAGCGACGCTGTATCGCCTCCGCGAGATTCGGCAGGCTGTCCCGGAGCCGGCGCAGCGCCTTCCGGTCGGCGTCGGGGGAGCGGCCGCACAAAACAGCTCTCTCGGTCATATTCTCGCCGCGCAGGAAGGCCCGCAGCAGTTCGCGATTGAAGGGCGAGAGTGTCTCCGCAATCACCTCATCGAGCGCGTCCTCCCACTCCTCCCGGTTCCCTTGTCCATCCAGCGGGTTTCTCACGGGATATACCCCCTCTAGGCCACGTCGGCAGCGTGCTGCACGCTGCCCTCGGGCGCGCTGTCGCACTCCGCTTCGTCCATCTCGCCCGGCGGGTCGCCGAACGCGAGGAGTAGGCCGTGCACGCGCAATGCCATCCTCAAGCGGCCGTGGTACGCCGGCGGCCATTCCCGCTCCTCGTACCGCAGCCCCAGCTTTTGTCCGGCGGCAATGACCGGAGGGGGAACCGGGCCGGCTGGAGAATCGGCGATCCACCCCCGCACAGTCTCCCATGGCCTATCGCACGCCCGCTTCCGCAACGTCGCGTAGACGGTGATGATCAGAAGCTTATGACGAGAGAGCGCCGCCGCTAAGGGCTCGGTCATCGCCCCTTTCGGTCCCTCGAACCGGATCGCCGTTCCTTCTGGCATGAGGTGGATACCGCGTGCATGGAGGGCAACAAGGAGTGTGTCGGGGTTCATCGAATAAATCCCTCGTCGCGTTCGTCGTCGAGCGTCGCTGCTCGCACCGGCGAACGTCCCCCAAGCGCTTGCCCAAATGGGTTTCGCGTCAGCGCGCCGTGGTGGACGCCGACACCCAAGGTGCTCATATGATCCCCAAGGTGTTCATGGTTTTTTGGTGAGCACCTTGGGCTTTCGGTGAGCATCTTGGCATCGGCGATTGTCTGATCGGGCGCGGGCAATTCCCAAGTCCACCCGCCGTCATAGCTCGATTTCTGCGGGGTAATCTTCAGCGCCGTCCTCGCGCGGCGCAGCGTTGCATCGGAGATGCCCGCCGCGCGCGCTTGTGCCTTCATTTTAGTTGCGGGTTGTGGGCCATCTTCGAGCAAGTCCCTGAGATAGTCGATGGCCTCGGCCTTTGCGCCGCGTTCCTCCTCATCCATCGGAGCGGCGAGGAGCATGCTCGCCGTATGCTCTGTGATCCCTCCCCAGACCACGCGGGCCGCGCCGTTGTCGGCCTCTTCGAGGTAATAGGCGAGGGCGGGAGGGAATGCCGCGAGGTTGCTCTTCGTGACCGCGAGGATGCGGCGCTGGCCAGTGGCATCCTCTTGGTCCCTCCCGACCATCATCCCGACACGCGCCTGGCCGATGATCCCGATGCTCCCGCCGCCGCGATAAACGGCATTCGCGCCGCCGCCTTTCGAGAAGTGCCGCACGATGATCACGGCGACCCCCAGCTCCTCCGCGAGGCGCGCGAGCGGGGCGAGCACGCCTCGCATATCCTGATCGCGGTAGCTGTTCGCTGCGCTCGGCAGGTATGCCATCACTGGATCGATGATGAGCAGGCGCGCCTCGGTGCTCACAAGGGCGGAGCGGATCAACGGGAGATCGCTGAGTGAGACCGATGCCTCGCCCTCGCCCTGCATCTTACATTCCAAGGCGGCGATGCGCGTCGGGTCCCCACCCGCAGCGTCCAGGCGTGGCCGGATCGTGTCGGCTAACCCATCCTCTGCGCTCATGAGCAGGACATTGATCGGGCCATCGGCATCGCCGCGCGTGTCGTCCGGCATGGCGGCGTCGGTCGTGGCGCGGGCGGCGATGTCGATGGTGATCGTGCTCTTGCCGTCGCCTGGGTCGCCGTCGAAGACCGTGAGTTTGCCGAAGGCGACGCGCCCCGTCCAGAGCCATTGCATGCGCTCGGGCTGCACATCGGAGAGCACCGTGATGCGTGGAATCCAGGTGTGGTCGCGCGCTTCCAAGAGAGCAACCACTTCGTCACGGCAGCGCCGCAAGACGGCAACTGCCTCCGTCGGCGGCTCATCACCATCTCCGGGGATCAAGACGGGGTTACGGCCGTCGAGGATCACGCGGCAACCCGCCTGTTCGATCTTCAGGAGGGCGTCCTGCGGGCTCACAGTCGCACCGCTTTCCGCAGGGATGGCGGCACCCTGCGTCGAGCGCCAGGCAGCTGCTCAATCGCCGGACGGTCTCGGCCTTCGTGCTCATCCCACCACGCATCCATGGCGCGCCAGACCTCCGTATGGATCAGGCACGCCATGACTGACCACGGAAGTTCGGCGATCGGGATATCGCTGTCCGGCTCCATAAGAATCTCCGTGCGGAAGCGGCGCTCATCGGTGGAGAAGACAACCGGGGGCAGTGTGTGGTCGCGCAGCCAGGCGGCGATCTCTCCGCGTCGAGCCCGCATCGCCTCCACGACGCACAATCCTTCGGGCGTGCGGCTGTTCCAGATCATTAGCCGGCCCGAAGGATTGTGCGGGGTCGCGTGCGGCGGCAGGTGGAAGTGGACCCCCCGTCGCCTCGCTACGGTAACAAGATCGGCGGGAGCGAGACGCGCGAGGTCAGCAGGCTCATGGGCGCGCAAGAACTCCGGTTCAAGGCCAAAGCGAGGGATGTTCGATGACATTGGATCGTACTCCGCGTGGAGCGCGACCGCAGGATGTATACTGGACACGTCACGATCCAAGTCAGCCTGCCGCCGCGCCCGATACCATCAGGGGTGTCGGCGTGTCAGTCTGCTTGATGCGCGCGCGCTTTCCGCGCTTTCGCGCTCGCCATCGCGAGACGTTGGAAGTATGCCTTGCGTGCGTATTCGGCACGGCGCTGTCGCTCAGCTTCCGGCAGTTCGAGGTTAGGGTCTACCTCAATCTCGAATTTCTTCCGGAACGCTTCGCGGGCGGCCACGGTCGTCACGCGGGAGTCGTGACGCGAATGCAAAACGAGCGCGCCGAGCTTGCCGCGCTGCCGCATCTCATCCCGGTCGATTTCATAGGAAACGAGGACTGGATCAGACATAAAAGGGCACGCCTTTCCGCTCGCTTCCTACCGTGATCCTTAGTGGTCACCATAAGATGAGCGTCGGCGTGCGGCGCCATGCACGTTCATTTCATATGCATTGTAGCAGATGCCACACCATCAGTCAAGAATTCGGTTCTGCGGTCCATATTGGCACGCCGCAATCTGGACAGGTAACAGCTGCTGGAAGCCATAGGTTGAGTGCTCGAACGGTCTTCATTTGGAGGTGGTCGGCCACGGAGGCAAACTGCGGTACATTTGGGTTGGTCCTGCGACCGACCGCGCGCCCCTGATTGGTGCGCGGTGTACCATCGTGCCTCCGCTGGGTTTTTATGACATGATACAAGTCACCCTCTCTCCGAAAACCACTGTGTGGATGTTCCATGCTCCAATGGTCGCTGGGTCCCAATGAGTGAATCACTGCGCGCGTTGTGGCGGAGTAAACCATTGCACGATTGCTCATCTCCTTTAGTTCGGCCATAATTCTTTCGTTCTCACCTTCATTATTTTCGTCATCAACGTCAAGAAGAATGTTGCGCGCCGTGATTGCCCGGTGTCTTTCTAAGCCCGCAGCCTGATCGGCTTCCACACGAGCGGTGATGTCCCGGAGGATGTCTACCATCTCATCCGCGTCAAGATCTCGAGTGTTCGTGTGCCCGTTGAACCAATCGCTGGTAACTCGGTACCGCGTGGCGATACCGAGCAGTCCATGGCAAATGTATCTGCCCGTATCGGGGTTGGCGCGCCCGCAAGTCATACGATACACAGAGCAGTCGCGACGAAGGGCCTTAATGCGCGCTTCGAACATCGCTTCGGGCGGGCGCGTGTCGAAGCGTAGACTCCCCACATCGGGGATTAGCGTCCTCACAGTCGATCTCCCGGGCTCAGCCGCTTATGTGCGTCCCGGGCGCGCTCATCGGCGGCGCTCTTTCCGTAGCGGTCGAGCATCGTGCGTGAACGCCACCCCGCTAGCCGCATCAGATCGCCCTCGTTGCCGCCATTCGCAAGCCATTGGTGCGCGTAGGTATGGCGCAACTGATGGGGATGGATCGCGCCGAGACCGGCGGCGAGCGCACGGTCGCGGATCACTTGGTAGATACCGTTGTCGGTCATCGGCCCGAGGCGGGAAATCCAGAGTTCGGGGCGTCCGGCGTGCTTGTGCTTGCCACGGGCACGCAGATAGCGGTCGAGCGCGACGGCAGCTTTCTTCCCGAACGGGCAGGAGCGCGGTCGCCGTCCCTTGCCCATGACCACGGCGAAATTGTGATCGAAGTCGAGGTCGTCCACCCTCAGGCCCGCCAACTCATTGCGACGCATCCCCGTGTCCATGAACAACATGATGATCGCCGTGTCGCGCAACTCCTCGTGCGTCTTCCCCGCGCACGCCTTGAGCAGTTTCCGCAGGTCGTCCTCGCTCAGCACGTCCGGCGATTCCTCCGGGATGTTCGGCGGTTTCATCCGCTCCATCGGCGACGCGGTAATCTCACCCTCATCGGAAAGCCAGTTGAAGAACGAATGCAGCGAGCGGTAGCGGTTGTGCGCCGTCGCGGGTTTCCAGTTGGCGAGCACGTCCGCGATGTACGCCTCAACGTGCTCTCGGCGGATGTGCGCGGCCTCGGTGGGCATCCCCTTGTCGAGCAGGAACTCGCCGAACTTGCGGACGGCCTCGCAATAGGTCGTAATCGTACGGGGACTCTTATTCTCCGCTTGGAGCGAGCGGCGAAATGAGCGCGCAAGGATGGCATAATCGCCGGGGATGACGACCGGCTCTGCTGTCTTTACTGCAAATGCCACGGGATTCCCCCTCGCGAGATTACGCACACTTATCGTGTCGTAATACGGTGTGGCATGTCGCCACTGTCGCTAGTATAAGGGAAGAATCGTTGTATGGCAAGGGATGGAGCGGGTGATCGGACTCGAACCGACGACATTCTGCTTGGGAAGCAGACACTCTACCAACTGAGTTACACCCGCGCGATGCTTGCGCTCGACCAGTATACGAAATTGGTTCCGCGATACGCAAGTGATGCGATGCCTGACCACGATAATTCGTGCAACCGTGGTGGCGGCGCGGTGTTTGCTATGCGGGAATGAAGGGAACCGCCGTGTTACACTGCGGCCCACGGATGGCGACAGCAGTCGGCTGTTTGCATCGCTGCGGATGGCGGCCCTATGGCCGACCCAGGGAGGCGCAACGTGAAACCTCGAACTCGCATACTGCCGCACGTCGGCAGTACCATGGTCCTCGTCGTCATCCTTGCGCTGACCGCCTGCGGTGGCAGCAAGGCGACACCGACCGCAGACGCGGCGGTTCCGGCTGCGACGACCGCCGCAGCGACTGTGGCCCTGGCGACGATACCGCCAACACCGCCGCCCGTGACCGCAACGGTTGCTGCGACGCCGACGGTTGCCGTGACGCCGACGCCGTTGGCCGCTGCCACAGCGGCGATTTTCGCCACCGGCACCGCGCTCAGTGCGACGAGCAGCGCGTTTGTCAGTAGCGCAACACCCGGTGCGGCGCAAAGCAGCGCGCCACCATCGGACCCGCAGGCGCAAGCGGTTGTGGACAAGGCGCGGACGCGCTTCGATCAGGTGAACGCGCTGCACTTCACCGTCGGGATTGATGGCGATGTGTATTTGGATCAATACCATGCGCAAAAATTGAAGTCGGCCGATGGCGATCTCATCCGCCCGGACAAGGTTTCCCTTACCGCGAAAGTGCAGGTTGGCCCGGTGAACGCCCAACTGAAATTCATCCAGGTCGGCGATAATGCCTTCCTGACCAATATCCTCACCGGGAAGTGGGAGAAAGCGCCGAGCGGTTTCGCGTACGATCCGCGCATCGTTTTCGATCAGGATCGCGGGGTCACCGCGATTTTGTCAAACGTGCGTGGCTGGCAGCCAGCCACGAGTCTGAAGATCAATGGTTCCGACACGCAGCATGTCAACGTCCCCGTGCCAACCGCGAACGTCAACGATCTTGTCAGTTCGTCGTTGCGCGGCGACATGGTTGACGTGGACTTGTACATCGAACCGAAAAACAACGATGTCGTGCGCATCGTGCTTAGTGAGCGACCGGATGCTGTCGCGGTGGGAACCGTGGCGGCGCGGTGGACGCTCGACCTGTCGAAGCAGAATGAGAACATCAAGATAGACGCGCCGACCATCGGCGGTTAGGAAGGAACGCGTGGCGGAGAGTGTCGGCCTCGCGCCGATCCCGAACCGAGAACGACCCGACGAGCAGGCCCCGACTTTTCCCGAAGGGCGGGCGCGGTGGGTACTCGCCGCCGCGCTCCTCGCCGTCTTCGTCGGCTCGCTCGACCTGACCGTGATCGCGACACTCCTTCCTAAGATTGTCAGCGATCTCCAGATCAACACGGCGGACATTAACCGCTATGTCTGGGTCGTTTCCGCCTACCTCCTCGCCTATATGGTGACGATTCCCGTACTCGGTCGTGTCTCGGACATCCTCGGTCGGCGGCCGGTGTTCGCCGCCGCACTCGTCATCTTCCTCCTCGGATCTATCCTCAGCGCGCGGGCCGGTGGCCTCGGAAGTTTGATTGCGGGGCGGGCAGTCCAGGGGTTCGGCGGCGGTGCGCTGGTCCCGGTGACGATGGCGCTCGTCGGCGATCTGTTGCCCCCACGCCGCCGCGCGGCGGTAATCGGTCTGGTCGGCGCGATAGATACGATGGGATGGGTGCTCGGCCCGCTCTACGGCGCCGCGTTGCTCGGCCTGACCGGCTCATGGCGTGTGGTCTTCTGGATCAACGTGCCAATCGCCATCGTCACCGTCCTCGTCCTGCTCTTCACGTGGCGAGGCGTGCGTCAGCAGCGCATTCGCGAGCGCCTCGACCTCGCGGGCGCGGCGCTGCTTTCGGCGAGCCTTGTGTGTCTCAATCTGGCCTTGTCATCCGGCTCCGAGGCGGGCGCGGGCAACGGACAACTTGGCGGCTCGGCGAACCCGCTCGCAGCCTATCGTTGGCCGCTGCTCGGTGGCGCGCTCGTCGCGTTTATCGGGTTCATCCTGTGGGAGCGGCGGGCGAAAGCGCCGCTCATCCCGTTGTCACTCTTCCGCCTGCCGGTCTTTTCCGCCGCGACCGTCGCCAATCTCCTGATCGGGGCGTCGTTGATCGTCGTGATGGTGGATGTGCCCCTGTTCGCCTCGCTCGTCGTAGAAAACCCGGAGCGCGCGAGCCTGATCGGTGCGGCGCTCCTCCTGCCCTTCACGTTCATGATGGCGGTCGGATCGGTATTTGGCGGCATCGCGACCGGGCGCGTCGGGGCGCGGCCGGTCGCGGTCGCCGGTGTCCTTCTCGCCGCTGTCGGATTGGCATTGATGCACTTCTGGACCGACGGTATCCGCGTCGTGCCGATGGGTGCGACGTTGTTCCTCGCCGGTCTCGGATTCGGCCTGGTGATCGCACCCGTCGCGTCGGTGGCGATCAACGCGGTGCGGCGGATGTTCTATGGCGTCGCCTCCGGGCTGGTCGTCGTCACGCGGTTGATCGGTATGACGGTCGGCTTGTCGGTTCTCAGCGGTTGGGGCGTCGGCCGGTTGAGCGCGCTGCTCCAATCCAACGCGCCGACGCGGATGCCGAACGAATCGGACCTTGAATTCCAAACGCGGACGTTCGCGTACATCGGCGATCAAACCGTCCATTATTCGTTGGTCGTCTTGCGTGAAACCTTCGTGGTCGCGGCGATTGTCTGCGCCATCGCGCTCATCCCCGCGCTCCTCTTCGCGAAACACCGCGCGGGACAACACGATCTCTCCCACGAGCATGTGCCCGAAGCGGCGACCGACTGAGAATTTGCAGGCCAATGCGGTTCGATTCCGATTTTTAGCCGATTGCTCTCCGTAGCGCGCCGATATTCTCGGCAATGGCGCCGCGTTCATTAAAGACGGCGGTGCCCGCTACCATCAGATCGCACCCTGCCGTCGCGGCGGCACGGATGGTCGTCGGGTTGATGCCGCCGTCCACCTCGATGATGAAATCCAGCCCCCGCGCCGCGCGCATTTCGGCGAGGCGCGCGATCCGCGCGGTGCTGGCGGGGAGATACGTCTGCCCACCGAATCCCGGATTGATGCTCATAACGAGGACGAGGCCGACGAGATCGAGCACTTCCTCGATCATCACGAGTGGCGTGGCTGGGTTGAGCGTCACGCCGGGGATGGCTCCGGCGTCGCGGATCATCGTGAGGACGCGGTTGAGGTGCGCGGTCGCTTCGACATGGACGGTCACGATGTCCGCCCCCGCGCGGGCGAAGTCTTCCGCATACCGTTCGGGTTCGACGATCATCAGGTGTGTTTCGATGGGGAGCAAGGTCGCGCGACGGACGGATGCCAGGACGGGCAGGCCGATGGAGATATTGGGGACAAACCGCCCGTCCATCACGTCGAAATGGATGCTCGCCGCGCCCGCCGATTCGGCGTCGGCAATCGCGTCGCCAAGGTGTGCGAAGTCGGCGGCGAGGATCGAGGGGGCAATCGCGGCTCCTGTCCGCAGCCGCGCACGCAAGTCGTCATATCGTCCCATGCTTTCCTCCATCTCACCGTTTCACTCCCGCAGTATTGTACCGCGATTGCCGATTGCGTCATGCCTTTCGACCTTGACGCGACGCCGGTGGGCACGGACAATACGCTGGTATCGCGACGGAGCGATGGAGAGCGGTGGCAGAGGATGGAGAGCGAATTGAGCACGGAAACGGCGAAGCGGACGCCGCTCTACGCGGAGCACCAGCATCTCGGCGCGCGGATGATCCCGTTCGGCGGGTGGGACATGCCGGTACAGTATACGGGCATTATCGAGGAGCACCGGGCGGTGCGAAACGCTGCCGGTATGTTCGATCTCGGCCACATGGGGCAGGCGCGTGTCAGCGGCCCGGACGCCGAGAAGTTCGTCCAGTCCGTCGCGACCAACGACCTCGACCGCATCCCCGAAGGCCAGGCGCAATACAGCATCCTTTGCCGCCCGACCGGTGGAACGGTGGATGACATCTTCGTCTACCGTTTGCCGGACGGCCTCTTCATCTGCCTCAACGCCTCCAATACACAAAAGGACATTGACTGGCTCCACGAGCGGCACCGCGCGAGCGGCATGGATTGCATTGTCGAGAACGTCTCCGATCGGGTCGGGATGCTGGCGGTGCAGGGGCCGAGGGCAATCGGCATCGTCCAACAACTGACCGACACTGATCTCGATGCGCTGCCTCGGTTCGGGGTCGTCGAGACGGCGGTCAATGGCGCACCGACCATCGTCGGACGCACCGGCTACACCGGCGAAGACGGCGTGGAACTGTATCCGCCGCTTGATCGCGTGGTGGACCTGTGGCGGAAGGCGCTCGCAGTCGGGGCATCGGACGGCCTCGTGCCCATCGGGCTTGGCGCGCGGGACACGCTCCGACTGGAAGCGAAGATGGCGTTGTACGGCCATGAGTTGACCGAGGAGATCAATCCGTTGGAAGCGGCGCTCTCCTGGGCCGTCGCCCTGGACAAGAACGACTTCGTGGGCAAAGACGCGCTCGTGCAGATCAAAGAGGAAGGCGGCCCGGCGCGTCGGCTTGTCGGCTTCAAAATGACGGGTCGCGGTATTCCGCGCGCCGATTACCCTGTCTCCGTCGCCGGCGAGACCGTCGGATACGTGACGAGCGGCGGGTATGCCCCGACGCTCGACGCCACTATCGGCCTCGCGCTCGTCCGTCGCGATGTCGCGGGCCTCGGCAAGCCGCTCGACATCATCATCCGCGATCAACCCGTGGCGGCGGAGCAGGTTCGCACGCCGTTTTACCGCCGCCCGGAAGCGATTAGGAAGGAAAATGCATAGCATGGAGACGCCGACGGAACTCCGCTACTCCGAAGAGCACGAATGGGTCCGCATGGACGGCGATGTCGCAACAATCGGCATCACGGCCTACGCGCAGGATTCACTCGGCGACATCGTCTTTGTCGAGCTGCCTGCGGTCGGTCGTACGCTCGCGATTGGGGACGGCTTCGGCATCGTCGAGTCCGTCAAGGCGGTTTCGGATGTCTATACCCCGGTGCCCGGCGAGATTGTCGAGGTCAATGCAGGCCTCGAAACTGCACCCGAACACGTCAACAACGCGCCCTATCAGGACGGCTGGATGATTAAAGTCCGCGTCAGCGACCCGTCCGCGCTCGACAAACTGATGGATGCTGAAGCGTACGAGGGATTCACTGCACACTAGCGAGCAATGAGTGATGAGCAATGAGCAATGAGGCGCAATCCTCACTCATTGCTTCTGAGGAGACGAGAGATGTCGTACGTTCCGACGACGGCCCCTGAGCGGCGGGCGATGCTCGATGCGATTGGCGTTGAGCAGTTCGACGCTCTTGTGCAGGCGGTGCCCGCCGATCTGCGATTCCCGCATCTGCGGCTGCCGGAGGCGCTGTCGGAAATCGAGGCGTTGCGCACGCTCGGCGCGCTTGCGGAGCGGAACGCGGACGCGGTGCGGTATCCGACCTTCCTCGGCGCGGGCGCGTACAACCACTTCACGCCCGCCGCCGTCCGCCACACTGCCTTTCGCGGTGAATTCTACACGGCGTACACCCCCTATCAACCGGAAGTCTCGCAGGGTACGCTGCAAGTCATCTATGAGTTCCAGACGCTCATGACGCAGTTGTACGGCATGGAGGTCTCCAACGCCTCGATGTATGACGGGGCGACCGCGCTCGCCGAGGCCGCGCTGATGGCGATCAGCAGTACGAAACGGCGGCGTGTCGTCGTGGCCGACTCGGTCCATCCCGCCTATCGCAAAGTGATGGCGACGTATATGAGCAGCCTCGATGTCGAACTCGCCACCGTCGCGTGCGTGAACGGCGGCACCTTGACGACGACCGTGGCCGATGTCCGCGCCGCGCTGAACGAGCAAACCGCGTGCCTCGTCGTGCAGTACCCCTCGTTTGTCGGCACAATTGACGATCTCGCGTCGCTCGGCGAAGCGGCACATGCGGTCGGCGCGCTCCTGATCGTCAGCAGTTACCCGGTCGCACTCGGCATGCTCAAGCCGCCCGGTGCGTTCGGCGCGGATGTCGCGGTCGGTGAGGCGCAGTGTTTCGGCACGGGGCTTTCCTTTGGTGGCCCATATCTCGGCGTGCTGACGTGCAAGCAGTCGCTGGTGCGGCTGATGCCGGGGCGTGTGGTCGGCCAAACGACGGACACGACGGGCAGGCCGGGCTACGTCCTGACCCTCCAGACGCGCGAGCAACATATCCGGCGCGAGCGGGCGACCTCGAACATCTGCACCAACGAGGGGCTGAACGCCCTGATGGCGACGATTCAAATGGCGATGCTCGGCGACGGCGGCGTGCGCGAGCTGGCGCGGCAGTGCTACCACAAGGCGCATTACCTGGCCGACGCGATCGGTGCGCTGCCCGGCTATGCCGTTCTCAACGCGGATGGTGTGGCGCAAAATGGCTCCGGCCCGGCGACGACCTTTTTCAATGAGTTCGTGGTGCGCACGCCGGTTGCCCCAGCGGATTTGAATGCGCGACTGCTGGATGCGGGGATGATCGGTGGCTACGATCTCGGCGCCGATTATCCCGCACTAACGGGCCACATGCTGGTCTGTGCGACCGAACTGCTCGATCGCGGCATGATGGATCGCTTTGTCTCGGTGCTTTCGACCGCAGAGTAATCGCACGCTAGCCTCCTCTGCTATACTCTATTCAGGAATCCGCGAAATTGCGCGGCCCCTTTGTCGTGCATGGCGTGAACTGCCCTGGAGGAATCTTGGCGAAGCCGATTGTCGCTGTCGTTGGACGCCCCAACGTCGGTAAATCTACCCT
Source organism: Thermomicrobiales bacterium (assembly GCA_038231255.1). GTDB lineage: Bacteria > Chloroflexota > Chloroflexia > Thermomicrobiales > JALYUS01 > JALYUS01. Next base: position 21,551 of record JBBRLR010000035.1, on the reverse strand, counting down.
TTTCAATCGCCTGATCGGCGAACGCCGCGCCATCGTCCAGGACGAACCGGGCACGACGCGTGATCGCGTGTATGGCGATGTCGAATGGAATGGCGTTTCATTCGCCCTCATAGATACCGGTGGCATCATAGTGGATGATCGCGGTACGGAACTCGATTTGAGCACAATCCCTGCGGATACGCTCAAACAGGCCGAACATGCCATCAAGGAAGCGGATGTTCTGGTGATGGTCGTGGACGCAAATATCGGCGCGACGAGTGCGGATCATACCGTGGCGGACATGGTGCGCCGCACTGCGAAGCCGGTCGTCCTCGCCGCAAATAAGGCGGAAAACAATACCCGCGCGGCGAACGCCGTGGATTTTTACGAACTTGGTCTCACCGACCCGATTGTCGTCTCCTCGTTGCACGGACGCGGCACGGGCGATTTGCTCGACGCGATCGTCCAAGCCCTGCCAGATCGGGAAGAAGAAGCGGAGGCGACCGGTCCGCGCATCGCAATTGTCGGTCGTCCGAATGTCGGCAAGTCGCGCTTGCTCAATGCATTCCTCGGTCAGGAACGCGCCATCGTCAGCGACGAGCCGGGCACGACGCGCGATTCGCTCGACACCGAACTCGAATGGGAAGGGCAGACGATCACGCTGGTGGACACGGCGGGTATCCGACGACGCGGCAAGATCGAGCCGGGCATCGAGAAGTACAGCGTCCTCCGCTCGATGCGGGCGATCACGCGCGCCGATGTCGTGCTGCTCGTCGTGGACGCGACCGAAGGGTTCACATCGCAGGACCTTCACATCGCCGGCTACGTCGCTGATGAGGCGCGCGGCATGGTGCTGGTCGTCAACAAGTGGGACTTGGTCGAGAAAGACGGCCAGACGATGGAGCAGTACCGCGCGGCGGCGGCGGAAGCGCTCGATTTCATGCCGTACGTCCCGGCAGTCTTCATCTCCGCCAAGTTCAACCAGCGCGTGCCACAGGTGATGGAACGCGCATTGTTCGTGATGGAGGAGCGCCAGAAGCGCGTCCCGACGGCGGCGCTGAACAGGATGCTGCGCACCGCCGTCGAGAAGCACGCGCCGCCATCCAAGCCGGGCAAGTGGGTCAAGTTCTTTTACGCGACGCAAGTGGACGTTTCCCCACCCTCGTTCGTCTTTTTTTGCAACCATGCCGAGGATGTCCACTTCTCGTACCGTCGCTACCTGGAAAACCAGTTGCGCGAGGAATTCAGCTTCATCGGCAATCCGATTCGGATGCGCTTTCGGAATCGTCAGGAGCCTGCACCATGACACGCGCCTTGCTGATCGCCCTCGTCCTGGTCGCCAGCTACTGCATCGGCGGTATGCCGTGGGGGCTGGTGCTGGTGCGAACGATCAAGCATGTGGATGTGCGGGATTTCGGCAGCGGCAAGACGGGCGCGACGAATGTTCTGCGCCTGCTGGGGTGGCAGGGCTTTGTGGCCGTCCTCGTCCTCGACGGACTGAAAGGGATCAGCGCGGTGCTGCTCGCGCGGTACGTGACGGGCAGTGCGTGGGTCGAGGCGGCGGCGGGCATTCTCGCGATCAGCGGCCATTGCTGGTCTCCCTACCTCGGCTTCCGCAGCGGCGGTCGCGGGATGGTAACGGCAATGGGCGCGGCGTTCACGATGGCGCCCGGTCTGATACTGCTTGTCCCGGTCTTCCTGATCCCGGTGCTGCTTACCCGCTATATGTCGCTCGGCAATGTTACCGTGTCGCTTTCAGCGCCCGTCGTACTGCTCATTGGTGCGCTGCTTGGCTGGTCACCGTGGGCATATTTCGTCTTTGGGATGGCCGGATGCGCCCTGATCCTCATCAATCACTCGGACAATATCCAACGTCTAATCGCGGGCACCGAACGCAAAATCGGCGATAAAGTGGCGCCGCGCACCCCGGAACCGGGCGCGCAGGCGCACTGAAATCCTCCACCAATAGTGTTATGCCATTCTTTGAGATGCACCACGCACGAAATCTATTTGGCATAGCCGTTCGGGTGTGCCTGTTGCCATGCCCACGCACTGGCGATCATTTCATCGAGTGTGCGGGTCGCTCGCCAGCCGAGCAGTTCCGCCGCGCGGGAGGGATCGGCGTAGACGACCGCCGCGTCCGCGCCGCCGGGTCGTCGCGGCCCTTCCTCGACGGGAACGGGCCGATCGGTGGCGCCGCGCACCGCATCCACGATTTGCCGCACGGAGACGCCATTGCCGGTTCCGAGATTGAGCGTCAATGCGGCATGACTGTCGAGCGCTTCGAGGGCGCGAACGTGCGCTTCGGCGAGATCAACGACATGAATGTAGTCGCGGATGCAGGTGCCATCAGGGGTCGGGTAATCTGTGCCGAGGATAGTCAGGCGCGGCCGCTTTCCCGCAGCGACCGCGAGCGCCAGCGGTACGAGATGTGACTCATGCGCCCGATCCTCGCCGAACCGCGCGGACGCCCCCGCCGGGTTGAAGTAGCGCAGGATCGCCGCCCGCAGCCCGCGCAGTTGCGTGTGCCACTCGGTCATCTCCTCGATCATCACCTTTGTCAATCCATACGGATTGAGCGCGCGTCGCGGCAATGATTCCGTCACTGGCATCTGATCGGGCTGTCCGTAGACCGTACAGGAGGACGAAAATACGAAACGCAGGCAATCATGAGCGAACATCGCCTCGAAGAGATTGCATGCACCGACGAGATTGTTCGAAAAATACGCCTCGGGCCGCTCCATGCTCTCGCCGACGAGCGCGTATGAGGCGAAATGCAGAACCGCATCGGGGCGGTGCTCCGCGAACGCCCGCATCACCGCGTCCCGGTCGCACAAGTCTGCCTGGACAAAGGTCGCGTCTTCATGCACCGCATCACGGTGGCCGAGTTCGAGGTTGTCGAGCGCGACTACCTCGTGGCCGGCCGTTAGCAGGACTTCCGTGGTGACGCTACCGATATACCCGGCGGCACCCGTAACGAGTGTTTTCACGACTTCGGTTCCTCCTCATCTGTTTTTACTCGTCGGCAGCGGCAATTTCCGGGCCGGCATAGTCGGGGAATCGGAAGGCCATTCCCTTGTTGAGCAACCCGCCGTGACCGAGCGCGGCGAGCGTGCGCGCGGTGACGTGCTCGCCGACGAAAAAGCGGGGAAGGATCAGGTCCAGCACCGTCGCGCGCGAGAACATCCCGCACGATGCCATGCCGAGTACCGGCGTCGCGCCGAGATACGCGAGCCAGTATGTGCTGCCGGGATGCGCCGGGACACCGCGCTTTTCCCATTGCGCGCCGAGCGCATCCATCGCCTGCACGGTCACGTCGAGCGGATCGGTCGACGTGACGCCCGCGCACATGATGAGGTCAGCGCCGGACGCCGTCATCTCGTGCATCGCGGCGGCGACATCGTCCGTGTTGTCGAGCGGATGCACCATCGCGACGATCCGCGAGCCGAACCACTCGACCTTGCGGGTGATTGCCTCGCGGAAGCGTTCTCCGGCGGCGGGCAGCAGTTGCTCACGGACAATTACACCGACCTGACGCGGAATGAACGGCTTGATCGCGATGACTGGTGATCCACCACCGGCAATCCGCTCAGCGTCTGTGAGGAATGCGTCGCGCGTCACAAGCGGCGTCACCTTGACACCGGCGACGGCTTGCCGGTCGTGCACGATTTGTGCGTCGAAGAGCGTCCAAACGGACATATCGGGGATGCTGTTGATCTCCAGCAGCCGGTCCGCATCCACCGCGAGCAAGCCCCGCTCGTTCGCGCGGAGCGTAATCATGCTCTCGTGCGGATCGCCAATCTGGATGCCCGGCCCCGCCACCGACGCCGCGAGTCGTCGCGCCGCGTCATCTTCGTGGACATCACCCGGTTCGAGATGCAGCAGATGGAGGGTGCGATTCGCCGCCACGAGTGCCGGAAGATCGGCGTCGGTGAGGATGTGGCCTTTGCGAAGACGCATCTTCGTAGCGCCGACCATCACTTCAACGTCGTGCGCGAGCACGCGCCCAGCGAATGAGGTCGTAGCAATGTCCGTTGCCGCGACGACTTCAGCGTTCATTGTGGCAGAACTTCCTTGCCATCGCGGACGAACGCCTGCCAGTCGGCGACGATCCGCGCGTCGTGATCGAAGGCAAGTGGCGGCAACGCTTCGGGCGCGAAATAGCCAATCGCCGTAATCTCCGCTTCCTGGATCACGGGTGTCGCGGATGCGGGAATGCCGCCCGTGAAGACGATCAGCAGCACCGGATTTCCCGGTTCAGAGTACACGCCGAGCAAGTGAGTCAATGTGACGAACAGGCCGAGTTCTTCCTGTATTTCCCGCTCCGCCGCGCGCTCGACTTGCTCGCCACGATCCACATACCCGGATGGGAAGGTCCACAGCCCTTGGCGTGGTTCGATCGCCCGTTGCTGGAGGAGCAGGCCGCGCGCGTCGGCGATGATCACCGCGACCGCCACCTTCGGATCGAGATAGATCGGGGACGTGCAATCGCTCACCGTGCGCCTTCCATCCGTTCTCGGATGCGCGCGTAGTCATCCGGCGTGTCAATATCGTCGAGCAACGCGCCGGGAACGGGCACTTCGAGCACCATATCCATGTGCTTGCGCAAGATCGGTCGCGCGCCCGTGTCGCCCTTCAGGTTGTCCAGAAGGGGCCACGTCACGCGGGCGAGGAGGACGGGGTTTCCCCACTCATTCTCGTACACCGGCACGATAAACGGCCCGCCGGTCCGCTCGAACGCGGCGACGACGGCGTCAACGACGGATGGCGATAGCAGCGGTTGATCGCCAACGACCATCAGTGCGGCGGCGATTTCGTCGCCGAGCGATTTCACGCCCGCCAATACACTCGTGCTCTGACCCTCGGCATACGCGTCGTTGCGAACGACGGTCACGCCGGTGAGGTCGAGCGCCGCCGCGATGTCGTCCGCCGCATGGCCGAGAACGAGCACGATGCGAGCGACCCGCGACGCGCGCAGGGCATCGAGGGTATAGGCGAGCGCGGGCCGACCGGCGATCGGCGCGAGTTGCTTCGATTGGCCGAGGCGGGACGATGTGCCTGCTGCAAGAACGACCGCCGCGACCAACGGCGTCTGGCTCACGCGGTCGCCTCGGCCTTCGGTCGTTGCGCCTGCATGAAGCCGCCGGACCGACCGGAGCGCACTGCAAGCATCTCGGCGAGGATACTGAGCGCGATCTCCTCGGGAGAAACCGCGCCGATGTCGAGGCCAATCGGGGCGTGGATGCGTGCCAACTCTTCGTCGCTCACGCCCTCGGCGCGGAGTGTCGCAATTCGGTCGGCGTGCGTCTTCCGGCTACCAATTGCGCCGATGTACCGGAGCGGATAGCGCAATGCCGTCTTCAGCGCCGGCCCCTCGAACTTCGGATCGTGCGACAGGATGACGAGGTAGGTCTCCGCGTCGAGCGTGATCTGCGCCAACCCCTTGTCCGGCCAGGCGAGGATGCGTCGCGGGACATGCGGGAAGCGTTCTTCGGTCAAAAACCATTCGCGCGCGTCAATCAGGGTAACATCGAAGCCGAGGTCTTGCGCGAACTTCGTCAACGGGACGGCGATGTGCGCCGCCCCAACAACGACGAGACTCGGCGCGGGTAAGTACGATTCGACAAAAACGCGCGCTTCACCCGATGCTGACGGCCAATGTCGTTCCTCGGTGCGGCGTGCCGTGAGCGATTCCGCTGCCATCGCCGCGAGTTGGCCATCCACCGCACCGTCACCGCTCGTGCCGTGGAGAATCGTCGCGCCGTCTGCCACGAGTAGTTCCGTGCCGACGTGTGTACCGTCCATGACGGTCAGCGTGGCAACGGGCCGCCGGGCGGCAACCGATGACTCAAGCATACGCAGTAGCGTCACGTCCATCAGTTCACCGTGATCGGTTCGACGAAGACGTCAATCTCGCCGCCGCACGATAGCCCGACCGTGAAGGCCAGTTCGTCCGCGACGCCGTACGAGACGAGACGCGGCTGCCCCGTTCGCAGCACTTCCTGCGCGACATCCACGACCGCCGCCTCGACACAGCCGCCGCTCACCGAGCCGACGATGCCGCCCGACGCCGAAATCGCCATCTTCGCGCCGCGCGATCGTGGCGCGGAACCCCACACCTTGACGACAGTCGCCAGCGCAACCGGCTCGCCCCGCGCAAGCCATTCATCCACCTGCGGCTGCACATCATTCAATGTCGTCATGCCCTTTGTCCCTTCTATCGGGCCGCGACGGCCGCTTTCGCGACGGTATCGCGCCCTTGTCGCCTGCTCGGGCGCCGCCCTTGCACCTCGACGAGCAGTTTCGCCAATGCCTGAAGGCTGGCGAGGTTGTTCGCGGGGAGGAAGTCGTCGCAATACGGCAGCGCCGCCTGCATCCCGCGCGTCAGCGGCTGGTAGCCGCTCGTGCCGAGGAGGGGATTGAGCCAGATCAGACGGAAGCAGTTGCGTTGGAGATGCGCCATCGCGTCGCGCAGCAGTTCCGGCTCGCCCCGGTCCCATCCATCGGAAATAACGATCACGATCGCGCCCTGATTGAGGACGCGGCGCGACCAATCGTAGTTGAACGCGTGGAGCGACTCGCCGATCCGCGTGCCGCCACCCCAGTCCTGGACGACCTTGGAAACATCGTCTAGCGCGTCGTCGATGTCTTTGCGCCGCAACAGCCGCGTGATCCGCGTCAGCCGCGTCCCGAAGACGAATGCCTCGACCTTGTCCAGGCTATTTTCCAGCGTGTGGACGAACTGGAGGAGGAGCCGCGTGTACCGCTCCATCGAGCCGCTGATGTCGCAAATCAGGACGAGCGGCCGCTTCTTTGTCTTCCGCTCGCGGTAGGTCAGTTCGACGAACTCGCCGCCGTGGTGCATATTGCTGCGAATCTGACGCCGCATGTCAATCTGGGTGCCGTTGCGCGCGGGCTTGCGGCGACGCGTCCGGCGCTGGCCGACCTGCAAGCGCATCAACTGCATCACGCGGCGCGCTTCCGCGAGTTCGTCCACCGTGAATGTCTCGAAGTCTTTCGCTTGCAAGAGTTCGGATGAACTGAATGTCCGCACGACATCCATCTCGGCCTTCGACTGGTCGCTTTCGCTCGCATTGCTGACGTCTTTGCGGCTCGGATCGCGGCCTTTGTCACCACGACGATCCTCGCCCTCACGCTCCTTCGCTTCCTCGTCGCGATGCTGCGCGTCCATCAGGCGGCGGCGCGGTTGCTGCTGCTTGAGTTGCTCATCATCGGCCATCACCAGTCCCTCGTGGCCCTGGGATGTATCCGTCGCGCGCCAGAACGCGTCGAACGCCTCATCGTACAGCGGGAGGTCTTCGTGGCGGCTGATCAGCGTCGTTCGGCCCGCCGCCTTGACATCGTCGCGCCGCTGCCAGCCGACGAATTCGAGCGAGTTGAGGAAATCGAGCATATGGCCGGGCGAAACCTTGATGCCCATGTACCGGAGCAGACGCGCGAACCGCACGACCTGCACCAGCATCACCGGGCCCGCCTCTTCGGTTAGCCCGGCGGGCGCGCTGTCAGCGGCCATCGCCACCGCCGCCCGCGACGACCCCCGCGTTCGCCGCCGCCAGGAGGGAGTGCGCACGCGGCCCGCGGATCGTTTGCACATCTTCCTGATACTTCAAAATGCAGCCGAGGGTCGCTTCGACCGTCGCGTCATCCAGCTGCTCGGAGCCGAGTTGCACGAGGGCGCGCGCCCAGTCGAGCGTTTCCGCGACGCCGGGGAGTTTGTACAACTCGATCGTCCGCAGTTCCTGGATGAAGCCGCAGACTTGCCGCGCGAGCGTCGTGTGCGCCTCCGGCACCTTGGTTGTGACAATCTGGAACTCTTTGGAGAACGAGGGGTAGTCAATCCACTGGTACAAACAGCGCCGCTTCAGCGCGTCGTGAATCTCGCGCGTCCGGTTGCTCGTGATGACGACGACCGGGGGGGTGTCCGTGGTGATCGTGCCAATCTCCGGCACCGTTACCTGGAAATCGGAAAGCAGTTCGAGCAAAAATGCCTCGAACTCGTCGTCCGCGCGGTCAATCTCGTCAATCAATAGAACGGGCGCACTGTCGAACCCATGGTCAATCGCCTGCAGAAGCGGCCGCCGGATGAGGAATTCAGGGCCGAACAGGTCCTTCAATGTCTCCTCACGGTTGCCACCCGTCGCCTCGACGAGGCGGATTTCCAGCATCTGTCGCGCGTAGTTCCACTCGTACAGCGCGTTGGAGACATCAATGCCCTCGTAGCACTGGAGGCGAATCAGGCGCGTGCCGAGCAGGTCGGCGAGCACCTTGGCAATCTCGGTCTTGCCGACGCCGGCCTCGCCTTCGAGCAGGATCGGTTTGTGCAGTCGCAACGCCAAATAGAGCGTCGTCGCCAGCGAGCGATCCGCGACGTAGCGGTGCTCCTGCAATATTTGCTGGATGCCGTCAATTGAATCAATCGTTGCCGCCACCGTTGCTCCCGTCCATTTCCCCGGTCCGCCGCGTCGCGGAGCCAGGCCGCCAATCTTCCCTCACTTCGATGATAACGCGCAGAGAAGCCCGACCATTCCATCCCATGGCCGGGCTTCCAAGTGTACCACGGGGATGGGACGGGTGTTAGCCGTGTTGTGCCCGTTCTACCGCTTTGGTGAGTGCCCGCTTCGCGTAGACCTTGGTCATCGCGAGCCGGTACTCGTCCGATGCGTGGATGTCGGAGAAGGCGTAATCAATCCCTTCCGCCGCGTGGCTCGCCGCTTCGGCGATGTTTTCCGCTGTCGGGGCCTTGCCCTTCAACGCGTTCTCGACACCCGTGCCACGCACCGGGCGGGAGGTGACGCCGGAGAAGGCGACTGCACAGTCCTGTACATTGCCGTCGCTTCCGAGCGTCACGATTGCCGCCGCGCCGACGACCGAATAGTGCGACGCTTTGTTCGCCAACTTCTCGTACGCGCTGCCACTTTTTCCTTGCGGCGTTTGAAAGCGGATTTCGGTGAGCAGTTCATCCTCACCGAGCGAGGTCGTCATCAGGTCCTCGAAGAAGTCCGCCGCCTTAATCGTCCGCTCGCCGTTTGGCCCCTTCGCGACGAACTCCGCATTGAGCGCGACGAGCACCGATGGAAGATCGGAGGCCGGGTCGGCATGTGCGACGCTGCCGCCGACGGTGCCACGGTTGCGGACCTGCACATCGCCGATATGCGCCGCCGCCTCCGGGATGATCTGCACCGACTTCGCGAGATCCGCGTTGGATTCCAACTGATAATGCGTCGTCAGCGCGCCGACCGAGACCGTGCCATTGTTTGTGCGGACATACGCCATGTCGGGCAAGCGCCCGATGTCAATCAAATGCGCCGGTTCGGCGAGGCGTAGCTTCATCAGCGGCAACAGACTGTGCCCGCCCGCGATAAACTTACCGTCGCCCCCGAACTGCTGCATCATCTTGATCGCTTCATCTACACTGCCCGCACGGTGATACTCGAATTCCCCTGGAAGCATGATCCCCTCCTTAAGTAGCCAGTAGCCAGTAGCCAGTAGCCAGTAGTCGGTAGTTAGCGGATCCGATCCATTCTGACTACTGACTACTACCTACTTCCCATTCATGATCCGCCAAAGTTTTTCGCCGCGTAGCGGCATGTCAATATGCGTGACGCCGAATGGCGCGAGCGCATCAATAACCGCGTTGACGACTGCCGGTGTACTGCCGATCGTGCCCGCCTCACCGATACCTTTGACGCCGAGCGGATTGACGGGCGATGGCGTCGAGGTATGGTCGGTCTCGAACGAGATCAGACCGCGTGCGGTTGGCAACGCGTAGTCCATCAGCGACCCGGTGACGAGTTGCCCCTGATCGTTGTAGACGACCTCCTCGAAGAGCGCCTGAGCGATGCCCTGCGCAAGGCCACCGTGGACCTGACCATCCACGACCATTGGGTTGATGATACGGCCGCAGTCGTCCACCGCGACATAGCGTTTCAACTCGACCTCGCCGGTATCGGCGTCCACCTCGACAAACGCGATGTGCGTGCCGAAGGGATAGGTGAAGTTCGGTGGCTCGAAGAATGAGGTCGCCTCCAGGCCCGGCTCGATTGAGGCGGGGATCGTATCCCCGGTGTAGGCGATCCACGCGATCTCACCGAGCGCCTTCGCCGTCTCCGGCGAGCCTTTGACGCCGAACTTGCCATTTTCGAAGACGATGTCGTCCACCGACGCTTCGAGCATGTGCGCGGTTATTCGCTTCGCCTTCTCCTGCACCTTCTGGATCGAGAGCATCATCGCCGCGCCGCCGACCGCGGTGCCGCGCGAGCCGAATGTGCCAACGCCGTACGGCGAACCGCCCGTATCACCGTGGACGATGATGACATCGTCTATGCCGACGCCGAGTTCGTCGGCGGTGATCTGGGCAAAGGTCGTTTCCTGGCTCTGACCGTGGGGCGAGACGCCGGTTGTCACCGTCACTTTGCCGGTCGGGTCAACACGGACGGTGCTGCTTTCCCAGCCGAAACCGGCCGGCATCGCGGCGGACGGCCCCATGCCGCAGACCTCGACGTAGGTGCTGAAGCCGATCCCGAGGTACCTGCCGTTCTTCCGTGACTCCGCCTGCTCCTTGCGGAAACCGTCGTAGTCAATGTGGCTGAGCGCCTTGTCCAGCGCGAGCGGGTAGTCGCCGCTATCGTAGGCGAGACCGGCCGCTGTGGTGTACGGGAAACTGTCCGCGCCGATGAAGTTGCGCCGCCGCACCTCGACCGGATCAACGCCACTCGCATGAGCGACGAGATCGCAGACGCGCTCGATCAGGTAGGTCGCTTCCGGTCGCCCCGCCCCCCGGTAGGCATCGGTCGGCACCTTGTTGGTGAACATACCGTGGACCGTGCATTGGAGATTGGGAATCGTGTACGACCCGGTGAGCATCAGCCCCGTCAGCGTCGGGATAATCGGCGTGAGCAACTGATGGTACGCGCCGAGATCGGCGAGGATGTGGACATGCAAGTGGGTGATCTTGCCGTCCTTGGTCGCGCCGACATCCACGTAATCGGTCTGGCCACGCCCCTGCGTGCCGCTCGCCATGCTTTCGCCACGCGACTCGATCCACTTGATTGGGCGACCGAGTTTCATCGAGAGCGCCGACGCGATCCCTTCCTCGGCATAAACATTCAGCTTCTGGCCGAATCCACCGCCGACTTCAGGCGCGATGACGCGCACATGATGCTCCGGCATACCGATCAGCAGGCTCAGGAAGGTCTTCAGCAGGTGCGGAATCTGTGTCGAAGTCCAGAGGGTGAGGGACTTCTTGCCCTTATCGTAGTCGGCAACGACACCGCGGCCCTCCATTGGTACGGGGGCGAGGCGCTGGTTTTCCATGCGCTGCGAAACTTTGATTTCCGCCTCGTCAATCGAAGGGCCGGTTTCGTTGAACAACTTCCACTCGAACGCGACGTTGGTGCCGAACTCTTCATGGACGTACGGCGCGCCCGCGTACGCGGCGTCCACATCAACGACGACGGGCAACTGCTCATACTCGACCTGCACGAGGTCAATGGCGTCCCGCGCGACGTACCGATCCGTCGCGACGACCGCCGCGACCGCTTCGCCCGCGAAGTTGACCTCGCCGACCGCGAGCGGATAGCGCGGCGGCACCTTCAACCCCTCGCCGAAGCGATGGGCGACCGGCAGCGTGCCAACGCCGCTCGCCTTAAGGTCTTCGCCCGTCACGACCGCAACGACGCCGGGATGCTGACGTGCCGCCTCAGTGTCAATGCTCTTGATTTTGGCATGGGCATAGATCGACCGTACGATGCCGCAATACAGTGTGCCGTGCAGTTTCAGGTCGTCCACATAAGTGCTTGTCCCTGCGATCAATCGGGGATCCTCGCGCCGTTTAATCGGCGACCCTACCAGTTTCGGGAGTACCATCGGTCGTTCCTTTCACCCGCGATGATGCATGCAGCGTGAAGCGAAAAGTGAAACGCGAATGTCCCGGATCGCGCTCGTTAGTCGGCGACCGCGCCTTCCTTCATGTGCTCGGCGGCATGCTGGACCGACTTGATGATGTTGTGGTAGCCCGTGCAGCGGCAAAGATTGCCCTGCAACCCTTCGCGGATTTCGTGCTCGGACGGGTGCGGGTTGCGCTCCAGCAATTGCAGGGTGGACATGATCATGCCCGGCGTGCAATAGCCGCACTGCAAGCCGTGCTCCTCCCAGAAGCCTTCCTGGATCGCGTGCATCTGGCCATCCTTCTGGAGGCCCTCAATCGTCAGCACATTCGCGCCGTCCGCCTGGACGGTGAGCATCGTGCAGGATTTCACCGAGTCGCCGTTGACCATTACCGTGCAGGCGCCGCACTGCGTCGTTTCGCAGCCGATGTGCGCGCCGGTGAGGCCAAGCACTTCGCGCAGATAATGGACAAGGAGCAGCCGAGGCTCCACGTCGTTCGAGTATTGTTCGCCATTGACGGTCATGGAGACTTTCACTGCGTCACCCCCCTCTACGATGCATCTACAACGCGGTCGAATATCGCCCGGTCACGCGACCCGGCGTCAGGACGGTTAGGACGATCCCTGCACTTGACCGGACATACACTCGAAGAATTTGCCGATAATCGTGCGCGAGGCCGGCATGAGCATCCGCTGACCGATCCCGGCGAGCGGCCCCATGATGTCCGCGTCACCATCGTACGTCAGTTCCGTGCCGCCCTCCGCGTCGGCGAGTGAGAAGCGACCGACACCCTTGAGGTTGCCGGTCTTCGCCTGCCCCTCAACGGTCAATGTCCACGTCTCATTCGGGACCTTGTCGGTCGTTTTGATCGTGCAGGTATACGTTCCTTTGATGCCCGCGATGCCGATTTTTAGCGTCGCCCGATAACTGTCTTCGCCGATCACTTCCATGTTCTCGCAGCCGGGCAAACAGTGCGCCAGTGCGTCCTGCGACATCATCATCGTGTAGACGGCCTCTTTATCCGCCTTGAAGGTATACGTGCCGTTTACATGCAAGTGCCTGCTCCCTCTGGCAACGGTGCGACCTTGAAACGTAGTTTCCGCGCACTTCGCACCGCGAACCTCCTCAAACGCCCGAACCGTCGTGCCGTACGGGGATTGTAGCAAGATGCCCCATCGTCGCAAGGTGCATCAAAATGATCTAAGTCGGGCGGAACGAAACATCTTCACCTAGATACCGAGATACGCCGCACGAATGGCGTCGCTCGCGAGCAGATCGGCGGACGCGCCCTCATGCGTAATTCGCCCGGTGTCGAGGACGTAACCACGACTCGCTTGTTCGAGCGCAGCCTGGATGTCCTGCTCGACAATCAGCATTGTCCGTCCGTCGGCCTGCACGGTCTTGATGACATCGAAGATCGTGTCCACCATGATCGGCGCAAGGCCGAGTGAGAGTTCGTCAATCATCAGCAACTGCGGCCGCGCCATCAGGCCCCGCCCGATGGCGACCATCTGCTGCTCGCCGCCGGAGAGCTTGCCCGCCAACTGCGTCAGTCGTTCCTTGACGCGCGGAAAGAGCGACAACACCTGCTCGTAATCCTGCCGGATCGCCGCGCCGTCCGTGCGGCTGAACGCGCCCATCATCAGGTTTTCGCGCACGGTCATGCCGACAAAGAGTCGCCGACCCTGGGGCACGTGGCAGATGCCCGCCTGCACGAACCGCCCCGACGGCTCGCGGGCGAGTTCGACACCATTGACGAGGATGCTGCCGGAGAGCGGATTCATCAGGCCCGAGAGCGCATTGAGCAGTGTGCTCTTGCCCGCGCCGTTCGAGCCGACAAGCGCCACCGTCTCGCCCGACCGGATGACGAGATCAACATCCCATAGCACCTGCACATCGCCGTACGCGACGTTCAGCCCGCGCACTTCGAGCAGCGGCGTGGCGTCGCCTGGCCTGGTGTCCGTCGTCATGCCGACGCCTCCGGTTCCCCGCCCGTGCCGACGATCAGTATCGGATCAACCTCGCCGTCGAGCACTTTCTGGGCGTATCGTTTGCCGAGGTATGCCTCGATGACGCGCGGATTGCTGATGACCTCGGTCGGCTTGCCCTCGGCGATATTCGCCCCGGCGTCCATGACGAAAACGCGGTCCGAGACGCCCATGATCGCCTTCATCACATGCTCGATAATCATCACGCTGACGCCGCTCGCGCGGATGCTCTGCACGAGATCCATCGCCCCCTCGATCTCGACGAGATTCAGTCCCGCCATCACTTCATCGAGCAGCAGCACCTCGGGTTCCATCGCCAGCGCCTTCGCGAGTTCGAGCCGTTTGCGATCGGCGATCGTCAGTTCGTCCGCCGACCGGTCGCTGACGCGCGCCAGGCCGACGAACTCCAGCACCTCGTCCGCCCTAGCCGCTGCCGCGCTCACGCTGCCGCGATTTCCCTTGCCGAAGAGCGCGCCGACCGTGACATTTTCGCGCACGGACATATTCTGGAATGGCTTGACGACCTGCCAGGTGCGCGCGATCCCCATCTGACCGATCCGGTAGGCGCGCGTCTTCGTCAACGCGGATGTTGCGGTGCGCAGCCGCCCGCCCGATCCGGCGACCGTGCCGCCATACAAGTCTTTGCCGTGGAAGAGGATGCGCCCGGTCGTCGGCGGGTCAACGCCGGTAATCGTGTTGATGAGCGTTGTCTTGCCCGCGCCATTCGGCCCGATCAGCCCGAGGATCTCGCCCCGCCGCAACTCGAACGACGCATCCCGCAGCGCGGTCACGCCACCGAACACTTTGCTCACATGCTCCGCCGCCAGCACCACATCCGTCACACACCCCTCCTGAGATGACAAACCGGGGAGAACCGCAGAGAGTGCAGAGAGCGCAGAGGGGATAAGAAGAATGATTGGGGACGCGGTAAATCGTCCTCATGTCGTATCCTACCGTTTCTGTCTCTTATTATCTCTTTTGGTTTACATTTCTCTGCGTCCTCTGCGTCTTTGCAGTTCTCCCCTGCTTCGATTCCGGTTCCGATTCCGATTAGACTCGATACTGGCGCAGGTTGCGGACGAAGACGCGCCACGCGAACTTTTGCCGGATGAGGTAGACGATGCCGCGCGGCATGAGCAGAACGACGACGACGATTGCCGCGCCGAAGAGGACGGCGTGGAGGTTCGTGAAGTTCTTCCAGAGCGTTTCCTGGATGAAAGTGAGCAAGAACGCGCCGATCACCGGGCCGAGCGGCGTGCCGATGCCGCCAAGGACGGCCATGATGATCAGCCGGACATTCGTCGTCAGGTCGAAGACCGTCGGCGGGTCAATCGTCGAATGCCAGTAGGCGTACACGCCGCCCGCGAGGCCGCAGAGCAGGGCATTCAAAGCAAAAGCGATCACCTTGTACATCGTCGTGTTGATGCCCATGACCAGCGCGGCGTCTTCATTCTCGCGGATCGCGACGAGGCCGAAGCCGAGTTTCGAGCGCGCGATCAGGTACGTCGCGATGATCGAGATGACGAGCAGGCCAAGGGCGACATAGTAGAACAGGTTCGGATCGTTCTTCAGCGGCAGATTGACGGGCCGACTCGCACCGAAGAGTTCGAGGTTGTTGCACAGTTCTCGCGTCGCGATCGCCACGCCAAGCGTCGCGATGGCGAAGTAATGGCCGCGCAATCGGAGAATGGGCAAGCCGATCACCGCCCCGTAGATGAGCATCGCGACGCCGCCCGCCAGCATCGCGGGGATGAAACTCCATGCGCCCCGCGTCATCAGTTCGGCCGTCACGTACGCGCCGCCGCCAAAGAAGGCGACATTGCCGAACGCGGCGTAGCCCGTGTAGCCGCCGATGATGTTCCATGCCGTGGCGAGGATGCTGAAAATGAAGAGTTGGGTGAGCAGATTCATCCAGTACCCGTTTGCGCCCAGAGGCACGAGGATCATCAGCGGCAAGGCGACGAGCGCGCCGATCAGTAACGCCCGATCCACGACGGAGGCCGTCGTCAGCCGTTTCTTCGCGCTCGTTCCGGCGGGCGTATCCTGCTCATTCGGTCTGCGGACAAGGGGTTCGGCGGTTCCGGCCATCAGCGGTAATACTCCTTCCCCATCAGCCCGTTCGGGCGGAAGACGAGCAGAATGACGAGCAAAAGGAACGTGATCGCGTCCTTCCAGCCCGCGCCGATCACCACCGAGCCAATCGTCTCGATCAGCCCGAACAACAGCCCCCCAACCAGCACCGCCGGGATGCTCCCTAGTCCGCCGAGGACACAGATGACGAAGGCGCGAATCGTATACGACGATCCAATAGTCGGGTCGAAGGGCTGCGTCGCGCTGATCAGCGTCCCGGCGGCGGCGGCGAGCGCCGCGCCAAGCGCGAAGGTGAGCGCATAGGTGCGCGGGATGTTGACGCCCATCAGCCGTGCGGCGGTCAGGTCCATCCCCATTGCCCGGATCGAGGCGCCGATTTTCGTGCGGGTCATGAACAGTGCGAGCAGGCCGGTGATGATAAACGCCAAACCGAGCGCGCCGAGTTTCGTGATCGGGATAATCGTGTTGCCGAGTTCGATGCTTTTCCCCGCGTACGCCGGCGAGACCGAGCGGATATCCGCCTTCCATTTGTAGAGCGCGAGGTTGGTGACGAAGATTTCGATCCCGAAGGTCAGCAGCAGCGTCACGAGCAGCGGTGCACGCACAACGAAGTTGATGATGCCCGCCTGTGTCGCGTAGCCGATGACGAAAAGGATCGCCGCCGCGATTGGCAGTACGAGGAACGGATCGAGATGCGTCGCGTCCCAGATGAAGAAGGTGATGAATGCGCCCAGCATGATGAAGACGCCGTGCGCGAGATTGACGATGTTGAGGATGCCCCAAACGATCGAGAAGCCGAGCGCGACCAACACATAGACGCCGCCAATCAGGATGCCATTGACGATCTGCTGCGGCCAGAAGGACGGATGAAGGAGGAAATCCATCTGATTGTGATCCATTTCCTGTGAGGATATACGCAGTTGGAGCGGATTCTTCTGGTGGTGGCGGGCTTTAGCCTGCCTCGCTGTCGCAGGCTAAAGCCCGCCACCACCAACGGACATGCCGCAACGCTCCTATTATCGCTTGTCCCATGCGGGCGTCGGGTACTTGAGGTCGCCACTCGCCGCTTCCTTCGGCCAGACCGTGACTTTCTTGCCGCCCTGAATCTGCTCCGCCGCCATCGGCTTGTCCACGTTGATGCCCCGGCTGTCGAACTTCACATTGGCGTAGAACGACGAAAAGCTGAGCGAGGCGAGGGCGTCCCGCACCTTCTCGGTGTCCAGGCTGCCCGCCTTCGCGATTGCCTGCTGGAAGCACTGGCCCGCGCAGGTGGATTCCGCATTCTGGTATGCGGGGTCGTAGCCCGCGAAGGCCTTGAACTTCGTCGCGTAGTCCGCCGCCGTGCCGAACTGCTCGTCCTTATACTTGAGCGACGGCGTCCACTGCGTCCCACCGAAGACGTACTCGGCGTCGGTTTTGAGCGAGTCGGTGAACTGCGGCAGCGCCGGGCCGACGCTGAAGCCGAACGCCTTAGGGTTGAACTTCAGCTCCTTCGACTGCTTCATCACGAGCGCCGCCGAGGCGTAGTGACCGGAGGAGATGAAGAGGTCCGGGTTCTTCGGCTTGATCTGCGTCAACTGCGCCGAAACATCTTTCGTGTCTGCGGGGACTTTTTCGTAGTAGACGACGTTCAGCCCCTTCTCCTTCGCGTACGACTGCGTGTCCTCCGCGACCTCGACCGAGAACGTGTCGTTGTCCGCAAGGAGTGCGATGGTCTTGATGGTCGGGTCCTTGTCGAGGCAGGCATCAACGATGCCGCGCAGGTAGAATTTCGCGGGGGTCATCGGGGAGAAGACGTATTTGAAGTTGCGGTTGAAGATCGCCTCCGCCGCGCCGTTCGCCTCGACCATCGGCATTTTGTACTTCTCGGTGATCGCACTGGCGGAAAGCGTCTGGCTCGTGCCGTACGGCCCGAGGACGAAATTGACTTTATCGTCGGTGATCAGTTTCTCGGTCAGTTTCGCGCTCGTGTCGGGGCTGGACTCGTCGTCGTAGTATTTGATGTCGACCATGTACCGCTGCGCGCCGACCATCATGCCGCCCGCATCGTTGACGGTTTTCTTCCAAAAGTTGTAGCCGTCCTGCGTCAGTTTGCCCTCGTTGGCATTTGTGCCGGTGAGCGAAACCGCCGCGCCGAAGCGAACCGTCCCCGCCACCGGCCCACTGGGAGCCACCGCGCTCCCGGCGGCGGTTGTCGCGCCCGTGGTGACGGAGGCGACAGAGGCTGCCGATGCGGTCGTCGCGGCCGGTGCGGCCGTGCCGTTGGTCGCCGCAGCCGTCGCGGGGGTGCTCGCCGCGCCCGCCTTGGTGGCGGCGGTCGTGGATGCCGGTGTCGCGGCGCTATTGCCGCCGCAGGCCGCGAGGATCGCCGCGCCCGCCGTGCCCGCCAGCGCACTGAGGAACGACCGACGGCTGAGAGGTTGACCGATGGATGCCATAACCGTAACGCCTCTTTCTGCACTTGCGCTCTGGTACGGGCGTGCCCTGTTGCACCGCCCGTTTTCGTCTCTCTTTATCGGCTAGTGTAGCACAACGGAGTATCGGGTGGTTGAAAGAACCTAACCCCCGGCCCCTTCCCGCGAGGAAGGGGTGACTCTTCGTAATGCTGTGGTGTTTATCAAACGCCACGGATCTTCGACGGACTCCCCTCCCCTTCCTCGCGAGAAGGGGCCGGGGGTGAGGTCCCCCCGGTGGTACGGACGGCATAATTCGGCTACACTACATCATGCGAAGCGTGGTCTGCACGTTTGTCGCCATGTTCATGATTTTGCACGATAGTGACCAGCGAGGCGAAGACTGATGTTTAAGTTTCTTGGCAAGATATTCGACAACAACGAGAAGGTGATCCGCGCCTATATGCCGCGCGTCGCGCGCATCAACGAACTCGAACCGGCGATGCAGGCGAAAAGCGACGACGAACTGCACGCCGTCACCGATGCATTGACCGCTCGGCTCGAAGAGGGCGAGATGCTCGACGACATCCTGCCCGAAGCATTCGCGGCGGTGCGCGAAGCCTCCCGACGCGTCAACGATATGCGGCACTTCGATATGCAGTTGATCGGCGGGATGGTCCTCCATGAGGGCAAGATCGCCGAGATGAAGACCGGCGAAGGCAAGACGCTCGTCGCCACCTTGCCGCTCTACCTCAATGCGCTGACGGGCGAGGGGTGTCACCTCGTCACCGTGAACGATTACCTTGCCAAGCGTGATGCGCGCTGGATGGGGGCGATCTATCATTTCCTCGGCCTGTCCGTCGGCGTTATCCAGCACGAAAGCTCCTTCCTGTACGATCCGGCCTTCGAGGCGGAGGACGAGAGCTACAACCAGTTGCGCCCCGTGCCGCGACCGGAGGCGTACGCGGCGGACATTACCTATGGGACGAACAACGAGTTCGGCTTCGATTACCTGCGCGACAACATGGTCTTCCGGCCCGAGGAGATGGCGCAGCGCCCGCTCGTC
Source organism: Thermomicrobiales bacterium (assembly GCA_038231255.1). Lineage (GTDB taxonomy): Bacteria > Chloroflexota > Chloroflexia > Thermomicrobiales > JALYUS01 > JALYUS01. The sequence continues at coordinate 2,127 of JBBRLR010000035.1, read as the reverse complement.
TACGCGATCGTGGACGAGGTGGACAATATCCTCATTGATGAGGCGCGCACGCCGCTGATTATCTCCGGCGACGCGCAGGAGGCGACGGATCACTACGACCAGTTCGCGCGTATCGCGCGGACGCTGAAGCGGGAGCGCGACTACACGATTGACGAGAAGACGCGCTCCGCCAGTTTGACCGACGAGGGGATTGATCGCGTTGAGGCGCAGGCGGACATCCCCGACGGTTCGAGCATCTACGACGAGCGGTACGCCGACCTGACGCACTACATGGAGAATGCCCTCAAGGCGCAGGCGGTCTATCAGCGTGATAAAGACTACATCGTCCGCGATGGCGAAGTGATCATCGTGGACGAGTTCACGGGACGCCTGATGGATGGTCGGCGGTACAGCGAAGGGCTGCATCAGGCAATCGAGGCGAAGGAGGGCGTACACGTCAAGCGCGAGAACCGCACGCTCGCCACGATCACCTTCCAGAATTACTTCCGCATGTACGAGAAACTGGCGGGCATGACCGGAACGGCGGCGACCGAGGCGGAAGAGTTCTACAAAATCTACAAGCTCGAAGTCGTCACGATCCCGACCAACAAGCAGATGATCCGCGACGACATGGCCGACTACGTCTTCAAGAGCGAGGAAGCGAAGTTCAAGGCGGTGGCGGACGAGATCAGGCAGCGGCAGGAGAAGGGGCAACCCGTCCTCGTTGGCACGGTCTCCGTCGAGAAGAGTGAGCACCTGAGCGACCTGCTCATGCGCCAGGGTATCGAACACAACGTGTTGAACGCGAAATATCACGAGCGCGAGGCGGAGATCATCGTCAACGCGGGTGCGAAAAACGCGGTGACGATCTCGACGAATATGGCCGGGCGCGGCACGGACATCAAACTCGGCGATGGTGTGCGCGAGCTTGGTGGCCTGCACATTATCGGCACGGAGCGGCACGAGGCGCGGCGGATTGACAACCAGTTGCGTGGTCGCGCCGGGCGTCAGGGCGACCTCGGTTCGTCGCGTTTCTACGTCTCATTGGAAGACGACCTGATGCGGCGGTTCGGCTCGGAGCGGATCGCGGGCATGATGGACAAACTCGGGGTGGATGACGACACGCCGATCGAGTCCGGCCTGATTTCCCGCTCGATCGAGAGCGCGCAGACCAAGGTCGAGGGGTACAACTTCGACCTGCGCAAGCACGTCGTCGAGTACGACGATGTCGTCAACAAGCAGCGCGAGAAAATCTACGAAGATCGCGCGAAGATCGTCCGTGGCGAGAACATGAACGACGCCGTCCTCGACGCGCTGCAAAGCGAAATCGAATACGCGGTGGATGCGCACAGCGGCGGCAATGAGCAGGATTTCGATGAAGAAGGGCTGCTCAAGGCGCTTTCCGGCATCTTCCCGCCCCCCGCAGACTACGACCCCGACACGCGCGACCTCGATGGCCTGAAAGAAGACCTCGTCGCGATGATGGAGGAGGCGTATGCGGCGAAGGAGGCCGAACTCGGCGAAGCCAATATGCGCCAACTGGAACGGCTCGTCATGCTGCGGATCATTGACACGCTCTGGGTCGAGTACCTGACGGCGATCGAGGATTTGCGCATCGGCATCGGCCTTCAGGCATACGGCCAGCGCGATCCGCTCGTCTCCTTCAAGACCGAAGGCTTCCGCATGTTCCAGCAACTCCAGCGGAACATCCTGCACGACATCGCGCACACGATCTTCAACGTCACGCTCGTCCAACAGGCGCCCGATACCGGCGTTTTCGCGAACGCGACGACGAACCGCGAAGAAGAGGCGAGCGGCGGGCCGGCGAAGCGGGCGAAGGCGAGCGGCAACGGCGGCAAAGTTGGTCGGAACGCCGCCTGCCCGCTCGGCACGGGGCGGAAAGTCAAGCAATGCTGCGGCGCGTGCGGCCTCGCCAATGGCTGCGACCGGCGCGGTCTCGCCAAGTTCGGCGCACGCGCAGCGGATTGAGGATTATCTGCGTAGGGGCGCGGGTGCCCTCGTATATTAGTGATGACGGTTCGCGGCGGAAGGTGAGGACGCGGGTGCCCATGCAGCAACGACTGCGTCCCAGAGAGTGTCCCCCATCCGCCGGGGCGCGGCAAGTCTGGACCGTATCGAGTGGCGATG
>JBBRLR010000034.1:0-38154 GCA_038231255.1 Thermomicrobiales bacterium | reverse complement strand
CTGTCGTGGCGGGAGATGCCGAAGGAATACGGCAAGCGGGACCGGGCGTACAAGCGATATCGCCTGTGGTGCGACCAAGGACTCTGGCCGCGCATTATCGCCGCCTTGGCACACCCGACTGCCGAAGTGTCCCTGTAGGGGGAAACCTGCCTGGTGAAAAAGTCGGTCGCCGATGCATCGGCCTGAGGGGATCACTGGCGGTTTTTCCCGATGCTTGTGCGTAAAACCATCGGAGAATCGCGTGTTACGTCGGCGCGAAGCAGGTTTTCACTCCCAGACCGGCGAAACCGGCTGCCCCATCCGGCCACGGGCGCCGTCCCCAGCCCATCGCACTCAATAACCGCTTCAGGTTCTGTCCCGCCGCGATGAACAAGCCCTCGATATTGACCTTCTGCAACCCGCGTAACCGGAACTGTCGCATCCCGTGCCACTGTTTCGCTTCGCCGAAGAGCGGTTCGATCCACACCTTGCGTTTGCGCATCGCCTTCTTGTACTCCTCGGTCTCATGATAGCCACGCACCCGGTCGAGATAGTCCGCGTCGAAGGGGCGTGACACCTCCCTGCCATGATCGCTCGCAGTGCAGGCCGCTTTCAGTGGACAGGTGTTGCAGATCGCTGCATTCGCGCGATAGATCACTTTCTTCTCGCGGTTGCTCGCTGTCCGGCGACGCAGCGTCTCGCCCTGCGGACAGTGGTAGACGTCGTGCTCCGCATCGTAGGTGAACAGCGACGCGCCGTAGTACGGGGTGCGGCGCTCCCAATCGGGCAACGGCACATAGGCGCGAATGCCGCTCTCCTCGAGCTCACGGATATTCTCCGCCGTCCCATAGGTGGTGTCGGCGATCACCTGCTTCGGCCTCACCCGCCAGCGGAAGATCGCCCGCCGCAGGAGCGGCAGCATCGGCGCGTTCTCCATCACATCGGCCGGCGTGACGAGGGCATTGAGGATGATGCGCGCTTTGCCGCCATCGATCACGTAGTGGTCATGAAAACCGAGTGCTGCCTTCTCGCGCCCCGTGCTCATCGCGACGGCATCGGGATCGGTGGTGCTGACGAACCGGTCGCTCTTGCGCTCGTACCCCGGGGCCGCCGGGCGCGCCGGATCGAGGCGGCACTCCTCCAGCAGATCCCAGCGCGCGTCATTCGTCTCCCACAGCGTCGTCGGTGGTTCCGACGGTTCGAGTGCAGCCAAATGCTCCTCGGTGAGCAGACGCAAGCGGGGGATCAGGGAATCCATCGAGGCATTCGCCCGTACTTTGGTAGCGTCGAAGATCAGTTCATCACCCCGGACGAGCCCCGCGGTGACGCACTGCTCAGTCACGACTTCGAAGAAGCGTCGGAAGGCCGACAATCCCAGGCGAGCACGGATCTTACTCAGTGAGGAATGGTCGGGCAGCGGCTCGTCCATGTTATAGCCTGCATACCAGCGCATCGCCAGGTTGTAGCTCGCTTGCTCGAGGAGCTTCCGTTCCGAGCGAATGCCCGCGAAAAACATCATCAACTCGAGCTTGAAGAAGACGATCGGGTCGATGGATGGCCGCCCGCCGCTGGCGTAGCAATCGGCGACGAGGTCGCGCACGAACGAGAGATCGAGGACGCGATGAAGGTGCCGGTAGAAGTGATCCTTCGGCACAGAAGCCTCTACCGAGATGGGAACGAGACGGTCGAGATCGCGGGCCTTGGGCGGGCCAAGCATTGCGCACCTCCCTTCAGACGACGTTGAAGGGGAGATGATAACGCTCTGCAACGGCGATTTTCAACAACCAGGAAACATTATCGGGAACGCCCGGCGATGATCGCCTCCTGCTTCGCCGTCACACCCTCCGCGAGAACGATGCTCCGCGCCGCCGTCGTCTCGCCTGCGTAGAATGACCGCCACAGAGGCGCCACACGCCCCCCGCGCGGCGACGAGGGGGAATCCTCCTCGGCCCCGTTCCGAGGCTCCTGATGCCGCTCAGGACGATCTCGCACCATTGGCACCGCGCCCCTGGTGGCGGCGTTTCCTCGGTATTGAGTAACTGGTGGTCAGGGTGTTGGAGAGGGAAGACCCCCCGCCCCTGTGGTAGTTGGGCTGTGAGAGTTCGGGGGACCCTAGAGGATGTTGTGGCTAAGTCTGTAGCGGATACACTCAAAAGTCGTCTCGAAAATCAGGCCTCGACGGCAGATAGTGATCTTCCATTGCCCTTGCGATTTCTCGATGATTGCGGTTGAGGCTGATTATCTCAACAATACCCTGCTCAGACTCTTCACTCCGCAAGTATTTGCCCAAACCGCCTCGCCCTACTTGAGCGCTTCCCCGAATCAGGTTCAGTGCTCCGGAGTGACCACAATGACCGATGGACACGATCTGTCCATGGTGCGAAACGACATAGACAGCATTGCGGCGCGTCTCCTGAGTATCCGGCGCACCGGCCAGCACCTCGGGAATCGAGTAGACGTGGCGACGACGCTCACGCACGATCCCTGCGAGTGAATCTGGGACGACGAGCGGCGTCAGCGAAGTCACAACTCAAGCCCCCTATCCAATACTGAACGCCGCTGTCCGTGCGCTGGGGTATTCGTCCTCGCATTGCCTCGCTTTTACCGATGCGCTTTCCAATAAGCGGCATTATGCGCGAAACTGGCGGCGCACACTAATCGGCCTTCTCATATGCTGTCAGATCGGGGTATACGCTGACTATACGTCAGGCTCCCCCCGCCTCACTTGCCAGCAACCGAAGGCTGCGACCTCACCAATAAGCGATCTCCTGTGCTACTCCGGTGTTTGCTGCGCAGACAATGGCAGTCGCATCGTCCAATCGTGGGCGAAGTATCTGCCCTACTCCGCCCGGCTCTTCTTGACAAAGTTAGCCTTCATGTATAAACTGTCCAAGGATAGCCTGAAAGGAGGTCGTTCTACATGGTTGGCAAGCCGTTCACCGCTGCAGATGTCGCCGACTGGCGTGATCGAGCGAGGCTCACGCAGGGGGAGTTGGCACGGTACCTCGGTGTCAGCAACATCGCCATCTCTCGATGGGAAAGTGGACGAAGCCCTGTACCCGGTTATCTCCATTTGGCGCTCGCTGAACTCTGGCGCCACCTCGACGAAGGGAGCCAAGCAATGATCGAGACAAGGCGTCAAAACACACGTCAAATCAAGCAACTCTTGACCTTTCTTGCCGACCAGCAACCATTGGAGGTGAAGGTTTCCGAAGGGATGATTAGGGATGCCAAGGTCGAGGGGATACATGGGTCGGCGGTCGTCTTCAACGCCCCCGGCAATGCGCAGGCGATCCCCTACGCCGCCATCCAAAACGTCAAACCAGCGGGTGTCAAAGCCCCCCTTGATGAGCAGACACGCCAGCAAATCATGCGCATCGGAGAGTATCTGCTCGACGGCCGGCATGTGCACATCAAGACAGCGACCGTCGATATAGAGGAAGCATCGGTTTCGGAGGTTGGTCGCGTCTGGATTCGTGTCCAGTCCGTCGGCGGTAGTCTGAATGCGATTGTCATGTACGATGAAGCGGACGGCGTGACACCCATATATTGAGGCGTCGACGCTAGTCAGTCAGGTGCGAAGCGATGAGAAACTGGAGCCTCTGGGGGGCGGTCGCCTTGAGGGCGTGGGATTGGCTTAATCGCCCGCCGACAGGCGCGCAGGCAAGCGAAACGAGATCAAAGCAGGAGATTGCTTATGATGTCATGATACGCCAGCTCGATAGCGTGAGAGATGCCTTGCGCCATCAGGCAGATCGCGCAAATCAATGGGCGAGCATCTCTACCCTCATCGTCACGTTTCTCTCCACGATCCTTGCAGTCGAACGACAAGACGTCGATATTCCTGTCGGTATTGCGCTGGCTTGTGGATTTATCCTCTTCGTCTCGGGGCTCGTGATTCTCTATCAAGCTCAGAGCATCACCGTACATCTCTTCACACAGCCGAAGTGGGACCAACTGGACAAGAGCATAACTGAGCCTATAGCCACCGGGAACGGCATGTATTACGGGATTGCCGAAGCATTAGGCAAAACTATAGTCCCCGAAGCAGATGCTCTACTGGATGAGAACGCAAAAACCCTCAACCGCGGCGTCTTCCTGACTGGGCTTGGGGTCCTCGCGATTCTGGCGACCGTCTTGTTTATCCTGGTTTTTCTGAATCGCGGAGGGAACGGAGTCCAGCCTTTACCATCAGGGACGCCCATCGCCCCTCGCCCTTGAGTTGGTCGTTCCTTACGAGATAGCCACTCGTGACCAAGGGCTTGTCGATACGGTAGTGGACTTTGCCGGATTTTGCGTCGAACGCGACGGGCTCTTTTTGATCGTTATCGGTCTTCATCGTTTCACCTCATCGTAAGTATACACTATGCTCCCAAGAGGAGCTCCTGTTTCGCCGCCACCTCGGGTACGAGAACGATACTCGAATGAGGCGATCTTCCCTCATGCCGGAGAGTGCGGCAGCATCGGCACCGCCGCCCGCAACTCGCTCGTCGCCAAATGATCGACGTACCGTTGCGTCGTCTGAATCGAGGCATGCCCGAGGAGTTTCGACACCGCCACGACATTCCCGCCGTGCCGCAGCGCCCGCAAGGCGTACGAATGACGCAAACTATGCGGGCTGATCGCCTTCGCGTCGATCCCCGCCGCCGTGGCCAGTTTGGCGACGAGTTGCCCCATCGCGCGCGGCGTCAATCGTGTCCCGCCGCGCGCCCGCGCCGCGCGATCATGCGCGAGGAAGAGCGGGCCGGTGCCCCCCATACGCCGCCCCGTCGCGGCGAGGTAGGCCCGCACAAGGGCGGCCACATCGTCATTGATCGGCACGACGCGATCCCGCCGCCCCTTCCCCTGGCGGACGGCGAGCAGCGCCCCGCCGTCGGCGTCCTCGCGCAGATCGCCCCCGTCGAGCGCGACGACCTCCGCCGCCCGCACCCCCGCCCCGAGCAGCACGGCGAGGATCGCCCGGTCGCGCGCCGTCGTGGCGGCGGCGAAAAGCGCGCCGATCTCGGCATCGGTGACGACTGCATAGGGGGTGAGCACGGTTGCCCGCGGCGTGCGGAGCGCCAATCGAACCACCTCCGGCGGCAGGAGATGCGCCCCCATCGACCCCGCCCAGGCGAGGAACGCGCGGACGGCGGCGAGCGCCTGCCCCTGCGAACCGGGCGCCAGCGCGGAGGCGACGACGCGGGCGCGATACGCCGCCAGGTCTGCGCCGGTGAGGGCGTCCAGCGTCGGCACGCCGATGATGCCGAGGGCCGTGGCGATGTGGCGGCCGTAGTTGCGTCGCGTGTGCGCAGAGTCGAGGGCGGCATCGAGGTAGGCGTCGAGGACTGCTCGCCAGGGGAGACCGGCCGCGATCGCGACGGCGCGGGCGGGCGCGGGGACGGTGACGACCTGCATCGGCGGGCTCCTCTCGCGACGACGGACACCGCGCGCAGTCTACCACCGATGACTGCCGATTACGTTGCTAATCGGAAGCTTGAAATCGCCCCTCTATGCGCCTGTCGTGTCCCCTCGCGGATCGCCGATAATCTAAAAACGTGCCATCACGCGACCTGGATAGACACCGTCTGCATCAAAATCGGCGCGGTCGGCTTGGATTGCGCGCCATCGCCGCCTGCGGTGCGCGGCACGGCGAGAATATTGTCGAGCACGTCTAGTCCTTCACTGACTTTGCCGAAGATGGTGTACTGCCTCGGCAGCGTGCCCTTCGCCGAGAGGTTGTCCGCACAGAAGAAGAACTGGCTGCCGTTCGTGTTCGGCCCACTGTTCGCCATCGCGAGCGTCCCCTTCTCATAGTTCCGGGTGGCGGGAACCGGTTCATCGGCGAACTTGTAGCCGGGGCCACCGGTGCCGGTGCCAGTCGGGTCTCCGCCCTGGATGACGAAGCCCGCGACGACCCGATGGAAGCTCAGCCCGTCATAGAAGTGATCATTTGCGAGGAAGACGAAGTTATTGACCGTCGTCGGCGCGGTGTCGGCGAAGAGCTCGATTTTCATCGTCCCCATGTTGGTGACGATCGTGGCGGTGTACTTCTTCGCTTTGTCGATCGTCAGCGGTGGCGGCGCTTTGTATTTGTTGTTCCGGCTCGTAGCCCCCGCCGAAGAGGTGGTCGGCCCCGGCAGTGCAGCGGTAACGCACCCAGGACAGAAGGGTGCGATCAACTGTGCGAGTTCGACATGCCGCTGCTTGTCCTGATTGATGCGTTGACGGATGTAGGCCATCATCGTGGGCGTCTGCCCCGTCGTCTCGAAGGCCGTGAACTTGCTGTAAAGGTCCCCCATGACCTGTCCGGTGCTTCCTCCGTTCCCCACAACGTCGGAGACCTTGAGGGATACACCAGGCGGGGACGCCGGAAGCGTCCCCGGATAGCTCTCGCTCGCCACGACTTTATGCAACTCGTCACCCACCTGGCGTAGCTGGTTGCTTGAGGCGTCCGCGCTGCGGAGGAATGTCGGGTTCTGAAGGAGGGTGCTGTCTTGATCGGCGCGATTGAAGTAGTCGATCGCTTCGGACCATGCCTTGATGTAGATGTTCCACACCTGTTGGTAACTAATAGTGTCGCCATACTGCGAATAGCGCAGGCTCTTCGTTTGCCAAGCGGTGACGAAAGCGTTTTGCGTCGGCGTACGGGCGGTCGCGATGGGGGTCGGGGAGGAAAGAGCCTGGACGGGGCTGGAGCTCGCCGGAGGCACCGCTGTCGTTGCAGGAGTAAGGGCCGTTGGCGTCGGTACGAGGGGGGTAGGGGAGGCCGGAACGGGGGTGTCTTGGGCAGGCGGGGCTGCCGCAGTCGCGGTGCTCGGCGGCGAAAACAGAGTTGGTGTTGCCACGTTCGTCAGAGCTGCGACGAGAGGCGTTGGGGAGATCACGGACGCGACGGTCGCAGTCGTGGGGGTACTTGTTTGCGGTACTCCGGTGCTCGTCGATGCTCCGCCGCCGCACGCCACCAGCGTGAAGCCCATCACCGCCGCAACGAGTGCCATCAGCCGATTCCGCACCATCGCGCCTCTCCTCTCGCTCCCGGCCAAGAGTCCTTGCCGTGGATGATTATTCACCATACGGTAGTTATTTTGCTTTTGGTTACAGGGACAGTTTAGCGCCTCGCATCTCCGCCTGTCAAGAGAAGATTGAGCAATCCCCTGCCGGCTTCTTCGATGCGCCCGCTGATGCCCGCGACGTAGTGACGCATTGCCTCGCCGCCGCCGTTCGCCGCTTCTCGGGCGCCGGGAAACGCGAGCAGGAGGTACTCGGCGATGACCGCCTCCGTGTCGGGACCCCTCCAGTCGGGCGCATCCGTCGAGGCGGCGACCCGTTCGTTCCCGCCGCGTTCGGCGAGCGGCACGCCCTCGAGGATCACCGCCTCGATGGCCCGGAAATCGATCTGGCAAAGGGCAATGTCGGCGAGGTCGCCGAGCAGCGCGGTTCCACGCGTGTCCGGTCGCTCATCGAGCATCGCCTCGACGTGGGCGTTCGCCCATTCCTCGACGACGCCCGCGCGGGCCAGTGCGCGAACGGCGGGCGGATGCTCCATTGTGAGCTGCTCGAGCATGATTTCCTCTGCGGTGAACCGTGCCATACCATGCCCCCCCTCACGAGAGGCCGCCACACGACGGCCCCGCGATTCCCGATCCTACGCCGCCGTCTCGATGTCATCCGGCGTCGTCAGCGCGTGGCAGGTCAGCATCCGATCAATGCGGAAGGTCTTCCATTGGCCGCGAAGCGTGCAATAGCACTTCGCGACGATCTTCGCGTCCTTGGTGAAACTGATGCTGGATGGCCACAATACCCGCGCGTCCTGCCCGCCGTCGAGACCGATGTACATGACGACGACCGCGCTACTGTCGCGCATCGCATCGGCCACCGCGATGACGGTATCGAACGAGCCGAGGCAGCCGGACAGTTTGTAGTACATCGTCACCGCCGTCGTGATGAGGTTGAAATCGGTGGACTGGTCGATCGTCGCGGGCATGAGCACGCCGCTCTTCGCGACGACGGTGCGGACGGTGGTAGACTGCGTACCTGTAACCACTGGGTCAACTCCCTCTGGTTGCCGCCTCGCCAGTCTAACCACCGGCGGGGCATTCTTGTGATCGAAGACATCCCCCAACCACAAGTGTATAATATCATTTTGACATCAAGAAGTCAAGCGTTTATAATGACAAAACGGCATCTTCTTGATGTCATCACAGTGTCGTCACGATCCGCGACACGGTGTTATCATGATGTCAGTGAGGCATCGACCAATCACCATGGAGGAATCACATGAGCGACAGTGACGACGGTGACGCGAAATCTGAAGAGGTGCGGTTTGTGCTGCGCGTCGACAAGGAGGTATATGAGGCGTTTCGGGTGTACGCCAAATACGAGGGAAGGTCGATCAACGCACAACTGGTGCGATTGATGAGGGGCGTGGCGGAACAACATCAGCGAGAGATTTCGCGGTCTGGAATAACGATTGTGAGGACGCCGGAACGGACGCCCGAGCGGCGGCCGTAGACACCCCCAGGCTGCGTGGCACCTACCGCGTGAAACATGTTTCACGCCTCCTTCACCCGTCGCGTGGCCGGGGCGAGTTTCGCGCGCCGCATCTTCCGCCGCCGCTTCGCGATTACCTTCACCGCTGCCGGCGGTTTTTGCCGACGCCCGATCAGGGCCAAACGTTGCGGGATTGCCCGGTCGATGTCCGCCGCGAACCGATGCTGCCATTCGGCAGGCGGACTGGCGCCCGCGGGCAGAAACAGCCGCATGCCTCGCCTGCCCGGTGCGCCGGGGCGAACGGCGACGAGATCGACGATTGATTGTTCCAGAAACCGCGTCACGGCCAAGGCCGCCGTGCTCTCGGGCAGGCCCGCCCACGCACCGAAAAAGCCCTTCGTGACGGCGATCGGACAGCCGGGATAGACCGACCATCGACACGCGAACAGGAGCCTCAGCGCCCCCCACGCCTCCCATTGTTGCGGCGTTGCGCGTGGCGGGAGGGCGGGCAACGGGACAGACGGCAGCTCCTCTCGCGGGAGGATTCCGGCCTCGAACAGCAGCAGCGTCGCCATTGTCGCGCTCGCCACCCGTCCCCATTCGTCCTCGTCACTCGGCATCGCGCCGCCCAACCGCACCGACGCGAACACCTCCGGGAGCGTCAGCCCGACCGGCCCCGCGACGGAGTCGGTCATATAAACCCATCCGTCCGCCCCGCGCGCGAACCATGCGGGGCCGTATGGGGCCACGACGCCCGCGAACGGAGCGGTGCGATCACGGCCCTCATCGAAAACGAGCGGCGTGACGACCCCAAACACCCGCGCGATCGCCTCCAGATTGGCCGGATCGCCGAGCATTTTATGCTGTTTTTCGAGCGCCCAATCGTCGCGCAGGCGATCAAAACTCCGACCGCCTGTTAGTCCAAGGTTTTTCGCGCTTTCCTCATCGGACTCTACGGCTTCCTGACGGCGTAAAAGCCACCCGCCCAAAACCCCGTCATCACCCTTATTGTGCAGCAGAACATGCTCGCGTCTCGTGAGCACCGCCAAGTTGCTCAGATCGTTGCATCTCGAGCCATCAATGTGATGAACAATCTCGAACCAGTAGAGCTTTCTCCCGAGCAGAATCTCCGCCCTGACGGTGTGTTCGCGGCGACCGTCGGCCAACCTCCAGTAACCCGCTTTATCGAGGTATCGTCCGTCCGTCGCGCAAAAGTTTCTGCCCCCAAAAGAGGGGGCGGGAGGACGCACCGCAGGCGCAGCCGAGGAGCGCCCGCAACCGCTGACCGACGAAGGAGGGCACTCCCACTCCTCGAGCGCCACCTCCACGCAAGGCGTCGCCTCCGCGGCCTCCAGTAGCACAGCGACAAACTCGCTCACGCGGCCACGGCTGCGGCAGCAGAGCGACGTTCGGCTCTCCCGACCATCGCCGAAAACGCCTGCAGCAGGTCCACGGGCCGCGTCACGCGACCGGCAAATCCATAAACACAGCCTTTGATGTTCGCTCGAGGAGAGAGGACGGCAACGAGGAGCCATTCGACGACGTTCGTGTGCTGCACCCATCGCATCGGATCGGCGAGCAAGGTTTCAATGCGCGCCGCCAGGCCGCGCTTGAGCCGCCCCTGCTCCAGAACGAGGTCGCGTATTTCCGTCAAGGCGTCGGCCGCGAACGCCGCGTAAGAAGCAGGCGGAGCGGCCGCGACGAGCCACCGGTCACGACCAGCGGAGACCTCGCAGAGGCGCGAAAAATACCCGATGTCAGCGCGGGGCTTCCTTTTCGATGCGTGTTTCCGCAGTCGTTCCGATAACTCCTCTGCGGTCGCGCCGATGTAGATCGGCCGCCCGCCAGGCAATGCGGAGATCGCGTAGAGGAGCGGTCCTGATTCGTCAACGCCGACGGCGCGCGTGCGGACCTCGACGAACGTGCCGAGAATAGGCGGGAGCAGGTGATGAGCAGCGTCTTCGGAACGAACGGGAGTAACAACGGGCGCGGTAGCGGTCAGGAGCGAGGCGGGGAATGCTTGCGTGGGGGTGAGGGACTGCAGCATGGGAACGGTACTCCATCTTGTGGGGGGTGCGAGTCGGCGCGTGATGCGTCGTCGCCTAACGAGTAAGGAGGGGGGTGCTCGGCCACACGCGCGACCGAGCGGATTGGGGGAGCTAAACGAGGTTCTGCTCATTCGCGACATCGTCCACCAAGGCGGCGGCCATAAAACGCGCCTGCACCGAATGAAGCAGATCGAGGGCGTCCGCAGTCGGGAAACCGAAGGCGCGGACCTGACCATCGCGCCGGACGGCAATCGCCTGCGCGCCGTCGGGCGAATGGATGACGGGCGCACCCGCGTCATCCACAACCCAACCGAGAACGGGGGCGGCGAGCGCGACAAGCGTGTACGCATCGACGACATTTCCGGCGACGAGCGGCCCGATTTGCGTGTCGGCATCGAGGGCAGCGTAGATTTCGGGCGTGATCGAGACGCGGGGCAGGGTGGCTTGTTGGGACATGTTGGGGTGGTTCTCCGGGGGTGCGAGGGCCGCTATGCGGCGTGCGATCGGTGTCATGAAGCCCGGGGAGGGCGTCGAGAACTGCGCCGAGGCGGCGCATAGGGCAGTTAGGCGGCTCGGCGGTTCAGGCCCGCGCGGTAGCCGAGGATGCGATGCTCAACCTCGAGGAGATCAGCGGCCGTCCAGACGTGATGTCCACCGACAAGGGCCGGGCGGGCGAGGACTCCAACGCGCAACAGGCGTTTGAGCGTCGCAGGAGAGGCGTTAATGCCGCGCTCCCGCAGTGCGAACGAGGCCTCCGTGATGGAAAACATAGGCGTAACTCCTGCCGGGTATCCGGCAATCTATAGGGGGGTTGTGAGGGGGGTGCGAAAGAGCGCGCTACGCTCAGTGTACCACGGTCACGTCAACGCGTCAAGAGGAGAACAGATATTCGCATTGCCTCCGTGGCAATGGCATGACAGGAGGTGGACGGAGACTCTATACGGACCGTATGATGGCAGCACGGGACCGTCATTTGCTTGCGTAATCGTCGGTAATAGGTGAGCAGTTGATGCTAGAACCACGACCGAAACAAAAGAGTATCGCCGCTCTCTACACCCGCGTCTCGACCGACGAGCAGACCCTCGGCACGTCGCTCGACGCACAGCGCGCGCTCGCCTCGCTCGCGAAGCCTGGCCTCGAGGTGCGTTTGTATGACGAGGGATCATTTACCGGAAGCCACGTCGATCGTCCCGAATATCAGCGCCTTGTTGCGAATATCACAGATGGCGAGGTCGCGCAGGTCATCGTCGCCGAGCAGTCGCGCCTAATGCGCGATGAGTTCGGTGAGAAGTGGGGTGGGTTCGCGAGACTGTGCTTCATCAGCGATGTGATCCTGACGACCTCGAATGGCGATACTGATTTTTCAAATGCGGACGACACAATGCTGGCGAGTATGCGCCACATATTGGATGCGCGCGAGCGGGAGAGCATCGTCCGGCGTACTGCCCGCGGCAAATACGACATGATGGAGATGCTGCCGTATGTGACCGCTCGCACCCTTTCCTATGGCTATCGTCTCGAACCGAAAATCGGCCCGACGGGACGGAGCCATCAGGGCTTTGTTGTCGATCCTGAGCAGGCCGAGGTTGTCCATGACATCTTCAGACGATACCTTGCCGGCGAGGGCGCCCCCGTGATCGCAGGGGCGCTCAATGAGTGTAACGTCCCATATTATGCGTTGAAGCGCATCACGGTCAGCGAAAAGACAATCGAGAAAGGCGAACGCTGCCGGTGGACGCAGGCGGCAGTCTATCATATCCTCAAGAACGAGCTCCTCACCGGGCTCTGGACCTGGGGGGCAAAGAACCAGAGCCGTTGGACAAGGGACCGCGAACCGATCATCCGAACTTTTCCTGACCTGTGTATCATCGATCGGCCCACCTTCGATGCCGCCCAGCGTATGCGTGAGCGACGCTCGAAGCAATGTCCCCGGACGGTCAACAGCCGCAACGGGATGCCGTATGCGTTCAGCGGCGTCCTTAAGTGTGCTGAATGCGGCGGGACACTCGTCAGGAGCGCGCGGTCGGGGGAGCGTAGCGTGGAGGCCCTGTGGCGGTGCAAGCGATCCCACGATCCGACCGCCATTCGCTCATGCACGAGCCGCATTCGTCTCCATGACGATGCCGCGCACGCCCTCGTGTGGCCGCTGTTTCGCGAGTTCGCGGCGAAACTCTGGGACCAACTGACCGAACTTGCCAATGCCCCCGTGCGGGATGAGTACCAGGAGAAGCTCGAACAGCAAGTCGCTGAGTTGGATACGCGTGAGCGCAACCTATTGGACATTATCGAGACTATGGGGCCGACGCCGATACTGCGCGAGCGTCTCGAGAAACTTGCGGTGAATCGCTCCCGTACGCAAGGTGAGATCGCCCGGCATGTCCAAGTCGGTGGCCCCGACGAGGAGGTGATCGCGATCCTCGCTAACGCGCGCTCGCTTACCGCCGACGACTTCCTCGCCGTTCCCGCCATCGCGCAGCACGCCATATTAAGCAGCCTTTTTTCCGCAATCGTTATCGAGCCCCTCCCCGAACGGGGGAAGCGCCAGCAGCGATTTTACAGGATCAAAGAAGTCATCCACCGAAGCAGTGGAAGACACATTCCGGCCGAAATAATCTCTGACCCCGCCGTGGTCTTTTCTTCTTCTCCACCTCGACGGTGATCGGCACGCCGTCCAACCCGATTAGGGCGCAACTGGTCACTTTGGCGAGCACGGTACGCCCTCCCCTGAGGATGTTTGGATTGCCGGTACGCGGCGGCGAGTATAGCAGCGCACTCCGTGGCCGTATAGCGTCGTGCTTGTACAATGTTGCTTGGTGATACGAAAGGAACCGACGCAATGCTGCATCGCGCGCATCCTGAAGGAATAGTGGTCATCGGGCAGCCCGCACATGCCCGCTTGGTCGGCGACGTCGGGCGGGCGTGGGGGCAACCTCCCTTCGGGATGCCGCCGCACGCCGATGAGACCTTGCTCGCCGCCGAGCAGCATGAGGTCGGTATGTTGCCATGGGAGATCGCACCGACGCTCAACCCGGCGACGGGTCTGCCGCACGCCTATCTTGAACTGAGCCGCGCGGACCATCTTGCCCTGTGGCGCGACGCCGGGCCGCTGATGCTGACGCAGAGTCGCTACGCCGCGCTGCTCGTTTCCCGGCATGGCGTCTGGATATTCTCGCAGTACGACCGCCCGCCCGATGACCCGGCGGAGCGTGCGGCGGTGGCGGCGTACCTGCATCGGGAGCGGGCGTTCCAGTCCCGCATCCGCGCGAGCCTTGCTGCCGAGCCGGCATACCGGGAAGCGGTGCGCCCGCCGACCCTGCGGCAATCGCACTTTGTCTTCACGATCTGGGATCGGATCGCCGTCCACGCCTGCTACGGAACGCCCGTACCAGAGTGGGGCGCCCCCGCCGTCTATCGGTGGGACCGCGTGCCAATGACGGAGGGCACGACGGCATTGACGCTCTCCTTCGTCGCGCCCGACCGCTGGACGCTCGACCCGTGGCCCTTAACCGTGGACGAACTGCGGCTGGTGGGCGAAGGGCGATTGCTCCGCGACCGCTACGGTAACGAAACAGAGATGCGGGAGGCACTGGAAATCGCACCGTGGGTGCGGTGGGAAAGCGTCATCGCGCCGGTGCAATACTAGTGCGGGTAGGTGTATACGGAACGGTGGAGTAGGCGGATACGACGCGGGCGGCTACCCCCCCAGTTCTCGTGAAGGCGGATCAGCGCCGGCGCTCGCGCTGTGCTTCCTCTTCCAACGCCTGTTTATCACCGGCCTGACGTCAGGTGCGACAAGGGGTTCGCGATTCGGCAACGTGTGTCACTCGGCCTACCGCTGCGGGTGAGTGAACTCGACCGATGCCGCCGGTCCGCCGCCGTCGTGGTTCGCGTGGGCGATGGCAACGGCGGCGGCGATGTGCGAGAGATGCGTCAGTCCCTGCGGGAAGTTGCCGAGCATTTCGTGGGCGCGGGTATCGTACTCCTCGGCGAACAGGCCGAGGTCGTTGCAGGTTGACGCCACGCGGTCGAAGACCTCGCGGGCGTCGTCCGAGCGGCCCTGATGCGCCAAACATTCCGCCAGCCAGAAGGTGCAGGCCAAAAACGTCCCTTCCCGCCCGTGCAGGCCGTCGTTGGTCTCGTCTACCTTGTAGCGCAGGAGCATGCCGCGATCGTCGAGCGCGTCGCGGATCGCGTCGGTCGTGCGGATCATGCGCGGGTCGTCCCAGGCAACGAAATCCACGCTCGGGAGGAGGAGCAGGGCGCTGTCGAGCGACTGCGACCCGAAGGCCTGGACGAAGATGCCGCGTTTTTCGTCGTACCCCTCCTTCTCGATGGCCGTCCGAATCTCGTTGCGGACGGACTTCCAGCGGCGGAGCGGTGCCTGGCGCAGGCACTCCTCGGCGAGCCGGATACCCCGGTCGAGTGCGGCCCAGCACATCACTTTGGAGTGGACGAAGTGCTGCGGCTCGCCGCGCGACTCCCACAGGCCGCGATCCTTCTCGTTCCAGCGCGCGGCGGCGGCATCCACGAGGTCGAGGATGAAGCGCCAGTAATCGTCGTCCGGCGAACTGCCGCGCAGATGCCAGTGCCACGCGAGGTCGAGCAGTTCGCCGTAGGCATCGAGCTGCACCTGATCCGAGGCGGCATTGCCGATCCGCACCGGTTTCGCGCCCTGATAGCCGTCGAGATGGCTTAGGGTCAGTTCGGTCAGCCGCCGCTCGCCGCCGACGCCGTACATGATTTGCAGTTTGTCCGCACTCCCCGCCGCCGCGCGCTGGATGAAGCGGCGAAAGGCGTCCGCCTCGCTCACGTAGCCAATGTCGGTCAGGGAGCGCACACTGAAACTGGAATCCCGGATCCAACTGAAACGGTAGTCCCAGTTACGTTCCCCGCCGGGCGTTTCGGGCAGCGAGGTCGTCGGCGCGGCGATGATCGCGCCCGTCGGCGCATTGGTGAGCGCCTTCAGCGTGATCGCGGAGCGCAGGACGCTCGGCCCGTCGGGGCCTTCGAGGGTCGCCTGCGACGACCATTCGCGCCACCACTCGATCGTCTCGGTCAGCCGTTTGTCGAGTTCGGCGACGTGGATGCGCTGTGGTGCGTCGCGGTCGAGGCTGGCGGGGTCCTGATAGGTCAGCGACGTGCGGATTCGTTCGCCGGCGCGGACGGTGAAGGTGGCGTGTAGATCGTGGCGATTGAGGAGCGACAGTTCGGCGTCGGACTGGATGACGAGCGCGTCGTTGCCGCCCATGGCGCTGTAGAGGCGGATGCCGTCGTGACGAATCCAAGGCTCCAGCACGCCGTAATCGAAGCGCGGGGCGATACGGAGGCGGAAGGAGACATGCCCGCGGACTCCCTCGACGATGCGCAGCAGTTGGAGGCGCGGCTCCAACTTGCCGCCCGCGTGCATGACGAAGCAGTCGTACAGGATCGCCTCGCCGCTCCCGGCACGGAGCGTCGTCGCCAGGACGAGCGTGTCGCCGAGATATTCGCGGAACGATGTATGGCCGCCATCCTCCGGCACGATGGAGCAATAGCCGCCGCTCTCCCAATCGAGCAGCCTCCCGAAGCAACTAGCTGAATCGAAGCGAGGCATGCAGCACCAGTCTATCGAACCGGTGCGAGAAACCAGGGCGGCCGAGTGGCAGTCCCCGATCAGCGCGTAATCCTTGATCGGTGGGTATGCCGCGTGGTCTGCCATCGTCGCGATTCCTCCGCTCTCGTGTTATCGCAGAACCACGCATCGTGGCCGCGTCGCCGGGAACGCATAGCATACTGCGTACCGACGCCTTCTGCCGACCCCGATGGCGTGAATTGCGGGAACGGACGCGCTTTGCTATCATTCAGGCAAGGGGACGCCACCGGAGGGAGAGGTGTCAGAGCGGCCGAACGAGCTCGTCTCGAAAACGAGTAAGGTGTAACAGCCTTCGTGGGTTCGAATCCCACCCTCTCCGCCACAGTTCCGCACTCCGGCGGGCCAGCCGAACAATGAAGCAGGGAAGGGTCGCATAGTTTGGCCTAGTGCGCGCGACTGGAAATCGCGTAGGGTGTCAAAGCCCTCGCGGGTTCGAATCCCGCCCCTTCCGCCACCTGCTTCATCAGATCGCCGCAGTCGCGGTGATGGATCGTGGGGCCCCACCGAATCCCCAGGCGGCTCGGGCCTGCGTCTTTTCGCGCAGGAGGGACCGATGCGCTTTCGGAATCGATTCATCATCAGCCTTATTGCCGTCATCCTCACCGCATGTGGTGGAAAGGCGAGTGCGCCTTCCGCGACACCCGTCCCATCGGCGGGGATTCTGCCCGCCTCCGCATCACCCGTGCCGACTGGCATGGCGACGTCGGTTGTATCAGCGGTCACGCCAACCGTTGGCGTCCCGACCGTTCAATCCGTTAGCGTTCCAGCGACGCCGACGCCGCTCGCGACTACCCAACCCGTGACCGTTGTCCGGACACCGACGGTTGTGGCCGGACGGGTCGCGACGACCGTGCCCACGCTGCCGCCGTCGCCACAATCGTCCGCCTCCACGCAGCCCCCGAACGCTGCGCGTACAAACGACCTTCCGGGCGGCGCGCCGCAGCAGGTGGTTGGCAGCGCGCACGACGGCCTCGTGCTACTCAATGTCCGGGTCGGCAAGAACGATGGCTTCACGCGCGTTGTGTTCGATCTCGCCAAGCCCGATGGGAGCGCCGCGCCGGTGCCGCAGGTGCGGTTGTGGCGCGATGGTGAGACGGTGGTCGTCGTGTTCGACGGTGTGCGTGAGGATGCCTACGCACAAACGATCGGCGGCAGCACGCAACAGATCAACACCGGGTCGGTGCAGTCGCTCTACCGGATTCCCGTGCGGGACGATTCGGCGGCCGCGTACGGCATTATGGTTCGCGGCAGCGGCAAGGCGACGATGAGTACCGCCGCATCGCCGACGCGCGTGATCGTGGACATTGCCGACAAATGAGCCGAATACGCAGAATTGAGCGTTTTCGGAATAATCGGTAGAAGGCGTCGTTGTTGTGTGATAGACTGTCCGTACAGTCTGGACGCGGGCACGAATCTGCGGTGTGGGACGCGGAAGGAGCAGCGAATGGTCGGGGTCGGGATCGGGACCGAGGTCGAGATGAGCAACCTGCTGGCGGAGATGCCGTTCGATCATCCGCGCGAGGCGTGCGGCGTCTTCGGGATCGTTGCTCCCGGTCTTGATGTCGCGCGTGTTACCTATTTCGGCCTCTACGCGCTCCAGCATCGCGGTCAGGAGAGTGCGGGGATCGCGGCCACGAGCGGCGAGGTTGGCGCGGATTTGCGCGTCCACACGCGGATGGGCCTCGTCGCGACGGCGTTCGATGAAGATATTCTTCGCTCGCTGACTGGCACGCTCGCCATCGGTCACACACGCTATTCGACAACGGGTTCCAGCATCGCCTGCAATGCCGGGCCGGTGCTTGCGGAGAGTGATCTCGGGCCGATTGCGGTCGCGCACAATGGCAACCTCACCAATGCGGCGCTTCTCCGCGCCGAACTCGAGGCGCAGGGCGAGCAGTTCGATACCTCGACCGATTCCGAAGTGCTGACCCGCGTCATCGCGCGATCGCCCGGTGCGACGATTGCCGAGCGTATCCGGGCCGCGATGGATCGCTTCGAGGGTGCATACAGCCTCGCCGTGCTGACGGCGACCGAGGTATTCGCGGTGCGCGATCCGCTTGGGTTGCGGCCGCTCTCGATCGGGCGGCTGGGCAACGGCTGGGTCGTCGCGTCCGAGACATGCGCGCTGGCGACGACGGGCGCCGCGTTTGTGCGCGATGTCTCACCCGGTGAAGTTGTCCGCATCACCGCGGAGGCTGGGCCGGAAAGCCTGTCGCTGAAGCCTGGCGCGCGCAATGCGCTTTGCGTCTTCGAGTTGATCTATTTCGCGCGGCCTGACAGCCGCATGGGCGGCGAGCGCATCCACCTGCTGCGGCAACGAATGGGCGAGGAGTTGGCGCGCGAGCAACCGGTGGATGCTGATATCGTCGTGCCATTGCCTGACAGCGCGATCCCCGCCGGGATCGGTTACGCGCGGGAAAGCGGCTTGCCCTATGCCGAAGCGCTGATTAAGAATCGCTACATCGGCCGGACATTTATTCAGCCCGACCAGCATCTGCGCGAAGTCGGCATCGCGCTCAAGTTCAACCCGTTGCCCGAGGTGCTGGAGGGCCAGCGCGTCATCCTCGTGGACGACACGATTGTGCGCGGCACAACGAGTCGGCCGATCGTGCAGTTGCTCCGCGACGCCGGGGCGCGCGAGGTGCATATGCGCGTCCATGCGCCGCCGATTCTTTGGCCCTGCTTTATGGGGGTGGACTTCGCCTCGCGCAGCGAATTGATCGCCGCGCGGCTCGATGGTGATGTCGCGGAGATCGGGCGGCAGATCGGTGTGGATTCTCTGGCCTATTTGTCGCTGGACGGTCTGTTCCGAGCTATTGGGCAGCCGCGCGAGGGTTTCTGCACCGCCTGTTTGACGGGCGAGTACCCCGTGCCGCTGTACGATGTGGCGAGTAAGTTCGCGCTCGAACGGTCGCTTGTCGGGGCATCGGCGCACGCGGCGCGCTAGCGACGATACATGGAACCGACCTGGTTGCGGCTGCGCTCCGCCCCCGAATTGCAGCGCATCTATCTCCTGCGGGGCAAAGTCATCAAGGCGATCCGCGCCTTTTTCGATGCACAGGAATTCGAGGAGGTCGAGACGCCACTCCTCGTCGCCGCTCCCGGCATGGAGCCGTATCTCGAGGTGTTCGAGACGCGCCTGACGACAGCGCGTGGCCGCTCCTTTCGGGCGTTTCTGACAACTTCGCCCGAATACGCGATGAAAAAATTACTCGTTGCCGGACTGCCGCGCATTTACCAAATCTGCAAGTCGTTCCGCAACGGCGAAGAGATCAGTCGGGGCCACAACCCGGAATTTACGATCCTCGAATGGTATCGCGCGCACGCCGATTCCGACTCCGATTCCGATTCCGATTCCGATTATCGGGCGATCATGGTGGACTGCGAGAACCTCTTTGTCGCCATCTGGCGGACACTCCACCCGGATGCAGGCGCGGACGCGGAGCCGACACTGACGGTCGGGGTCGGGAACGAACAGGTTGCGCTTGCGCCACCGTGGGAGCGGCTGTCCGTCCGCGAGGCGTTTGAGCGGTATGCCAGTATTGATCTCGATGGGGTGCGAGATACAGCGGCGATGCATCGCCTGCTCATTTCGCGCGGCTATCAGGTGGCCGACTCCACGACGTGGGAGCAGGGCTACCATCAAATCTTCCTGAATGAGGTCGAACCGCACCTGGGGCGATCGGCGCCGACGATCCTGTACGACTATCCCGCCTCCATGGCGGCGCTCGCTCGGCGCAAAGCGGACGATCCGCGCTACGCCGAGCGGTTCGAGTTCTACATTGCCGGGGTCGAACTCGGGAACGCCTTTTCGGAACTGACCGACGCCGACGAGCAACGGGCGCGCCTCGAAGACGAACGCGCCGAACGCGCCGCCCTGGGCAAGACGATGTACGAAATTGACGCCGACTTCATCCGTGCCCTCCGCGTCGGCATGCCGCCATCGGCGGGGATCGCCGTCGGCGTTGATCGGGTCGTGATGCTTTTTGCGCAAGCGGACACGATCCAAGAGACGCTTTGGTTCCCCGCCGACGAAATCTTCGGCGCGTAGCATCCCACCATCGAGCATTGTGTATACTGACGCCAACTGAGTAATGCGCATCGTCTCCGCCATCTCGCGGGCGGATGCGAAGGAGGAACGATGGCACTGATTACGACATCCGAGTTCAAGCGCGGGACGACGATCATTTTCCAGGGGCAGCCGCACCAGATGGTGGAGGTGGAGTTCGTGAACCCCGGCAAAGGGTCGGCGTTTCTGCGCACGAAGCTGAAAAGCCTGCGCACGGGCCGCGTCGTGGATTTCACTTTCAAATCGGGCGAAACGGTCGAGGATTACCTGATCCGCAACGAGGACATGCAGTACCTCTACCAAGAAGGCGAGGACTTCTTTTTCATGAACCAGAGCACGTTCGAGCAGGTCTCCGTGCCGCGCGAGGTGCTCGGCAATATGGCGAACTTCCTTCGCGAGGGCGAGACGTACGAACTGCTGGTGCATGAATCGGAAGGTGTTGGCGTCCGCCCGCCGAAACGCGCGGTCGTCACGGTGACGGAGGCGGAGATCGCGGCGCGCGGCAACACGGTGCAAGGCGTCAACAAGGCCGTCATGGTGGATACCGGGGCAACGGTGCAGGTGCCGGCGTTCGTCAAGGAAGGCGACCGGATCGCCGTCAACCCGGAAACCGGCGACTACATCGAGCGTGTCAACGACTAACGGATGCACGATGCTGTCGCATTATTCGGGCGCCTTCGTTGACAGAAAATCTCGCGCTCGGCTACACTTGGGCCGGTCGCGCGACCGTTGGCGGATGGTGCAATGGTAGCACAGAGGACTTTGGATCCTTTAATCTAGGTTCGAATCCTAGTCCGCCAGCCACACCTGCACGTGTCAGGGAGCGCGCCGCTCCTCAATGATGGGAATGCGCCTCGTGCCCTCCGCCGATTCCCAGATCACAACTACTGAGACGGCTGATGATGCCGCCGCATCGCTCGCTGTTGTGATCCTCGCGGCCGGTGCAGGCACGCGGATGCGATCATCGCTCCCGAAACCCCTTCACGAACTCGGCGGGCGACCGCTCGTTGGTTACGCATTGCGCTCCGCCGCCGCACTCCACGCCGACACAACCGTGGTCGTCGTCGGGCATCGGGCCGACGATGTACGGGCTGCGCTGGGCGACGGGCACGTTTTCGCGACGCAGGAGCCGCAGCAAGGGACGGCCCATGCCGTCGAAGTCGCCATGTCACATATCCCTAATATTGCCTCGGTTGTACTCGTGCTGTTCAGTGATACGCCGTTGTTGCGCGAGGCGACGCTGGCGGCACTGCTCGATCTGCACCATACGGAGCGCGCGAAGGTGACGCTTCTCACCGCGCGGGTTGCCGATCCGGCCGCGTACGGGCGGATCATCCGTGATAGTAAGGGCCGAGTCACTGCCATCGTCGAGGCACGGATGGCGACTGCGGAGCAATTGCGCGTGGATGAGGTTAACAGCGGCGTCTGCTGTTTCGACGCGGCATGGCTCCGCACGATGCTGCCGCGTATCGAGATCAATGCCAGCGGTGAGCGGTATCTGACCGACCTCGTCGCGATGGCGCTCCGCGAAGCGGGCAATGACGGCGGCTGGCCGGTCGCGGCAATCGCGACCGACGAAACCGAGGCGATGGGAATCAATGATCGGGTGCAGTTGGCGGAAGCCGAGGCGGCGCTTCGGCAGCGGACGCTCCGCCGCCTGATGCTGGATGGCGTCACGATCCGCGACCCGGCGACGACGTATATTGACGATACCGTTTCCATCGGGAAAGACACGATGATCGAGCCGGGATGCATTCTGCGCGGCGCAACGACCGTCGGCAGTGACTGCATCATCGGGCCGTATACAATGGTAGCGGCGAGTACGATTGGTGATCGCTGCCGCGTCGTCGCGTCGTCGCTCGAACATGCGGTGATGGAATCGGACACCGATTGTGGGCCGTACAGCCGCCTTCGGCCGGGCGCGGTAATCCGGGAGGGCGCGCACATCGGTAACTTTGTCGAAGTCAAGCAGAGCGTCATCGGGCCGCACACCGCCGTCGGCCATTTCTCGTATCTCGGCGACGCGACGATCGGCGCGCACGTCAATATCGCGGCCGGGACGATCACCGCCAACTACGACGGGACGTCTATCAAGAAACAGACCGAGATCGGCGATGGTGCGTTCATCGGCTGCGACACGATTCTCCGCGCGCCGGTTCGTATCGGTGCGGGCGCTGCGACGGGCGCGGGCGCGGTCGTCACCCACGATGTCGCGGACGGCGTGCTCGTCACCGGTGTCCCGGCGCGGCCGATGCGCGCGGCGAACAACGCCGCCGCGCTCGCGGATGAGGAGTAGCGATGGACGGGCGGCTCCAGGTCTTTTCCGCCGGTGCGAACCGGCCACTCGCCGAAGCGATTGTCGGCGACCTCGGCATTCCGCTCGGCCGCGCGCTGGTCGGCGCGTTCCGCAATGGCGAGACGCGGGTACGCATCGAGGAAAATGTGCGTGGTTCGGATGTCTTCATCGTGCAGCCGATGTGCTCGCCCGTCAATCAGCATTTAATGGATTTGCTTATCATGATTGACGCCGTGCGTCGCTCCTCAGCGGGCCGTATCACGGCAGTCATTCCTTACTATGCCTACGCGAAGCAGGAAAAAAAGACGGTCGGCCGCGAGCCGATCTCCGCGAAGCTCGTTGCGAACCTGCTCGTCACGGCGGGTGTGGATCGCGTGCTGACGGTTGATTTGCACGCGCCGGCAATCGAGGGATTCTTCGATATTCCGGTGGACCATCTGCGCGCCGCGCCAATCCTCGCCAACTACATCAAACGCGAGGGGTTTCAGGAGATCGTCGTCGTCAGTCCCGACGCGGGCGGCGTCGCGCGGGCGGACGATTTTCGCAGCCGGATCGGTGGTGGCCTGGCAATCTTCTCGAAAATGCGGCACGCGCCGGATGCGGTCGCGATGCTCGACATGGTCGGTGAGGTTTCGGGGAAGACCGCGATCATCATTGATGACATGATCTCGACCGGCGGCACGCTGATCGAGGCGGCGGAGCAGTTGCGGGAGCGTGGCGCGACGGCCGTCTTCGCGGCTGCGGTGCATGGCGTGTTCGCGGATGGCGCGCTCATCCAGATCGCCGAATCGCGGATCGAACGGCTCTGGGTGACGGATACACTGCTCATCAACCCCGAACAGGCGATCGAGGGGCGGATCGCGATCCTCAGCGTCGCGCCGCTGCTCGCGCAGGCGATCCAGCGCATCCACAAGGACCTTTCGGTCAGCAGCCTCTTCGATTAGTGGCAGGTGCATACGGCAATGAGTAGCGGGGACTGGATACGGCTGGCGGTGGCGCTGATCGCGATTGGCGTCATCGCCTTCGCGACCGCCGTGCTGATCGGCTTCGCCGCGTCGTCCCACACGCGCATCAGCGAATTGGCGACGCAGGGCAGCGGCCGCGCGCGCACCGTCGAGGATTTGCTCGACCGCTCCCACCACCTGCAATCCACGATGATTTTCCTCGACACGGCGGCAGTCGCCCTCGCCAGTGCGTTTGTGACGAGCGTCGCCGTCAGTCATCTTCCGGCATGGGGCGTCGCACTGACGGTCTTTATTGCGGTTGTCGTGATGCTCGTCTTCGGGCGCGCCGTGCCGCGCTCGCTCGCGCTCCGCCTGCCGGACGAGGCGGCGCTCGCCTGCGCGCGGATCGCCCGCATCGCTGTTGTCGTCTTTGCGCCGATCACGGCGATCATCAACGGCATCGCGACGCTGATTATCGGCCTGCTCCGCGTCCCGTTCCCGTCGCAGAATACGGCGCTCGCTACCGAGGAAGAGTTAATCCAGTTGGTGCGCGAAGAGGCGGGGGACAACCGGATCGAGGCGGAGGAAGTGAACCTCGTCAACAGCATCTTCCGCTTCACCGACACCACCGTGCGCGATGTAATGGCGCCGCGCGTGGACATGGTAGGCGTGCCGCGCCGGGCGACCGTGCGCGACGCGGTTAATGTCGCGCTGGAAGCCGGGCACTCGCGCCTGCCGGTCTTCGATGGTAGCCTGGATCGCATCGTCGGCGTGGTATACGCCAAAGACTTGCTGCGGTTCGTTGGTCGCACGAATGCCAACGCCTCAGTCGTCGCCGTGATGCGTCCGCCCTTGTTCGTCCCGGAAAGCAAGGGCGTGCCGGAGTTGCTGCGCGAACTGCAAGCGCGGCGTGTTCACATGGCAATTGTCGTTGACGAATACGGCGGCACGGCCGGGCTGGTGACGATTGAGGACATCCTCGAAGAGATCGTCGGCGAAATTCAGGATGAGTACGACACTGAGCCGCCGCTCGTCGAAACGCTCGCCGATGGCGCGTATATCGTCAACCCGCGCATGGAGGTCGGCGATTTCGAGCAGTTGATGGACGTGCATTGGGCGGACGACGAGCAGGAACGCGAACCGCTGGCAGGCTTGATCTTCGATCGCTTCGGGCGCATCCCGGAGATCGGGGATGAACTCTGGATCGAGGGCATCAAGTTCACAGTGCTGGAAATCGAAAACCAGCGGCTCGCCAAACTGCGCGTCGAACGTGAGTTGGAGACCGCGACCCCGTCCGGGGCGGATAAACCGCCGGTCGAGCCGTAGCAGCGTGAGCATTTCGACCGTGGACACATGGACGGTCTATCGCTATGACACGGTGGACTCGACCCAGCGTGTGGCTGCTGATCTCGTGTCCGCCGGGGCATCAGATCGAACCGCTGTCGTCGCGAACCGCCAGACCGCCGGGTATGGTCGCAAAGGCGATGCATGGCAAGATCTGCCCGATGCATCGCTGCTCGTCACATTGATTCTGAAACCGTCGGAAGCCGGTCAGATAGCCCACCACGCGATGGTCGCCGCGCTCGCCGTGATTGACGCGATTGCCGATGTTGGCGCGGCGCGGGCATGCATCAAGTGGCCGAACGACATACTCATCAACGAGCGAAAAGTCGGCGGAATCCTCGGCGATGCGACATGGCGGGGTGACCGTCTCGATGCGATCCGCCTCGGCATTGGCTTGAACATCGGCGGAACGCGCGAAGCGTTTACGCGCCGGTCATTACCCGACGCGACGAGCATCATCGCCGAGACAGGTCGTGATGTGGAGCGTGATACGCTCCTCACGTCATTGCTTCGTCGCTTCACGGCCCGGCAGGATCGGCTCGTCCGTGGCGAGATTGACCATACCGTGGACATGTGGCGGCGGTCGCTCATTACTATTGGCCAGCACGTCGTGGTGACACTCCATAATAACCGGAGTATTCATGGTGTCGCGCAGGAAGTGACGCGCAATGGCAATCTGGTCGTTGCTGCGGACGACGGTACACGATGCGAGGTTGCGTCAGCGGAAACGCGTTCTTTGCGACATCTCGACCGCATTTCTCGCCAAACGCTATAAGATCCGTCCATGCGACTGACTTTTAAAAAATGGAAGGCAGGGCACGACATCGTGACCTGCCTCATCTCATAGTATTTGGGCCTACCGGCTGCTATTGCCCTGCCGCGCCTGATCTTCGATCACTTTGCCGAAGATCGCCAGCGTCGGCGGCCACAGCCCGACGAAGATCGCCAGTCGCTCCGCCCGCGCCTTCGCTATCTCGTCGTCCTTCGGGATGAACCAGAGTACGAGCGAGAGCGCCACCGACGCGAGCGATGCTACGTAGCAGATGTATGCCGTCTGGCTGACCTTTTCAGGCTGCTGATTCGTGACGGCGTCAACTTTTTCCTGGATGCTGGCCATAAATCGGGACCCTTTCTGTATTGGTACAACTGGACACACATACTTTACTCGCTATCGGGCCTATCGGATAGCGACGAGGATGATCATGACGACCACCGCGATGAGCGCGGCGATCCCGCCGAAGGCGAACGGCACGATCCCCATCGTCTTCGCTTCCGTGGGCGTGACGACACTCGTCGGTACATTATCGCCCGTACGGGTCGGGGTGATCGCCTCGCCGCTGGTGGCGCCTTCGATCGGTTGCTCGCGGTGCTGCATCGCGGATACTCCTTTGCCCAACGGGGGCAGGAAAAGCGGCGGGGCCGTGCAAGCGCCGCCGCAGGGAAAGGATGGGAAGGAAGGAGGGTGAAGCCGTATCATCCTCTGCAGTATCGGCGGTGGATGGCCGGGGCGACCGATAGATCGTGAAGCGCTCGCCAACCGTTTGCCGACACGTCCTTACAGACGGTAATACACCGTGGGCGCACAATGGATCACTCCCCGAAGATCACTCGACCGGGGATGTGCGGTGATCGCTCATTCCCGGTCGATCCTTGATGAGCGTCATGAGGATGAACAGTCCGCTTACACGACGAGTCCTGCCGCGACGAACCGGCGCACAATCGTGCTGATGCTGACCTGTTCTGTGTCCGCACGCGTTTCCAGCTCGGCGCGTTGCGCGTGGGTCACGGTGATCGTCAAGGGGACGACGGTGCGCCCGCGGGGCTTGGGGCCGGGGCGGCCTTTGGGCAGTGGTCGGCTCTTCTGTGTCGTGGTCATGCGGGTCTCCTCGCGTCTCGCATCCACCAAACGGTGCATGTCGGTCGGCGACCCAAAAGATTCTCGCATTGCCGGCGCCTCGCGGCGCGGCCCACAATGTCGGGGGTGTCGAGCGGGGGTCAAGAACTAGACGTAATCATTATACCACGGGAACTTCCCCACGATCCCTTTTGGCAATTGAAGTGTCACTATTCCATTAAGTATGTAGATTTCCATAGAATCCTTCCAGATATGGCATGACCCTGTTCGTAACGTGTTGCGCTGTTTAGGTGATACCTCTACGTGGCCGAGGATATGAGGTATGAGGCGTTTCCCAATGCCTGGCGACGCGTTGGCCCATACGGGAATATCCCCCGATCCTCTGATGGAGTTTGCGCAACGGTGTGCGATCGGATTTCTTGACCTTCGCATTCCCTGATACGTATACTCTGCGCACACCGACGCACGGGCATCGGCGCGTCATACGTCACAAACCCCGAAGGAATTTTCTCATGCAGCGAACACCGGGAAGCGTCCTGCTCAGTGCGTGCCGGACGCCATTCGGCAAACTCGGCGGCGCGCTCGCC
Organism: Thermomicrobiales bacterium; assembly: GCA_038231255.1. Lineage (GTDB taxonomy): Bacteria > Chloroflexota > Chloroflexia > Thermomicrobiales > JALYUS01 > JALYUS01. Next base: position 10,928 of record JBBRLR010000034.1, on the reverse strand, counting down.
AGTTTCAGCGCAGTGGACCTCGGCGCACTCGTCATCCGCGAGGCGATCACGCGCGCCAATATTTCCGGTGCGGACGTGCAGCATGTCATCATGGGGATGGTTGTCCAAGCGGGCGCGGGCCAAATTCCGTCCCGTCAGGCGACATTCAAAGCCGGCCTGAGTCGCGAGGTGACGAGCGATACGATCAATCGCGTGTGCGCGAGCGGCATGCGTGCCATCACAATCGCGGACGCGCTGATCCGTGCAGGAGAGTACGACGTGATCGTCGCGGGCGGCATGGAAAGCATGTCGAATGCGCCGTATTTGCTCCCCAATGCACGTTTCGGCTATCGCATGGGGAACGGCGTGCTACTCGATGCGATGCAATACGATGGCCTGCGCTGTGGCGTTGGCGATGTCGTGATGGGACAATACGGCGACGAGGTCGCGGCGGAAGAGAACGTCTCCCGCAAGGAACAAGACGCCTTTGCGCTCCGGTCGCACCAGCGGGCCGTCGCCGCCACAGACAAAGGGCTGTTCGCAGAAGAAATTGTGCCGGTTGATAGCACGGATCGGCGTGGCATGGTGACGCGCGTGTCGCGCGATGAAGCGCCCCGGCCCGATACGTCGGCCGTCGCGCTCGCGAAGTTGCCACCGGTATTTCATCCATCGGGGAGTGTGACCGCCGGGAATGCGCCGGGGGTCAATGATGGGGCGGCGGCGGTCGTCGTCGCGTCGGCTGCCTGGGCGGCGGAGCATACCCTCAAGCCACTCGCGCGCATCGTCACGTCCGCGACGGCGGCGTGGGATGTGCCGTACCTCGCCTACAGTCCGGCGATGGCGGCCGCGAAGGCGCTGGAACGCGCCGACCTCTCGATAGATGATATTGACGTGGTGGAGATCAACGAGGCATTCGCGAGTGTGCCGCTCATCAGTGGACGGCGGCTGGGTGTGGACTCGGAACGGCTGAACATCAATGGCGGCGCGATTGCGCTCGGTCATCCGATCGGCGCGTCGGGCGCACGATTGGTATGTACGCTCGCCTTGCAGTTGCGACGGTCGGGCGGCGGTTTGGGGCTGGCGGCGATCTGTTCCGGCGGCGCGCAGGGCGACGCGATCATCCTCGAGGTGCGGTAATGAGCGAGCGGGCGATGCACGGGGCGATCTATCCGTATCGGGAGAAATGGCCGACGATCGCGGCAAGCGCGTACATCGCGCCCGGCGCGGTGATCATCGGCGACGTGACGATCGGTGAGGAATGTGTGATCCTGTCCGGCGCTGTCCTGCGCGGTGATAACACCACGATTGTCGTCGAGCGTGGCGCGAATGTGCAGGAGAACGCGACCGTGCATGTTGACCCCGGCGCGCCGGTGCGGATCGGCGAATACTGCGTGATCGGGCATAACGCGATCGTCCACGGCAGCACAATTGGTCCCGGATCGCTGATCGGCATGCACGCGACGGTGCTCAATCACAGCGAAATCGGTGCGGGATGCATTGTTGGCGCGGGCGCACTCATCCCCGAAGGCGTCATCGTGCCACCACAAACAATGATGCTCGGTATGCCTGCCAAGCCGCGCCGTGAGGTAAGCGACGAGGAGGCCGCCGGAATCCGCCGCAGTGCGGAAGGGTATGTCCGTCTTTCGCGGGAATATCTCGCGAGCGACATGGGCTGCGTAAGCGATGTGCTGAAAGCGGCGGGACGCGTAATCGGTTCATGAACCGCCAGGACGCCAAGGACGCCAAGAAGAAAAAGGGAACGTAGCGCAGAGGACGCAGAGGACACTGAGAAAAACAGACTCTTTGTCTTCTCTGCGCTCTCTGTGTCCTCTGCGTTCAATCTTTCTCCCTCTTGGCGTCCTTGGCGTCCTAGCGGTTCAAGTCTTGTCCATCGGCGCGCCGATCGCCGCCAGATCGTCCGACCATGTTTCTGTTTCTGTATCGGGAACGGGCATGTTGTAGAGCGCGTAGAGTTCGCGTACGAAGCGCTCAGGGTCAACATACTCTATTCGGTATGCGGAGGCGAGTGCGAACGGCGACGAAGGCAACTCGATGCGTATCCACCCTTCGTCCACGCCGCGCAGATGCAACTCATCCATCCGTTTGACGAACTTCGGCATCGAAACCGGCGGCGTGAGTAGATAATAAAATTGCTGGTCGCGCTCGTTCTGCGACCATAGGGCATGAATGAGCTGGCGATGACGTGTCTGCGCCTCCGACCGCTCCTCGACACCGCCCGCCGCGATGAATCCCTTTATCATGCCGCCGAATCGTCCGACCGGCACGATATCCTCGTGACCCTTCGGGCATGCGCCCGCTTCCACCCTCCCTGCCGGATAGACGCGGCGGCACGTCTCGCACCAATAATATGCAGCCATCTCGACCTTCGTTTCCTGTCAGTTCGAATCAACCTCGGCGCGCTACTCCTGTGATACGATTATCGCACGGTCGCCGTATGTCGTCGGATTTCGCGGCGCCGTCCGCCCCGCTGGGCGAGGAAAGGACCGATCCCGTGCCTGTACGTGTTCGTTGGATGGCGGTCTTGATCGGCTTTTGCGTCGCCGCAATCGGCACGCTGGTGTTCACGCCGCTCCTCGAACGTGTCGGCCTTCAGGTGAACGCCGGCCCTGTGGACATGCTGACGATGGTGTCGCTCCTCTGCGGCGGGTTTGTTGCCGGTCGCCTGGGACGACGGTTCGAGGGTATCCAGGGGGCGACGGTCGCCATTCTCTATATTTTCGTCATCTGGCTCAGTAAGCAAGTGCTGGACGAGATCCACGTCGCGAATGCGGCCGGTCTCGCCGCGCTCGGTAAACTCGATTCGTGGAGTAACTTCGGCAAAGATTTCTTCTACTTCATCGCGGGCGCGCTCGGTGGCCTTTGGGCAACCCCATTCAATGAGCGGGAGCGCGCCCGCGATACGGTGGCACTCCGTTCTCATACGACGCGGCGCAGTCGCCCGGAGCCATCAACGGGCGGTGTCATCGCGACCGACGATGCTGCACCCGAATAAAACGTACATGCTGGGACGTTTTTATTGCTGGTAGCAGACTTTCCAACCTGCCTTCCGGGGCGGAGAAGCGGGCTGGAAAGCCTGCTACCACTCGAACTCAAAGGGCGGCGCCAATCTTTCGGCACCGCCCTTCCCAAACCCCGTTCTGGCGTTAGTCGCCGCGCTTGTCCGAGCCGCCAGTGAATTTCTGGATCAACCAGATGAAGAAGATTCCGACGACGACCATGCCGAACATCAGCGGCAATTCGACGGTGATATTCGCTTCCCATGCCGCAAACGCGGTCAGTGCATCAAGCATTGTTGTCTCCTCACTATGCTCTCGCGCGGAGGCGCTCGCGAAGCGCAGTCGTTACGCCGATGCTTCCGGCTTTGTGGCGACGAGCGCCATGTCAGCCGATTGTATCGAGGCGGGAGGCGCGGAGGCGACCGAACCTGCTGATGCTGCGTTCCCGACTTTCAGCATGACATGCATGCCGAGTTGTTCGTGGCCGGGGATGTTGCAGATCACGGTATAGGTGCCCTCCTTGAGGTCCACCTTGAAGTCACCACCCTTGCCCGGATCGAATGTGTCGCTGGCCATGTTGAGTTCTTTGATTGCGATGTTGTGCGGCGATGGGCCATCGTTCTTGATATGAAAGGTCACCGAACCGGGTTTGACGAGCGATGTATCCATCTGAATCATGAAGTCCTTCTCGGTTGCGTTGATCGTCATGCCGTCGCCGACGATCTGCGCGGGTGCGCCCCCACCGGCACTGCCGGCATTCGCACCACCTGCGGACGCGACCGCGCTGGGATTCTGGACATTACTGGCGATTGGCCCGACCGTCGCAAGCGCCGGGTTGCCGCCGATCCCGCCAGTGTTGATCGCCAGACTCGGCGCGGGCGGTGTGCCATTATGCACCTGATACTCCTTGACCACCGCCTCCGTGCCATCCCAGTTACCATATTCGATCATCGCTACCAGCGCGCCAATCTGCTCATCGTTGAGCGGACCGCCATTGAGCAGCGCCCATGCGGGCATATACGTGCCGGGGCGACCGTTGGTCAGTGTGCGGGTGAGATATTCCGTTCGCTGCGTCGCCTGTGCTTCGGTCGTTGGCCGGTTCGCGGGAATGTCGAGCTTCAGGCCGACGCCGCCCTGACCGCGGTTACCGTGGCAGGTGGCGCAGTTTGCCGCGAACAGCTGCTGGCCGCGCGCGACCTGTTCTTCGCGCACGCGATCATCGGCCTTCGCGCGGTCGGTATCGTTCGTCAGCAAATAAACCAGGATAAGCAGCACACCGGCAATCAACATGAGCACAACCGTGGCTGCCTGTCGTTCAGAGCGACTGAGCATCTGTTACTCCTCGACTTCGTTGTCGTTCACGCTCACGCAAGTTTCGTCGCCTGGCTCGCATCGAATGCCTGCCGAGTCGTCACTTTGCCCGTATCCACGATCACCGCACCGTTATCAACCGTGATCGGGAAATAGTCGAGCGGGTGCGTCGCCGGGCCATGGATGAGGTCACCTGTCTGCCCATTGTAGAGCGATCCATGGCACGGGCACTGGATATTTCCCTCCAGCGCCGGGCTGGGCGCGGGCACCGTGCAGCCGAGATGCACGCATTTCCAGTAGACGGCGATAGCCGTATCGGCAGAAGCTGGGAGGATATAAAAGCGACCCGACGAGTTGCGAACGAATTTCTGACCCGCGAGCAGCGTCTTCACATCCTGCACCGTGCCCGCGTTCACCTTCGCTCCGAAACCGACGACTTTGGTCGGATACAACATCCGATAGGTCGCAACAGCACTCGTTGCGGTGAATGCGCCGAGGAGACCGAAGAGCCCATAGCGTGTGAATCGCCGCCGCGATGTGCGCTGATCCAGGATAGGGAGGCGTTCCCGTGATTGCCCTGGGTATGACGTTGCTTGCATGACTGCACAGTCCTTCCTCTAAGCGCGCCGTTGCGCCTAGCCGACCGGTGGTGGGTTTGGCTTCAGGATATCCGGGAGATCCCACGGCCAAACGAGATGCTGACTTTCGCCTCGGAACCCGGTACCGACAATGGCGAGTACCCAATACGAGACCGCGAATGCGGTGAACAGCGCGATCACAAGTTCGCGCGTCGTCGGCTTCCACGCGGCGAGCGTCGTGACGACGAGCACACCGATGAAGACGAGAATGATGATCGAAGGAATGACCCACGATCGGATAATCGTCGCGATGTTGTTATCCACTAATGGCAACGACTCGAAATTCGTCCGCGCGAGCAACTGGGTCGGCCCCCAATAGGTGTTATCCCAGAAGACCAGGCCGACTTCGACAATCGTCGTATAGAGCGCGGAGAAGATGCAGATTTGCTTGCCCTTCGCGGTCGGGAAATACCGCCCGACGCCCGTCGGATCGCGGTCAAAGTACGGGATCGCGGCGACGAGCGTCAGTGCGACGCCCGGCAGCACGACGCCCGCAAGCGCCACATTCATGTGCAGAAGCAGTTCCTGCAAATTAAGGAAGTACCACGGCGCCTTGGAAGGGTTCGGCGTCTGAGCGGGGTTCGCGAGGCTTTCCAGCGGCGAGCGCACGACGATAGATACGACGGTGAGGACAATCAGGAAGACCGCCGCCGCGACCGCCTCGATGACCACAAGGTGCGGCCAGACGAGCACTTCATCGCGCTCCGGCGCTTCCGAACGGGCATAGCGATCACCCTTAACGAGATCGAGCAATTTTTGTGTCTTTTGCGCGTCCGGCGAAAGAGTGGGCCGCGCTGTTGGCGTTCCAGCAGTCATAGCGAATCCTCTCTCGCCCTAGAGCGGGGCCGAAATATTGCCATCCTTGCGGATGCGCCAGAAGTGGACGACCATCAGGAGCGATGCGACGAGCGGTAAGCCGACGACGTGGAGGGTGTAAAAGCGGATTAGCGCTCCCTGCCCGATGGTCGGCCCGCCAATCAGCAGATACTGCACCTTTTGGCCGAGCAACGGGGTCGCTGCGGCAATGTTCGTGCCCACTGTAACCGCCCACAGGGCTAGCTGATCCCACGGCAGCAGGTAGCCAGTGACCGAGAGCAGGAAGGTAACCGTCAGCAAGCCGACGCCGATCACCCAGTTGAACTCGCGCGGTGGCTTATACGATCCGGTGTAGAAAACGCGCATCATGTGCAGGAAAACGGAGATTACCATCGCGTGCGCAGCGTACCGGTGCATATTCCGTAGGAGGATGCCGAACGACACCGTCGTGTCGAGATCGCGCACATTTTGATATGCCTGATCCACCGACGGCACATAATAGAACATCAGGAGCGCGCCAGTGACGGTGAGGACGAGGAAAAAGAAGAACGAAAGGCCACCCAGGCAGAAAGTATAGGTCACGCGGAGCGCGTGCCGCTTCAACCGTACCGGGTGGAGATGCAGAAAGACGTTGCTGACGACGATCAGCGCGGCGTTCCGCTCAGTATCAGGGTATCCATGACGAAAGAATGACTTCCAAATCTGCGAATTGGTGATGCGACTGCCGATGGATTGCTCTTGTCTCACGCTGTGCTCCTCCAGATAACCAGCTCCGCCTCATCCTCCAACAACATCGGTGGCGATGATAAACGATAGCCTTCGCCGTCGCGAGTGTGACTTTTCTCTGGTGCGCGCAGCCGACATTGGCTGCCGCGGCACGAAATTGTGAGTCTGTCTGGTCGCTCGCCTCCTCCGCCTGATGTGGCTCTGCGGCTGGAACACTATACGATCGTTAATCGCCTCGCGCTCCGGATGGAACGGTGACAATAGTTTGCCACCACCCCGAAACGCCGTCAAGTCTTTGCCGGATTACGTTCGTACAGTCATCGCCCCTCGGTCGAGCGCAACGCAGGGAAGAGGATCACATCGCGGATGGATGGCTGGTTCGTGAAGAACATCACCATCCGGTCTATGCCGAGGCCGAGGCCACCAGTTGGCGGCATGCCCTGCATCAGCGCAGTCACGAAGTCCTCGTCCACCGGCATCGCCTCCGCGTCACCCTGTGCGCGCTGGCGGGCCTGCTCCTCAAAGCGGGAGAGTTGATCGAGCGGGTCGTTCAACTCCGTATACGCATTGCCGAGTTCCATCCCGGCGATGAACGGCTGGAACCGTTCGACAAGAGTCGGATCGCCTGGCTTCGCCTTCGCCAGCGGCGACAGTTCGACCGGGTAGTCGGTTAGGAACGTCGGGGCGATCAGCGTCGGGCGAACGAACGCCTTGAGCAGTTCGTCTATAATCCGCGCGCGTACCATGTCGCTCGGAATCTCCGCCCCCGCCTCGCGCGCCCGTTGTCGTAGTTCATCGGTGTCCGGGATCGCCGAATAATCAATGCCGCACGCGTTGCGCACCGCGTTACAGAGCGGGATGCGCGGCCACGGCGGCGTGAGGTCCACGGTGTGTTCGCCGTACGTCACGGTCATCGTCCCGAGGACGGTCGTCGCGATGTGCGCGTACAGCCCCTCGACGATGTCCATCATCGCATGGTAATCGGCGAATGCCTGGTAGCACTCCATCATCGTGAATTCGGGGTTGTGCTGACGGTCAATCCCTTCGTTGCGGAAATCCTTGCAAATCTCGTAGACGCGCTCCAGTCCGCCGACGATCAGTCGCTTCAGGTAGAGTTCGTCGGCGATGCGCAAGTAGAAATCCTGGTCGAGCGCGTTGTGATGGGTGATGAATGGTCGCGCGGACGCGCCGCCGTAAAGTGACTGGAGCGTTGGCGTTTCGACTTCAAGAAAGTCGCGACCGTTCATGAACTCCCGCGTCGCCGCCAGGATACGGGATCGCTGTACGGCGACATTGCGGGCTTCGTCGTTCACCATCAGGTCTATGTATCGCTGACGGTATCGCTTCTCGATGTTTTCGAGGCCATGCCATTTGCTGGGCGGCGGCGACAGCGCCTTCGCGATAATCGCGATGTCCGTCACATCGATCGAAATCTCGCCCGTCCGCGTGCGCATCAGCGTGCCCGTCGCCTGCACAAAATCACTCAAATCAACCACATCGGTGACGCGTTCGAACTGCGCAAGGTCGAGGTTGCGCTGCTGGATGAAGAGTTGAATCTCGCCGCTGCCATCGCGAATCTTCAGGAATGCCAGCTTGCCAATGTCGCGCTTGAACACGACGCGCCCGACGACCGTGTGCGCCTCGTTCTCGCGCCGATCGAACTCCGCGACGGCTTGTGCATTCGTGATCGTGCGCTCGCTGCGCGGCGGGTAGGGATCGAGGCCCGCATCGCGCAATATCTGGAGCTTCGCGATGCGGGTTTGCTGGAGATCATCGAATTCCACGACTAGGATACCTGCGTGATTGTGTAGGTCATTTCACCGGCCGGCGCCTGCACCGCGACGCTGTCGCCACTCCGCTTCCCCAGCAGGGCGGAGCCGACGAGCGACTCACTGCTGATCTTCCCGGAGCGAGAGTTCGCCTCGGCGGAACCGACAATCACCCACGTCAGTTCGTCGCCGAACTGGTCGCGCACCGTGATATGCGAGCCGAGATGGATCGTGCCATCGCCCGTCCCGTTTGATTCCGGGATGATCTCTGCATGGCGCAGCATGTTCTCAATTTCACGGGTGCGTGCGTCAATCTGCGCGAGTTCGTCTTTCGCTTCTTCGAGGGAACCGCTATCGTCCACATCGCCGTCGGTCTGGGCGTCGTGGACGCGTTCGATCACGCTCGGGCGACGCACGGTCAGGAGTTCGTTCATCTCCGCTTCGAGCGCCCGCTTGCCATCGGCGGTCAGATAAACCGTGTCGCTGCTCATCTGCTTGCTCCCAATCCCTTCCTCGACCCACACGATAGCGCCATTGGAAACACCGAGAGAGCCCCATGAGGCTCTCTGACGCCGCGACCGTGGAGGAAAACGATGCTGTCTCTGGTTTATAAAAACCCGCGCCCCGCGCGATCGTGTCATATCCGGCGCAAAAGCGGAGGCGTCTTGGTGGGCGCGACAGGACTCGAACCTGTGACCTTTCGGATGTGAACCGAACGCTCTAACCAGCTGAGCTACGCACCCGTGCGCAGGGAGTCTAGCATACCACCCTGCGTCAAACAACCCTCGCCATGCGCGTTACACGACCAGCGCGACGCACTCCACTTCGACGCGCGCATTAAGCGGCAATTGCGCAACCTGGACGGTGCTGCGCGCCGGCTTGTTCGCGCTGAAGTACTCGGCGTAGACCTCGTTGAATGCGGGGAAATCCGCCATGTCGGAAAGGAAACAGGTCGTCTTGATCACCTTCGCGGTCGAGGAACCTGCCGCTTCCAGAACTGCCGACAAATTTTCCAGCACGCGCTTGGCTTGTACGCGGATATCACCCTCGACGAGTTTGCCCGTCGCGGGATCGAGCGGTATCTGCCCCGCAGTAAAAACGAAGTCACCATGCTTGATCGCCTGTGAATATGGCCCGATTGCCTTGGGTGCCGTGTCCGTCTGGACGATTTCCATTCCTGTATCCTCCCGTATATCCGTGACCATTCATGCAGGGAGGGTAGCATCCGCGCGAACGGCGGTCAATCGCGCCGCGCGAATCCGGTATACTGGCACCATGCACCCAACAGTCAGCGTCATCATCGTCACCTACAACGGCCGCAGACTCCTCGAAGACTGCCTCCGAGCATTGTTCGCGGGCACGCGCGCCCCGGACGAAGTGATCGTCGTTGACAATGCGTCGAGCGACGATACCCGATCATGGCTCACCCAAACATATCCCCAAATCCGCTTGGATCGCTGCACTGCGAACCTCGGCTTCGCTGCCGCCAACAATCGCGCGTTCCGTACGAGCATCGGCGAGTACGTCTTCACGCTCAACAATGATACCGAGTTGCATCCTGACGCGCTTCATTCACTCGCAACGGTGTTGCGCGATGCCGGACCAACAGTAGGTGCGGTGATGCCGATGATGGTTTTCGATCAATCGCCCGATGTGATCGCTTGCGCGGGCCTCGAAACGTTCGCGAATGGTGTTGTTCGGGACGCGAGGGTCGGGCAGTCGCTCGATGCCGGGCGCAAACAATATTCTATCTTCGGCCCGAGTGCCGGTGCGGCGCTGTATCGCCGCACGGCGATTGAGGACGTCGGATTCTTCGACCCGGCGTTCTTCATGTACCTGGAGGATGCGGACTTAGCATGGCGGCTCCGCTTACGCCGCTGGGGAACAATTGCCGTGCCGAACGCAGTCGTCCGGCATAAAGTGTCCGCAACAGCGGGGTACGGATCGCCGCGCAAGGCGTACTATCTCGGTCGGAATCGCTGGTGGTGTGTGCTCAAAAACCTGCCCAGCCCATTGTTGCAGCAGTATGCAGGTGGTTTGGCGTGGTATGACGCGGCTGCATGTGCGTATGCAACGCTCGCCGGTGATCGTGCGAGTCTGATCGGGCGACGGGACGCGATGAGCGATATTTCCACCATCCTGTGTGCGCGTGCCGCAATCCAAGCGCGCACGACCGCATCGCTGGACGAACTCCGTACCTGGCTGCTGCCCGCACCGCCGCTGATCGCGACGCTCCAGGAGCGCAAGGTTATTCAATCCGTCATTCGCAAGATGTGAAAGGGAATCGGTGGAGGCGCCCGGTGGAGTTGCACCACCAAATGCTACCCCGCCTTGCGGGCGAGGCCCTTCTACTCGGGCAGGGCGCCAAGCCGTACCGAAGCGGGAGTTTGCCACAGCGCGACGCACGCGTCAAGCATTTTCGGCATTTCCGCACAGCCCAACCGATTGCCCATCCCTGCTGCATGCTGAGCAACGGCAACAAGAAAAGCCCCTATCCGAAAAGATAGGGGCTTGGAATGCTAGGAAAAACAATGGTAGCGGGGGTGGGATTCGAACCCACGACCTTTGGGTTATGAGCCCAACGAGCTGCCGCTGCTCCACCCCGCGACACCGGAGGAAAAGGGGCGAGGAGGGAGACGAGGGGGTGCAGGCGTCGGGGTGCCGGCGGGGGT
>JBBRLR010000033.1:0-38397 GCA_038231255.1 Thermomicrobiales bacterium | reverse complement strand
GTGTTGGGGGGGGGGTGGTTTTGCCCCCGGCGCCCCCCCCACTACATAAACCCCCCCCCCCACGACGTTAGCGCTGTGTAACCTTCGGGATCACTTCTTCCGCCAACCGCGAAATGATCCGTGCCGGGAAGGGCGGGCGCAGGTTGAGGATCAGGTGCGTCGCGCCGACATCCACGAACGACTGCACCGCCTGCACCGTCGCGTTCAGATCGTCGTAGTTGACGGGGATCTGCACGGAGTGCTCGATCTCCGCCGGGTCGCGCCCGATGGCGACGCAATGTTCTCGCAGCACGTTCGCCTTGTGCTGGAAAATCTCCGTTGATTGCGCGGTGGCGTTCCAGATGTCCGCGTGCTTGGCGACGACGCGGAGCGTCAACTGCTCGCCGCTGCCGCCGATGACGATGGGCGGATAGGGCTTCTGCACCGGCTTCGGCTCGCTCCGCGCCTCCTTCAGTTGGTAGTAGCGTCCCTCATAGGTCGTCAGATGCTCGGTGCAAAGGGATTTGTAGATCTCACACGCCTCATTGAGCCGCCGGATGCGCTCGCCCGGCTGGTACAAGGGGAGGCCCATGCTCGTGTGTTCGTACTCATTCCAGCCCGCGCCGATCCCGAAGTCGAGCCGCCCTTTGGAAATCACATCCGTCGTGATCGCGATCTTGGTCAACACGGCGGGGTGGCGATAGGTATTGCCCGTCACCATCAGGCCGAGGCGCAGGCGGGTCGTTTCGGCGGCGAGGGCGGCGAGTGTCTGCCATCCTTCGAGGCAGGGGCCGTCCAAGTGCCCGTTGATCGGCGAATAATGGTCGAAAAGCCACGCGTGCTCGATGGCCGGGACGCCGTCGGCCTCCTTCCATATCCCCAGCATCTCCTCATATGTCGTGTCCTGCGGTGCCGTCTTGAATCCGAACCGTAACGGTCGTGCCATCATGTTCCTCCATTCCTAACCAACGTCATGACAAATCAGTATCGCCCCATCTCAGTACCAGCGCGCCTTGTCGGTGACGGTCGCCAACGGTTCCCCCGCAGTGAAGCGGCGGAGATTGTCCAGCACGACCGCGAGGCGGCGTTCGTCGGTGTGCGGACCGGAATCGGCGCTGTGCGGCGTGATAATGACGTTCTCCATCTGCCAGAGCGGGCTGTCGCCCGGCAGCGGTTCCGTCTCGAAGACATCGAGCGCCGCGCCCGCGATCCATCCTTCCGCGAGCGCCTTTTCGAGCGCGGCGAGCCGGACGATCTTGCCGCGTCCGATATTGATGAATATGGCGCTCTTTTTCATCGTCTTGAACATCGCCTCATCGAACAGCCCCGTCGTTTCCGGCGTCTGCGGCGCGCAGATGATCACCGCGTCCGCGTCCGGCAGGAGATTGGGCAACTGCGCGGGGCGGGCGAGTTCGGTGGCGCCCGACGGCGCGGCCTCCACTTTTGGATCCACGCCGATGATGGACGGCCCGAAGACGGCGAGACGGCGCACGACTTCGCCCCCGATCCCACCCAATCCTATGACAAGTACGGTCATTTCTGCTGGGTCGCGCACGCGGATGGCGTCGTGCGGTGTCCAGACACCTGCCCCTTGCTGTCGCATCAGGCGCGGCAGGTCGCGGCAGAGGGCGAGGAAGAGCGCCAGCACATGGTTCGCGATGTGGTCGTTGTAGATGTTGCGCATGTTCGTCAGCGTTACATCACTGGCGATCAGATCGGGGAAGATGACGCTTTCGAGGCTGATCGTCGGCGCTTGCAACCAGCGCAAATGCGGCGCGGATTCCAAAAGCGCCGGGGTCAACTTCCCGATCCAGCCTTCCGCTGTTCGCGCCGCCGCCATCGCCGCCGCCTCATTCGTGGGCGTCACGACCTCGGCATCCCCGGCCACCCCCCGGATCGCCTCCACCCACTCGCCCGACTGCTCCGGCCAAATTACAATACGCATAGCGCCTCCAATCGAAACCAATCTAAGCGCAGAGGACGCAGAGAACACAGAGGAAAGAAGAATGAGTGAAGAAGGAGATCAGGCCACATGGCATTCGTTTTTCTTTATGTCCTCTTTCTCCGTTTCTCTGCGCCCTCTGCGTCCGCTACGCTTGAATCGGTTCGCCCTACCGCGCGGCGGCGACGATTTGGGCGACGACATCGGGCGGGAGGGGGCCACGGGCGGTCCAGCGGAGGGCATCTTCCAACTGCGCGAGGTCGGAATAGCCGACGAGGGCGGTCGAGATACCCGGTTTGGCAAGCGCGAAACGGACAGCCATTTCCAGCGTGTTTTCCAGCCCGGCCTCGGTCGCGAACCACGACAGGTCCTTCGCCCGGTTCATGTCCCGTTCGTACTCCGCGCCGCCGACGAGCGGCGAGCCGGGATCGCCCGCGTTCGCGTGCCGCTCCGGTTGCAGGGCGAGCGCCCCCGCCGCCAGCACGCGAATGGCGATCACACCGACGCCTGCGCCCGCCGCCGCATCAATCAGGCCATCGAAATCCTGCTCGCCGCCGCTCGCTCCCGCATACCCCGCGCTCGGATTGACGGCATTGAAGTAGGATTGCATCGTCGCGAAGGTACCGCTTGCCACAGCGTCATGCAGAGCGACTGTCTCCCCCAATCCAGTGAAGCCGATCTGTCGCGCCAGGCCGCGCTCCTTGACGCGTTGCAAACCTTCGGCAATCGCACCCTGTACCGCATCCAAGCCGACCGAACCGCCGCTCGCCGTTTCGAGCGCCCCTGCGCCGGGCCGGGTAATCGGGTTGTGCAGTTGCAGCAGATCAACGGAGTCGTGATTCAGCCGCCGCAAACTCGCCTCGGCGGAAGTCTGGATCGCCGCAACCGGGTCGCCGAGGTCGTCCAACGTCAGGCGCACCTTGGTCCCGACGACGACGCGATTCCATGCATCGAGTTCGCGCAGCACCCGACCGAGATTCTCCTCGGACTTACCGTCGCCGTAACTCGACGCGGTGTCGTAGTAGGTGATGCCCGCATCGAGCGCACGGGCGACGGCGCGCCGCTGCTCGGCGGGATCGCCCTTCGTGAACAACCCGCCAATCGCGCCGCTCCCGTAGCCGAGCGCGGAAACCCGCAACCCGGTCCTGCCCAGTGGACGTTGCTCCATCCGATCCCCCTCGCGAACGTATGGCATCTGTTTGCCGTCACGTCGCTACGATCCCTGCTCCCGGCGCCACGTCTCGTACTCCGCCCGCGCGTCGTTCGACAGGGGATAGTACTTCCGCAGGTCGCCACCTGCCGCCAGGCGCATCCGCGAGAACTCCTCCCACTCGACGTGCTCGCCCGCTTTGCGCAGCAACTCCGGCGCGAGCGCCGCCGGCACGACGACCGCCCCGTCGTCGTCGGCCACGATCAAGTCCCCCGGCATCACCAGCGTGTCCGCGCACGCGATTGGCACATTGACGGCGAAGGGCACGATGTCCGTCTGGGTGTGGAAGTTGGGCGTTGCCCCGCGCAGCCACAGCCCGATCCCGAGTTCTTTGGCTTTCGGATAGTCGCGGATGCAGCCGTCCACGACCACGCCGACGCCCCCGCGCCCCATGAAGTAGGTGAGCATCATCTCGCCGAAGACGCCGCTACCCAAGTGGCCGCGCGCGTCCACGACGACGATGTCGCCGGGCTGCGTGTGGTATAGGACGTGCCGGTGCAATTGCTTCTCGGGATCCGCGTACTCGTCAACGCGATACTGGTCCTCGCGCTTGGGCATGAACTGGAGCGTTAGGGCGGGGCCGACGACCGCCTTGCCCGGCGTCCAGCTCGTGATGCCGCGCAGATGCGGGTCGCGGATGCCGAGGCGGCTGAGTTCGCCGCTGGCGGTCGCGCTGCCGATCTGTCGCAGTCCCTCGATCACGTCCCGCGACGGGCGCTCGATATCCGGTGTCTGGATCACGCTCCACCCCCTTGCGATGTCCAACCGAAACCAACATGCGCCGAGTGTAGCATGGGATGATACGCCGCGCCCGATGAAAGCGTGCAGGGCGAAAGCGTATCAAAACCGGCCATGACGTAATCTCGCCATTACCACTTGACACGGTATGGCGCGCTGCCTATTCTCGTACAAGGACGGGCGCATCGTACGCCCTCGATCTGGGGTAGATGCATGGATAGCGTCGCGACTGGCGACATTGCAGTACGTCTATTGGCGTTACGACGGACCGCACGGGGTCCGTGTCGCAGTCTGCCCGAAATCCGCCGTCCGATGACCTAATCCGCTTCCCATCGCACGCGCAGACCGTGGCAGGCCCGACGCCTCGCTCGCGGTCTTTTTGTTTGCGGATTATTCGGCGCACGCGATGAAGGGGAGAAGCAAAACGTGGCAACCATTGAGATCGAACCGTTACCGGATCAGCGACCGAAACCGGCGGTGCGCGGGCAGCCGCCGTCCGGCTCGCTGCGGCGGAATCGGAACTTTCTCCTGCTCTTTGGCGGGCAGATGGTGTCGGCGATCGGCTCGCAGGTGTCGCAGTTGGCGTTCCCGCTGCTGATCCTCGCCGTCACGGGATCGCTGGCACAGGCGGGCTTTCTCGGCGCGATGCGCGGCTTCGCGTATCTCCTGTTCGGCTTGCCCGCCGGGGCGTACGTGGATCGCTGGGATCGCAAAAAAGTGATGTTCCTGTCCGACACCGGGCGGGCGCTGGCTCTCGGCAGCATCCCCGTCGCGCTCGCCATTGGTCGCCTGACGCTCGTGCAGTTGTACGTCGTCACATTCGTCGAGGGGATGCTCTTCATCTTCTTCGGGCTGGGAGAGACGGCGTGCTTGTCGCGGATTGTCCGCAAGGAGCAACTGCCCGCCGCCGTCTCGCTCAACGAGGCGACCTATTCGGTTTCCGGCCTGCTCGGCCCCTCGGTCGGCGGTGCGCTGTTCGGTATCGGGCGTGCCTTCCCATTCGTCGCCGACGCGGTCTCGTACGCTGTTTCGGCGGTTTCCGTTTTGTTCATCAAGATGGAGTTTCAGGAAGAGAAGACGGAGGAGCAGCGCCACATCGCGACGGAAATCCGCGAGGGGCTGCACTGGCTTTGGCATCAGCCGACGATCCGCTTCCTTTGTTGGGTCGTCGGCGGGATAAACTTGCTCTACGGTGGCTGGACGCTGCTGCTCATCAGTCTCGCGCAGCGACACGGTGCGTCCTCGTTCACCATCGGATTGATGTTCGCGACGGGAGGCGTCGGGACGCTGATTGGCACCGCATTCGCCGCGCCGGTGCAACGCCGGTTCACAGTCGGCAAGATCATGGTCTGGATCTCGTGGCTGTTCGTCATCACCTGGGTGCCGTACGCATGGGCGCCGAATATCGCTTGGCTCGGTGCGATCAATGCGTTCGGCTTCCTCTTTGTGCCGATCTACGTGACGACCCAATTCAGTTATCGCCTCGTGCTGATCCCGGACGCCCTGCAAGGGCGGGTCAACAGCGTCTTCCGGCTCGTGACGTTTGGCGCAAGCATGCTTGGCTTCGCGCTGATGGGCGTGTTGCTGCAACGATTCGGCCCCATTGCCACGGTCTACATCGGCGCGGTACCGGCGGCGCTGCTCGCCCTCCTGACGACGATCAACCCGCAAGTGCGCCACGCCGGACGTATCGCGGATGTGGGTGTCGAGTAAACGTGTGGCAAGGAGCCGACTGGCGCGTATGTCCCGCCGATTAATTGTGCGCGGAAGCGGTGTATACTTGGTCTATTGCTTCGATAATGTGCCCGGCTTAGAAAGGAAAAGACGGACGCTCATGAGTGATGGAACGACGAACGGCAAGCGCAATGGCGCGACCGATGATAAGTCTGTGTTGACGACGCGGCAGGGGCATCCGGTCCACAATAACCGGAGCCAGCGCACGGTCGGTTCCCGCAGCCCCGCGCTGCTGGAGAATTACCCGTTCCTCTTCCTACAGCGACACGCAGCGCCATCGCGTTGGCGCGTCGCCGAAGGACTCGGCATGAACATTGAGCAGCACGTCGCGCAGCCTGTCACTGCGGATTAAGGACAGCAGCGCGCAGTGAGCACAACAATCGAGTCGCTCATTGCTCCGTTTGCCGTATTCGGCCTCGATTTGCACGCGATTCAGGACCTTGTCACCCGCTATGGTTGGTGGGGGGTCCTGTTTCTGATGGCGTTGCAAGGGGCGACGATGCCGGTGCCGAACGAGATCACGATGCCGCTGGCGGGGTGGCTGCTCGTCGAGTCGGTCGGGAAGTCGAAGCTCCTGATCCTGTACGCCGGGTTGGTCGGCGCGGTCGGCTGGGTGATCGGCGCGCTTGTCGCCTACACGGTGATGGCGGTTGGCGGGCGGACGCTGCTCGCGCGGTTGCGCGCGCGCTTTCCGGCGGCCGAGCGCGCGCTCGGTCGCTCCGATGCGTGGTTCGCGCGGTGGGGCGCGTGGGCGGCGTTCTTCGCCCGGTTGCTGCCGATTTCGCGGACGATCATCACCTTGCCGGCGGGTGCGGCGCGGGTGCCGGTCGTGCCGTTCATGGTGGCGACCTTCGGTGGGGCATTGATCTGGTCCACATTCCTCGCCGCGCTTGGCTACGCGGCGGGTAGTCAGTGGGAGCGTGTGCGTGGCCGCCTCGGCCAATGGTATGTGCCGGTGACGATTGGTGTGATCGCCCTCAGTCTGTTTGCCTACCTGCTGCTTGGCTGGCTCCGCAAGCGTCGCTCCAAGTCCGCCTCCCCACCCCTGTCGCCCGGAGCGTCTTGACGATTGCGGCCCCAACGCGCAGACTTCCTCCTATTCACGAAGACGCCGCACCGCGCATCAACAGGGAGGCTCCGCGATGGCAGTGACGCTCGATGCCGATACGACTTTTCTCCGCACGCTCCCCGGACGCTACTACCACGACCCCGCGATCTACGCGGCGGAGCAGCAGCGCATCTTTTCCCGCCTGTGGATCTGCGTCGGTCGCGCCGAAGAACTTCCCGAACCGGGGATGTACCGGACATTCGATCTGGCAGATGAGAATGTGCTGCTCCTGCGCGGGCGCGATCACATGCTGCGCGCATTCCTGAATGTCTGCCGCCATCGGGGCGCGCGGCTCTGCACCGATCAGCACGGCCAGGCGCGCAACGCGATCCAGTGCCCCTATCACGCCTGGACGTACGCGCTCGACGGCACGCTGCTCGGCGCGCCGAATATCATGGAGATGGAGCAGTTCGACCGCAGCAGCCACGGCCTGATGCCCGTCGCGCTCGATACGTGGGCGGGGCTGGTGTGGGTGAATCTCGCGGACGACCCGCCGCCGCTCGCCAGTCAGACCCGCGCGGCGGTTCTGGATCGTTTCGGCGAGGAAGATACCTTCGCCCGTTATCACCTGGAAGATCTGCGCGTCGCTAAGACGATTGAGTACAGCGTCCATTCTAACTGGAAGTTGACAGTCGAGAACTTCATGGAGTGCTACCACTGTGGCCCAATGCACCCCGAGTTGTGCGATCTGCTCCCCGGCTTCCGGCGCGGCTCCGCCTATCAATCGGGCATCGGCACGGAGTTCGCTGAGGGCATCGAGGGGTTCACCTTTTCCGGCAAGGCGAGCCGCCCGCCATTGCCCGACCTGCCGCCCGCCGACCAGCGCCGGTACTACGGCGTCGTGCCGCTGCCGAACGCCTTTATCAGCCTGCTCCCCGATCACGCGATTATCCACACGCTCTGGCCGCAGGGGCCGGACGCAACGCGGATCGCCTGCGACTGGGTCTTCCACCCTGATGCGATTGCCGCGCCCGGTTTCGACCCGATGGATGTCGTCGCGGTCTTCGATCTTGTCAACCGGCAGGATTGGGCGGTCTGCGAACTCGCGCAGCAGGGCGTCCGCTCCAAAGTCTACGCCGATGGCGGCATCTTCGTGCCGAGCGAGCGGCATATCCGGCGGTTCAACGATTTCGTGCTGGGGGAACTGGAAGGGGCCGGGGGGTAGAAATGGCAGCATACGATCTCATCATCATCGGCGCGGGGAATCTCGGGCTGTGGACGGCGCATCAGTTGGCGGGGCGCGGCTTTGGCCGGATCGCGGTGTGTGAGCGGAACTGGGCAGGATCGGGCGCGACGACGCGGTCGGCGGGCGTCGTGCGGCAGCAGGGTGGCTCCGAAACGGCGATCAAACTCGGCATCTGGTCGCGCGAACGCTACCTCGCCCTCGGCACGGAACTCGGGCTCGATAGCGGCTTCACCGAGACGGGGTACTACGTGCTGGCGGAGACGGAGGAGGAGAAGGCGGCCTTTCTCAACCTCGTTGAGCTACGCCGCGCCTGTGGCATGGAGAACGAATGGGTGGATGCAGCTGAGGGTCGCACGCGCTTCCCCGGCCTCGATTGGGAAAATCTGCTCGGCGCGACCTACACCGCGAACGACGGCTACGTCCATCCGCCGATTGTCGCGCGCAACATCACCTTCGCGGCGGCGCGCCAGCCGACGATTGATGTTTTCGAGCGATGCACCGTCGAAGGGATCGAGCAGCACGGCAGCACATTCGTGGTGCGGACGACGCGCGGCGTCTTCGAGTCTGACCGCGTGCTCGATGCCGGTGGGCCGCGCGGCGCGCGAAAGATCGGCGCGATGGTCGGCGTCGAGGTGCCGGTGTCGGCGGCGCGGCATCTCGTTGTCACGTACCCCAATGTCCCGTCCTTCCCGATGTTCTTTGCGCTGACCAAGGGCATTTACGTGCGCCCGGAAGAGCAGGGCGCGCTGCTCGGCCTGAGCAACCCCGACGAGCAGGCCGATCTGTCCGACCGTTATCAGCTCGATTTCGATTGGGACTATTTCGCGCAGATGCGCCCGGCGTGGGAATCGGTTTTTCCGGCGCTCGCCGGGCAGCACATTTCCCGGTCGTGGGCCGGTTCGATCGACTACACGCCGGATCATCTACCGATCATTGACCAGCCGATGGCGGGATTCTACGTCCTTGCCGCCGGTGGGCACGGCATGATGTGGGGCCCGGCGCTCGGTATGAAGATGGCCGAACTGATCGCGGACGGCGCGGTGCGCGATCTGCCGGAAGACGAGATCAAACTCACCCGCTTCCGCGAAGGATACGTCCATCACGACGCCATCGCTCTACCATTTCCGACGACCTAATCCCCGGCCCCCTTCCGTTCCTCGGCGTGGGAAGGGGGCCGGGGGTTAGGTTCCCGCCCGCTTGACGACAGGAAATTTGCTGGTATCGTGACGGGAACACAGAAAGCAAGACAATCCGGGGACATAGTTGAGTGTGCGGTGGGGACGTTCGGTCCTGTTGTGTTCGAGGAAAGGGAGTGGGGAACTATGAAACGTACCGATCGTCTCCGCCGATCTGCCGCGATGGCGCTGCTCGCGCTGATCGTGCCCGCGCTACTGGCCGCGTGCGGAGGTAGCGCCGCGACAGACACCCCCAGGGCTGCCGCTACGACGGCGTCCGGTGCCGCGACCTCCGCTGCACCGACGGTGAACGCGGCGGCAACGACCGTGACCGGGGCCGCGACGAGTGCTGCGCCGACCGTGAATGCCATCGCTACAACGGTCACCGGCGCGGTCACAAGCGCCGCGCCAACGGTGAGCGCGGCGGCTACCACGGCATCCGGCGGCGCTGTGAAGACTGGCGGACAAATCGTCTTAGGCCGTAACATCAATGATCTCATCACGTTCGATCCGGCCCACGTCTATGAAATCTCGTCGAACCCGATCATGGCGGGCGCATATGAGACGCTCATTTTCCAGAATCCGCCGGACCTCACCCAGTATGTGCCAGTCCTCGCCAAGGAGGTGCCAACGGTACAGAATGGCGGTGTCTCAGCGGACGGCAAGACCTACACCTTCAAACTGCGCGACAACGTGAAGTTCCACACCGGCAATATCATGACAGCCGATGACTGGGTCTTCTCGATGAAGCGACTGCACTACATCTCGGATAACCCGTCGTTCCTCGCCGATCCCTTCAGCACCAAGGATGCGGTGAATGCGACAGCGATGGATAAGATGACCGTCAGTTTTACGCTCGATGCGCCGAACGTCGCGTTCCTTTCGTACATGGCGACCAACAACACTGTCGTCCTCGATAGCAAGGCCGTCAAGGAAAAGGGTGGCCTTGATACGGCGGACGCGAAGGACAAAGATAAGGCGAAAGACTTTCTCGATCAGACCAGCGCGGGTACCGGTCCCTTCATCCTCAAATCCTTCAAAATCAAGGAAGAGGTCGTGATGGACAAGAACCCGAATTACTGGCGCGAGCCGGCAAAATACGACCGCTTCATCATGAAGCAGATGAAGGACTCCGGTACCGAGCAGCAGCAACTCGAAGCGGGCGCGATAGACATCGCCAATGACCTCGACCCCGATGCGGTCGCACTGTTGGACAAGAGCGGCAAATACACGCTCACCAAGGGTAACACGCTCGATCACGTCTATCTCGCGCTGAACACCTCGCAAGATACCGGCGGTCTCCTCGCCAACAAGCAGGTGCGGCAGGCAATCGGCTATGCGATTGACTACGACGGCATCATTCAGGGCTTGCTCAAGGGTGCGGCGGTGCGGCCACCAACGATCATCCCGGTCGGTTTGCTCGGTGTGGACAAGGTAACGCCGATGTACAAGACCGACCTCGCGAAGGCGAAAGACCTCATCAAGCAGGCAAACGCGGCGGGGCAGACAATCAAGTTCACCTACGGCGCGGGGGATGTCATCGAAGGCGTGGCGCTCGATACGCTCGCACCGAAGTTGAAGGCGGATATCGAGCAGATTGGCCTGAAAGTTGACCTCGCGCCGGTCGAACCGCAGCAGCGCCTCGCCGATTACCGCGCGGGCAAGTTGCAGTTCACCGTCTCCAGTTGGTCGCCGGACTATGCCGATGTCCACACTTATGCCGAGCCATTCGGCAAGACGGGGGGCGCGGCCGCGAAGCGCGTGAAGTATTCCAACCCGGACGTAGATAAGCTGCTCGCGCAAGGCCTGACGGAGACAGATAGCGCGAAGCGCGCCAGTATCTACGGCCAGATTCAGACGATCCTCCAGGACGACGCGCCTTTCCTCGTGCTCGAACAACCGGTCGCACAGATTGTCTCGAAGAAAATCATCACCGGCTACGTCTACCATCCGGTTGACCTCGTCAATCCCTACCTGCTTGCCAGGACGGGATAATACGAAGAACGAGTGCTGAGTGCTGAGTACTGAGTGCTAAGAGGGTCATTCTCGCACTCAGTACTCAGCACTCAGCACTCGTTACTCACGGAGCGGAGCGTCGCGTGACACAGTATCTCATCCGGCGGTTGCTGCTTTCGGTGATCGTCTTATTCCTGACAACGATTGCCACGTTCACGCTCGCGCACTCGGTGCCCGGTGATCCGACGGCGGCGATTGTCAGTGAGAAGATCGCCACGCCGGAAGTGATCGCGCAGGTGCGTAAGAAGTACGGGCTGGACAAACCCGTGCCAGTGCAGTATGTCCTGTATCTGAAAAACCTCCTGCACGGTGATCTCGGCCAGTCGCTGACGACGCGCCACTCGGTCGGTCGCGACCTCAAGCAGTTTTTCCCGGCGACGATCGAACTCGCCTTGTTCGCGATGCTCTTCGCCATCGTCATTGGCGGGCCGCTGGGTATCGTCGCCGCTATCCGGCACAACGGCGCGGTGGATCACGCGGCGCGCGGCGTTTCCCTGCTCGGTACCGCCGTGCCGATTTACTACCTCGCCCTGCTCGCGCAGACGGTGTTCGCGTATCGCCTGAAAATCCTGCCATTCGGTGGGCGGCTGGACGATGGCGTTGATCCGCCCAAGCACCTGACAGGTTTGTACACCGTGGATGCGTTGGTGCACGGGCAATGGGACGTGCTCGGCATGGCGCTCCGGCACGCCCTTCTGCCGAGCCTCGTGCTCGGATCGTTTGCCATCGGCATCATTGCCCGGATGATCCGCTCATCCCTGCTCGATGTGATGAACAATGACTACGTCCGCACCGCGCGGGCGAAGGGGCTACCGGAACGCGCAGTGATCGGCAGCCACGCCTTGCGGAATGCCCTGATCCCGACCGTCACGGTGCTCGGCCTGACGTTTGGCGGACTGCTGGCGGGCGCAGTCTTCACGGAATCCATCTTCCGCTGGCCCGGCCTCGGCCAGTACGCGGTGCAGACCGCGACCAAACTCGATTTTGCCGGCATCCTCGGCGTCACACTCGTCGTCGCCGTCGTCATCATCTCTCTCAATCTCATGGTGGACATCCTCTACGGCTTCCTCGACCCCCGCATCCGCGTCAATTGAAGAGGGCTAACGATTTGAACCACGAAGGCGCGAAGAGCACGAAGAGACGCGAAAAGAAAAAAGAGCAGAAAGACGGAAACATCGGCTTTCTCTTTCTTCGCTCTTTCTTCGTGCTCTTCGCGCTTTCCTGGTTCATGTGTCCCGCGAGTGGGAGCGCCTGATGGCAACGATAAGGGCGGCGGAGAACGCGGCGTTAGGGGCGCAAATAGTCCGGCGGGAGCGGTCGCCGTTTGTGAAGGCGCTGCTGTCGTTACGGCGGAACCCACTGGCGATGGCCGGGCTTGTCGTGCTCGCGTCCTGGCTGCTGATCGCGCTCACCGCGCCGCTGATCGCGCCGTATGAGCCGAACAAGCAGGACATCAGCCACCGATTGCAGGGGCCAAATCGCACGCACCTGTTCGGCACGGACGATCTGGGACGCGATATTTTCAGCCGCGTCCTCTATGGCGCGCGCATCTCCGTCCCGGCGGGCATGCTGACGATTTTCGCCACGGCGACAATTGGCATCATCCTCGGCGCGTTCGCGGGGTACGTCGGCGGGTGGCTCGACAATCTTATCATGCGCGCGGCGGATGTCGTGCTCGCCTTCCCCTCGATCATCCTCGCAATGGCAATCACGGCGGTGCGGGGCGGGCCGAGCGTCGCGAACGCGCTCGTCGCCATTATCCTCGTCCTGTGGCCGGAGTATGCCCGCGTGATGCGCGGTGCGGTGCTGTCGCTCAAGCAGAACGAGTACGTAACGGCGGCGGAGTCCATCGGCGCGACTCGCTGGCGCATCCTGATGCGCCATGTCTTGCCGGGCACGGACGCACCGATCATCGTCAAGGTGACGCTCGACATTGGCGCGGCGATCATCCTGATGGCCGGGTTGTCGTTCATCGGCCTCGGCGCGGTACCGCCCAACCCGGAGTGGGGCGCGATGATCAACGCATCCGTCGCGAAGTTCTACGACTGGTGGCTCGGCACCTTCCCCGCCCTCGCCATCATCAGCGTCGTCATGTCGCTCAACTTCGTCGGCGATGCATTGCGCGATGCCCTCGATCCCCGCCTCAGAGGCAGATAGGATTGAGGATGGAGGACTGAGGACTGGGACATCATATCCCCTCCCCTCTCCATCGCCGAACAAACATTATGCTTCCGTGATCTCGGGGCGATGGAGAGAGGCCGGGGGTGAGGAATTAGAGGAGGACTGAGCACGCCCACTCAGTCCTCAGTCCTCAGTCCTTTACCCTTCGTCTAGTGGCAGGCTTCGGCCTGGCCCTTCTTGCCCGCGACGCGGAACGAGTGACCGCAGCCGCAGGTGGAGGCGGCGTTCGGGTTCTTGACCGTGAAGCCGCGACCCAAGAGCGAATCCATGTAATCAACCTGTGAACCCGCGACCATTTCCATCGTCTCATCGTCCATCAGGACTTTGACGCCGTCCACCTCGCTGACATTGTCGCCGGGGCGTTCCTGGTTATCGAAGAACATGCCGTACGAGAAGCCGGCGCAACCGCCGCCCTGCACCATGATCCGCAGGTGGGCTTCCTTGCCCGCCGCGCGCTGTTCTCCGATCAGTTCGACCAGTTTCTCACGGGCTGTGTCGGTGAAGAAAACGGCGTTCCCCTCATCAGTCTCGACCGGGGCCTGAATCTCTGTAACCATCGTCGTGGGTCTCCTTCCAAATGAACGCATCGTATGGTGAAAGTATAATCCTGACGGCGCGCGGCGTCTACGACATTCAAATGGTGCAACAGGGATGCGCGGCCTTTGTTCCAATTGCGTGCATCCGGGGATGGCCCTTGAGTTGGTAGCGTAGGCTTTCCAGCCTGCGTCCCTGACCAGTACCCGATCACGTTGACAGGTTCAGCGGCCGGCGGGCCGGGGACCCAGGCTGGAAAGCCTACGCTACTGGGATTGCGGCTCAGGTTTCCAGCATCGCCATCGCGCCCATGCCGTCGTTCGTGTGGCGGAGGGCGGTGGTGTAGAGGCGGTGGTACTGCCCCTTCCGCGCCATCAGTTCTGCGTGCGTGCCCTGCTCCACGATCCGCCCGCCATCAATGACGACGATCATGTCCGCCTCCACGATCGTCGAGAGGCGGTGCGCGATCACGAGCGAGGTGCGGCCATGCAGCACGGTCCGCAGGGCTTCCTGGATGATCTGCTCTGTCTGTGTGTCCACACTGCTCGTCGCCTCATCGAGGACGACGATGCGCGGATCGGCCAGCACGACGCGCGCGAAGGCGATCAGTTGCCGCTGCCCGACGCTCAGGCCGCTGCCGCGCTCGCCGACTTCCGCGTCGTATCCCTCCGGCAACTGGGCGATGAAGTCGTGGACGCCGACGGCGCGGGCCGCCGCCTCGACCTCCGCGTCGGTCGCGCCGAGCCTGCCGTAGCGGATATTTTCAGCAATCGTCGTGGAAAACAGAAACGTGTCCTGTAGCACGATGCCGAACTGGCTCCTGAGCGATTCCAGCGTCACGTCGCGCACATCGTGGCCGTCAACGAGGACGCGACCGTCCCAAACATCGTAGAAGCGCGGCACGAGGTTGATCGTGCTCGACTTGCCCGCGCCCGTCGGCCCGACAAAGGCAACCGTCGCGCCGGGCGGGATGGTGAGATCAATGTCACGCAGCACCGGCGTCGTGCCGTAGCCGAAGGTGACATGATCGAAACGAATCTCGCCCGCGATGCGTGGCAGGGTGATCGCGCCCGGCGCGTCCGTGATGTCCGGCGGCTCATCGAGCAGTTCGAAGACGCGCTCGGCGGCGACGGTCGCGGCCTGCAAGGTATTGTAGCGATCCGAAAGCGTGCGGACGGGCTGGAAGAAGCGCGCCACGTAGCCGATAAAGGCGGTCAGCGCGCCAATCGTCAGCGTGCCGTTAATGACGTCGTTACCGCCGACGATCAGGACGATCACCGTCGCCATACCGCTAATCATCTCAACGCCGGGCGCGAGGACGGAGTTGAGGCGGATCGAGTGCGTTGTCTCATTGTAGACCGTGCGGTTCAGCCGCTCGAAGCGGTCGAAGTTCTCTTGCTCGCGCCGGAATGACTGGATGGCGCGCATGCCGCTGATATTCTCCGCCGAAAATCCCGTCAGGCGGCTCGTCGCGGCGCGGACGGCGCGATAGACGCGGATCGCGAACCGCCGCCAGATCATCACGATGCCAATCATGATTGGCAGAACGGTATAGGAGAGGAGCGCCAGTTCGACATTGATTGTCAGCATCGCGATGATGATGCCGACGAGCACCAGAAGGTCCGCGAACAGGCCGATGATACCGTCCGTCAGCAAGTCCTGGAGGACGGAAACGTCGTTCTGCACGCGCGAAATCAGCCGCCCGACGCCCATCCGGTCGAAGGTCTTGAAACCGAGAATTTGGATGTGCTGGAAGAGCGCGTAGCGCAGGTCGAAGATCACGCGGTTGCCGATCCGCGTCGTCGTGTATCCTTGCGTCCAGCGTGCCGCGAAGACAAAAAGGACGCAGGCGAGGAACACCCCAACGGCAACAAACAATGTGTGTGTGCTCGCTTTGGCGATTCCCTGGTCAATCGCGATGCCGAGCAGGCGGGGAAGCGCCAATTCGCCGAGTGTTTGGAGCGTGATCGCGACGAGCGAGAGGGCGCATTGCGCGCGGTAAGGCCGCAGGAAGGCGAGCAATCGCTTGGCGCTCTCGCGGTTGAGACCGCGCCCGATGTCGTTTTCCCGGTCGTCCAGCGAAAGGTACGGCTTCGCCCCCGCCTTCGGGGTCGTGTTCGGCTCCGTTGCACCATCGGCGGTTGCCGTTGCCGTTTTGCTCATGCTCCCTGCTCGCTCGTTACGGCGACGCCGCTGCTCTGCGTCTGCACCGCGTAGATTGCCCGGTATCTGCCACCGAGCGCGAGTAATTCGGCGTGCGTGCCGCGCTCGACGATCTCGCCATCGTCGAGGACGCAGATTTGATCGGCGGTGCGCACGCTGCTCAATCGCTGGGCGATGATAAACGTCGTCCGCCCCTCCATCAGGATGTTGAGCGCCTGCTGAATCTCATACTCGGTCTCCATGTCCACGCTGCTCGTCGCGTCGTCTAGCACGAGGATGCGCGGGTTGAGCAGTAGGGCGCGGGCGATGGCGACGCGTTGCTTCTGGCCACCGGAAAGGTTGACGCCACGCTCGCCGAGCAGCGTGTCGTAGCCCTCCGGGAGCCGCGCGATGAAGTTGTGCGCCTGCGCCGCTTGCGCCGCCGCGATCACCTCCGCGCGCGTCGCGTCCGGGCGACCATAGGCGATGTTCTCGTGGATCGAGTCGGAAAACAAGAAGGTCTCTTGCAGCACAAAGCCGACATTGCCGCGCAGGGTCGGCAAATCCCACTGGCGGACATCAATGCCGTCCACGCGCACACTGCCGGCATTGACATCGTAGAAGCGGGCAAGCAGCTGGATGATGCTGCTCTTGCCGCTGCCCGTCGCCCCGACCAGCGCGACGACCGAACCGGGCGGCGCGACGATCGAGACGCCGCGTAGCACGTCCCGGCTCTCGCGGGAGTAGGCGAACCGGACATCGTCGAAGATCACATCCCCGCGCACTTCCGTGGGGCGATAGGCATCCGGCGGCGTCAAGATGCGCGGGCGGCGTTCGAGCACTTCGTAGATGCGCTCCGTGCTGGCGAAGGCGAGGGCGACATTGTTGACGATCGAGCCGATCTGCCGGATCGGATCGGTGAGTTGCGTCAGGTAGAGGTAGAAGGCGAGCAGCGTGCCGACCTGCATCTGCCCGTGGATCACTTGCAGGCCGCCGACCCCGATCACGACCGCCGTGCCGACGCCGGTGATCATCGGCATGTTCGCGTTCGCCAGCACGGAGAGTTTCGCGGCGTCCATCTGCCGGTTGTAATACGTCATCCCCGCCGTCGCGAATTTCCGGGACTCGAAGTTTTCGCGCCCGAACGCGCGGACGAGCCGCATCCCGGCGAGATTCTCCTGCAACACATTCATCGCTTGCCCATACTGCTGCTGCGCCCGCAAGTAGCGAGGCCGGACGCGGGCGCCGAAAACGAGCGTCACGCACAACAGCACCGGCACAATTGCCAGCGAAAGGAGCGCCAGTCGCCAGTTCAGCGTGAACATGATCGCCGCGCTGCCGATCACGAGGACGGACGTTTGCAGCAACACGCGGAAGGCGGGCGAGTAGAAGCGGCGGATGTTCCGAATGTCCTCCGTCAGGCGGGAAAGCAGTTGGCCCGTTTGAGACGCATCGTAGAAGGAGAACGAGAGCGCTTCGAGGTGGCGGAACAGGCGGTTGCGCAACTGGTACGAGACTTTCTCGCCGATCCACTGCGTCGTCACGGAGCGGAAATAGGTCGTCACGGCCGAAAGGATGGCGACGACCATGATCGCCACAGAAACCTCGATCAGCCGCCGATGCTCCCCGGCGGCGATGCCATTGTTGATGAGCGAGCGGATAAGGAGCGGCTGGAGGAGTGAAAAGCCGATGCTCAACAAGATGCTCGCAACCGCGCCGCTAGCGAGGAGCGGTGTATCCCACGCATGACGCACCAGGCGTCGTACCAGATACCGCACGCTGTGCTGATCGAGCATTCGCCCTCCGATAGTTCGCCGCACACGAAACAGCCCGCGTGCGATGTGCCTGCGGCAATTTCACACAGTGATAATACACGATAACAAATCGCGAAAACCGCTACAGTTGCTCTCACTCTTCGCGGGAAATGCCCGCGTCGCGCTGTGTTCGCGCAGGTAGGCCTCTGCTGATGTCTCCTAAATGAGGATCGCGGCGCTTAATCAGGCCGAACGGCGGCATCAGACCGGTGCCGGGGCCAAAAGGTCTATACTATTCACGACGGGAAAAGAAATCTTTTGCCGGATTCCGATCAATGTCCAGTCTTCCAAAGTGCTCTGCAATTCTTCGCGGCATCCCTCAAGCGTTGGTACATTCGCCCAAAGGCCGCTGAAATCTGAGATGTGGCCGTAGAACGAGTTGTCGTCCTCGACGATTTCATACTGCGCGTGGCGCATCGCGGCTTCGATGTATTTTGTCAGCATTGCGGCGCTCCTGGGTGTGATCCTTCTTTCTCCCGTATAGGCCTGTGGCGCCTCCTTTCACGTATTTGCCACGACAGCCGCGAGGGTCCATTCACTACCGCCGAAGCAGATCTACCTCGGTCGGTGGCGTGACGCGGATATGCCTGGCGAAGTCCGGCTCGCGCGCGGCGAGGGCGGTATACATCGCATATGCGGCGTGGCGATACGAGAAGTGGCCGCCCACTTTTGTGCGCTGCTCGATGATGTAGGCGGCTTCGGCGTAGTCCATCTTGAAGAAGACGCGGCACCGATTCGCCATCGGCAGCAGATAGGCTGCCTCGTCCGAGTGCGCGGGCGAGAGCGCGTCAATCGCGGCATGTGCGCCGTCGAGGGCGCTCTGATAGCGCGCGACGAGGCCAGCGTCGGTCGCGCGGGCGGCGGCAGCATCGCCCAGACCCCACGCGAACCACTGCGTAGCATCGTTGGTGCCGTGGGCGGCGGAGAAGTTCGGGACGATCTGCACGCAGCGCCGGTGCCGGTGCAGATCGCGGAACGCGCCGATGTCAATCGTGCAGTCGAATTGAAGCGGCGCGCCGACCTGATGGGCACGGAGCAGATCGTCGTGCGGGCCGCGATGGCGCATCGAAAGATCAGCGATCTCCCGCTTGAACGACGCCGAGAGTTCGCGGACGATTTCGAGAATCTGGCAATACGAATGCTGTCCCGGATCGTGCTGATACAGGAGCGTCGCGACGAGTTCATCCGTCGGGTTCGCGGCGGGTGCGAGGGCGACCGTTGGGCTGACCGGATCGCGTGGGATGTCCGCGAGCAGTTCGGCTGCCGCCTGCCGCATCTCACGTGCGGTCGCGATCTGGTAGTCAAGCGGCGCAGTGTATTTGACGAGCGTCGGCGCAGCGGCGGTATGGTCGAGCGTCGCGACGAGCGCGGCGAGCGCATCCTGGGCTTCCGGGGGCAGGTGAACGCCGTCGAGGGTCTGCTGCAACCGCTCGGCGGCGCTGACCGCCGGGTCGAAGGCGGGGGACTGGCAGGCGGTGCGCAGGTCTTCCGCCACCGTGCGGATTTCCGCGAGCGGTGAGGAAAGCATCTCGGATATCTGCCGTTCCAGCGTTCGTGCGCTCGTGATCTGCCCGACGCTCGTGATCGTGGCGAGCGGCAGCAGGGCGCGTGTGACATCGAAGGCCCGCGCGCGCAGGGTGCGCGTGTAGTCGCCCTCGTCCATCGTTGCCGGCTTGCCAACCGTCTCGACGAGGAGCGCGGCCAGTTCTTTGGAGAGCGCGGCGTATTCGGCGAAGAGCGCGTCCGCCGCTACTGTGTATGCGAGTGCATCGGGCGAGGCGGCGATAGCGTCCGGCGTGTAGTAGCCGGTGCGCGCGAAGTCCTGGTAGCGGGTCGAGCGCTCCTGTCCGTCCCATACCTGCTGATCCACGACGGCAATCGCGGCGAGGATCGAGACGTTCTCGACCGCCATCGCGACGTGCGCGAGGTCGGCAATCGAGCGGTGGCCGTACTGGAAATAGAACGATTCGAGGAATTGCTCGGCGCGCTGCGCGGAGAGTTCGGCGATACTCCGGCGCATCGAGTTGCGCGACCGCGAGTATTTCGCCATCGCGTATGCCTGCACCTCCGGCTGGATGCCCGTCAGGGCATAGACTGTCCGCATCGGTCGCTCCGACATTTTTCCGCTCCTCTCAGCCGTCGTCCATCGCTGATACGGAGTGTACGTACATATGCGCGAAGATGCAAGGCCTCATCACGGGTTCTTATCGAGATAGCCGTGTTGCCGCAGCATATCCTCACACAGGAGCAGGGAAAGGGCGCTCTGGCCTTCGGGTATTTGCCCGGTGCGAGCGAGGTGGAGCGCGTCGCGCGCGGGCATCGGGCAGAGTTCGATCTGCTCCGTCATCTCGGGCTGATACGCCGCTGCACGTTCGACATTGAGGGCAAGAAAGACGTGGAACCGTTGCCGCCGGGAGGCGCAGGCGACGAAAAAGGCGCCGACATACAGCATCGTCGCGGCGGTCGCGCCCGTTTCCTGTGCCAGTTCGATCCGCGCGACCGCTTCGAGCGTCAGGCCGGCGTGGTCGCGGGTACCACCTGCCGGAATTTCCAGACACCATTCGTCTATCGGGTAGCGATACTGACGGATCAGGAGGATCATTCCGTCGGCGGTCACGGGCACGACGCCGACCGCGTCCGCACGCTCCTCATAGGTGTATGTGGCCTCGCCCTTATCCGCGATTTGCACACGATCCTGCCGCACGCGCGTGAACGCCGTGGTCATCGGATACTGCGTTTCGAGCACCCGCCAACCCAACCGTGCACCTTCGGGCTTGTCGTCCATTCGTGCCGCCCCCGTCATCTCGTTCAAGTCCGCCTGTACCCGAGTGTATCACCATCATGTGGGGCGCCGTTCCCATCCCGCGATGCGGGTGCGACAATCGCCGCGCAAGCCGCATTGTCTCGATTCCGATTCCACGCACACGAGGGGGAATGCATGAAAGTCGGTGTCATCCTGCCGAATCCTGGGGCGTTGATGGATTTGCAAACGCTGCTCGCAGAGATGTCGCGTGCCGAGGAGCGCGGGATGCAGAGCATCTGGGTCGCAAATGTGCCGCGCGGCTACGACGCCCTCACGTTGCTCGCGCTCGCGGGACAGCACACGCGCACCGTCGAACTGGGCACATTCGTCGTGCCGACCTACCCGCGCCACCCGGTCGCGATGGCGCAGCAGGCATTGACGACGAATGTCGCGACGGGCGGGCGACTAATCCTCGGTGTCGGCCTCAGCCATCGTGTCGTGATGGAGGCGGGGCTGGGCTTCGACTGGTCGCATCCGATCCGCCACATGCGCGAATACCTGACCTGCCTGACCGGTTTCCTGTCCGGCGAGCCGGTGACCTTCGCGGGCGAGGAGTTCCAGATCACGAACTTCGGCATCACCGTCGCGGACGCCACGCCACCGCCGGTGCTCGTCGCCGCGCTCGGGCCGCAGATGCTCCGGCTCGCGGGGCGGCAGGCGGACGGGACGGCGCTCTGGATGGGCGGCGCGCACTACCTCGCCAATGACGCCGTACCAACGATCACCGCCGCCGCGCGGGAGGCCGGGCGGGCCGCGCCGCGCATCGTCGCCGGGCTTCCCGTCTGCGTGACGGACAACGCCGAGGCCGTGCGCGCCGAAGTCAACGCGACGTTCGCGCGGTACGGGCAACTGCCCTCCTATCGCGCAGTGCTCGACAAAGAAGGTGCGGCAGGCCCAGCCGATGTCGCACTCGTCGGCGACGAAGCGGCGGTGCTCGAATCCCTCCGCGCGCTCGCGGCTGCCGGTGCGACCGATCTTGTCGCCGCCGTCTACACACCGGCAAGCGAGAACGCCGCTCGCACCTACGACCTGCTGGAGCGGTATATCAACGCGGGATGAAGGGTGCATTCCTAACTCCGGCCTTTCCCGCGAAAGGGAGAAAGGTCATAAGGAGGTACAAAGATCCGCCCAGAACTCGCTGATATACCCCTGAAAAGAAGACATCGCTGCGAGACACGCCCAACTCGTCTTTGCGAGCTCAGCGCGTCTTTTCGCCATCGCCGCGATGGCCTTCTCTGGCTGTCCTGCCGCCAGTTCATCCAGCGTTGTGCGGATCGCGTCGAAGTCGTAGCCAGCATCCCTGAGCAGAACCACGACGCGCAGGCGACGCATTTGCTGCTCGTCATACAGGCGATACCCGCTACTCTTCTCGCGTCCAGGGTGCAAAAGACCCTGCTGTTCCCAGAAATGCAATGCCGAGACGCGCACACCCATGTGCTTTGCCGCCTCTCCGACGCGGAGTCGTTGTGAATGGCGTGTAAGGACCGGAGGAGCGGATTGCGCAGCCAACATGCTCAAGGCGGTCAGCGTCTGCTCAACCTGGAGGCGTTTGCTAGCCAATTCAGCGTGGCGCTCATCAATCAGCACGAGCGCGACGGAAAGGTTGCCCCGGTGAACCGCCCGCATCATCGCCCGTGTCCGCTGCCAGCCATAGCTACCGACCAGAGTTCGGGCGGTTTTGAGTGCGACACGATGTTTCTGCGTGTAGAGGCGATAGCCGCCTGAGCTGCGCTCGGCTGGCGGTATCAACCCACTGGCTTCATAGTTGCGCACCTGTTGGACGCTAATCTGGCCAGCCTGTGCCAGATCTATTGTTCGCAGGTAGGTGCAAACTATCATGCAAAAGCCTCAAGTGCTTTCTGGAGACTTACTCCACTCATTGTGATAGGTCTATACGCTGCTTTCTATCATACGAGTGTGCATTTCGCCAGGAATACTGGCTTCACGTGCCACGATGCCTACCGCCTGAAACGTGGCGCGCCAGTCCAACCCTCCACTCTTGCATCTGAGTTGTATCGTATATCTGTAGTCTGAAGTGCGCGGAACGCCGCATACAAGCAAGGGAGGACATGCCCATGGATGAAACCTCGATCACCCGATACATCACCGATACGTTTGCCGGCGTGGATGTCGTCGTTGCATCGCAGGACGCGGGATCTCCTGAAGTAGCATGGGGCGACACCTTCTTTTCCTACGACCCTGACCGCACCCTCCCTCCCGATCGGCGGTTTCCGTTCGCCACGATTGTGACCAAAGATTACGGTGATTTTGACTCCGCCTCCAATCTCAACCGCCCAGGCGTCTTCCGGTTGAATATCGGTGTCAGTAGGAAGACCTCTCGCGCATTGTTCGGCACGGAGCCGCCCCGTGCCGCTGCGGATGATGACGGCGAGCACGGCCATGACTTCACCGCCCTGGATCAACTGCTGCCGCATCCGGTGTATGGACGGCAGTATTGGGTCTGCGTGCTCAATCCCAGCGCGGCAACATTCCAGGCCGTGGTGCGGCCATTGCTCGCCGAGGCGTATGATCTCGCCGTCAGCAAGGGCGCGAAACGCGTGACCGGCGGATGAAGGGAAAGGGGAGGGGTTTAGGGAGGCGTTAATCCGCTACGGCGGCAACTTCTCTCGGTGTGCGGCGGTTCCGACCGTGGACGGTTTCGGGCGCGAAGAGGGCAAAGAGCGTGACTGCGATGGCGAACAAACCGGCGGTGATGAAGAGCGCCGTACCCGCGCCCGCCACGTCGCTGATCCAGCCGAGCAGGAAGGGCCCGACGACGTACCCGGCGTCCGCGAGGGTGAGGTAGATGCCCATCGTCACGCCGTTCGCGCCGGGCGGCGCCATGTCGGCGGCGTAGGCGGCGGGCGCGGAACCGCCTACACCGCCGCCGATCCCCCACAGGAACATCCCGGCGATGTAGACGGGATAGTTGAACGCGACTGCCAAACAGGCGAATGCCGCGCCGCAGACAATCGTGCCCGGGATGATGCCACCGCGCCGCCCCCAGCGGCCCATCAAAATTGTCGAAAGGGGGATCGTCGCGAAGTTCATCAGCGAGGCGATGCTGATCGCGAAGCCCGTCGCGGATGCGCTGAGGCCGAGGCGATCTCGGCCGATGATTGGCACGATGTTGAAGAGCGCGCCCGTGCGGGCGAAGTATTGCACGAAGGTGACGAAACCGATCAGCAAAAAGCCGCGCTTCCGGAGCAGGATACCGAGCGCTCGCCGCATGGAGATCGCGGGTTGCGACGACGCGGCGGCGCGGGCGAGGGCGAGATAGCGCGTCTCGGGTACCTGGAGGAAGCAAACCAATCCGGCGAGAAGACTGAGGAAACCGAAGGCGTAGAAGGGCGCGGGCGTCCCGAAAGCGTCCGCCACCACGCCGCCGAGCGACGGCCCGATGCCGACCGCGCAGAGAAAGATTGCCTGATAAATGTTCATCATCCGCGCGCGCGTCTGCGGCGTCGTGATGTCCGCCAGTATGACCTGCGCGCCGGTGAGGACGGTCGCCGCGCCGATGCCGCCGATGAAGCGGAAGAGGATGAGCAGCGGGAAGTTGCCCGCAACCGCGCATAACAGGCTGCCGATGGCCGTGACGATCTCGCCGATAATGATGATCTTGCGGCGACCGACGCGCTCCGCGAGGCCGCCCATTGGCAGATCGAACAAGAGCCGCCCGAGGCCGTAGACGCTGATCACCAGCCCCGCTACCGCCTGCGAAACGCCGAAGGAGCGCGCGAACGTCGGCACAATCGGGACGATGCTGCCGAAGCCGAGTTGATTGATGCCGACGACGAGGCAGAGCCAGCCGAGCGTCCGGTAATTCGCGTCGAGGGAGCGTATCGCCGTCATCCGTGCCCGCACCGGCCACCTCGTTTCATCCTCACCATATGCAACAATGGCAGTATGCACGATTCCTGAAGGAGTGTCGCACCGTGCGACGCACAAAATCTTGACGAGGCAATATACAGGGGAGGACGATGGAGCCGGAAAATGAGAACGCACAGGAGGAGAATATGACGATGACGATTGCAACAATACTCTGGAAACGCCTTGATACCGAAGGTCACGACGCGTGTCGCCTCGTGCGTCGGGACGATGGTTGGCAGGTGCGCGGGGAGGCGATCTTTCTGCATGAAGGCAAGCCGTGCAGTGTGCGCTACGACGTGCGATGCGATGCTTCCTGGCGGACGCGATTGGCGACGGTAGATGGCTGGGTCGGAGCGAGGGAATTGAAACTGGAGATAGCGCGATCGAAAGATGCAAATTGGTTCCTGAATGCAGTCGAGCAGTCACAAGCGTTCGGGTGTATAGACATTGATCTGGGCTTTACACCGGCAACGAATCTGTTGGCGCTGCGACGCTTCAATCTGGGTATCGGTGAAGAAACGCCCGCGTCGGCCGCATACCTGAGCTTCCCCGAATTGAGGATGGAACTGCTCGAACAGACGTATCGGAGAACCTCCGAGACCAACTATGTGTATCGCGCACCCGTTTTCGGCTATGCCGAAGTGCTGGAAGTCTCGGAGATCGGATTCATCACCCACTATCCGGGTTTATGGGAAGGAGTGCTCGTCCTGGACAGATGAAGGCCATGGAGATCGATCGGTAGGATTACATCAAAACACAATTCATGAGCCTCCCGATCCCCCTCCGCGTCGGTAATCACTCCTTTCTATCGTTTGCCGCCACGCTGAAAGTGCGGGACAATGCGTAGTAGCAACATCGCGATCCGCGAGAGGAGCCGCACATGGCAGCCATGCCTTCAATGATGACCCAGCCGACGATAGACCGACCGACGCTG
The DNA here is from genome assembly GCA_038231255.1 of Thermomicrobiales bacterium. Lineage (GTDB taxonomy): Bacteria > Chloroflexota > Chloroflexia > Thermomicrobiales > JALYUS01 > JALYUS01. Next base: position 13,031 of record JBBRLR010000033.1, on the reverse strand, counting down.
ATCCGCCGCCTCGTCAACCTGCTCGGAGCGGACTCTGTGCTGACCGAGCGGGGCGATCTGCTCGTCTACGACTCCGACGGCACGCACGAGCATGCGATGCCCGATGTCGTTGTGCTGCCGAAGAGTGTGCAGCAGGTTTCCGAGATCGTGAAACTCGCCGCCGCCGCCGGGATGCCGATCGTGCCGCGTGGCGCGGGCACCGGCCTTGCGGGCGGCTCGACGCCGGTGCGCGGCGGTATCGTCGTCTCGCTGACGCGCATGAATCAGATTCGCAGCGTGGATTACGCGAACCGCCGCGCCGTCGTAGACCCTGGCGTCGTCAACCTGCATCTGTCGCAGGCGACGCTGCCGTACGGCTACTATTACGCACCCGATCCGGCCAGCCAGCGCGCCTCGTCCATCGGCGGCAATGTGGCGACCAACGCGGGCGGGCCGCACTGCCTCGCCTACGGCGTTACGGTCAACCACATCCTCGGTCTCGAAGTCGTGCTGCCGGATGGGCGGATCATTGAGACGGGCGGCGTCCTCGACACGCCGGGCTACGACCTGACGGGCATGCTCGTCGGCTCCGAGGGAACGATGGGTATCGTCACGGGCGTGACGGTCAAGTTGCTCCGCTCGCCCGAGACGTTGCGCGTGCTGCTCGCGATCTACGACGACCTGGAATCCGCCTCGCAGACCGTCACCGGCATTATCGGAGCGGGCATCATTCCCGGCGCGCTCGAAATGATGGACGGTCCGGCCTGCCAGGCGGTCGAGATGACCTACCACGCCGGCTACCCGGACGACGGCAAATCCATCATCCTGCTGATCGAGTTGGACGGACTCGCCGAAGGGCTGGACGAACTTTCCGAGCGTGTGACGGCGATCTGCAACCAGTCCGGCGCGCGGGAAGTGCGCGTCGCGGCGACGCAGGGGGAGCGGGACGCGCTCTGGGCCGGGCGCAAGGGCGCGCTCGGCGCGATGGGTCGCCTCGCCCCGAACTATTACCAGCAGGACAGCGTCGTGCCGCGCACGAAACTACCCGAAATCCTCAACTATGTCGCCGAGGTCGCGAAGGACGCGAAACTGAAGGCGACGAACATCTTCCACGCGGGAGACGGCAACCTGCACCCGCTCCTGCTCTTCGACCGCAGCAAGAAGGGCGAGATCGAGCGGACGCTCGATGCGGCGATGGAGATCACCCGCAAGTGCATTGACATGGGCGGTGCGATCACCGGCGAGCATGGCGTTGGCTTCGAGAAGAAGGGCGTGATGTTGTACTCCTTCACGACCGACGACCTCGCGGCGATGGCGAAACTGAAGCGCAGTTTCAACCCGTATGACCTCTTCAACCCGGACAAGATTCTACCCGACGCGCGGGTGTGCGGCGAAATCCGCGAGCTGCGCGACACCGCGATGCCCGCACGCTACGCCGAGGTCGCCGGATTGCAGCCCGCCGCGCCCATCGGCATGGCGGACGAGCACTCGCAGACGAGCGCGCATAAGCACGACACGATGCCGGCCGAACTGGCCGATATGGCGGTGCCCCGGCATGACGACTGAGGCAGCAGTTAACCTCGATCAACTCGCCGCCTCAGTGGAAGAGGTCGTTGGCGCGGAGCATGCCCGCACCGGTGAGCGCACGGAGGCGCACGCAATCGGGACGATGGCGCCGCACGTCGTCGCCGTACCCGGTACGCCGGAGGAGATCGCCGCGCTTCTGCGCATCGCGGACGAAGCGGGTGCGGCGGTCGTGCCGTGGGGCGGTGGGACGCAGCAGACACTCGGCTACGCGCCGCGCCGCTATAACCTCGCGATCAGCCTGCGGCGACTCAACGCGGTGATCGAGTACCACCCGGAAGACATGACCATCGCCGTCGAGGCGGGGATCACGCTCGGCGATCTCGACGGCGTGCTCGCCGCGCGCAACCAGATGCTGCCCCTCGATCCTCCCCTCCGCGACCGGATCACGCTCGGCGGGATGTTCGCCACCAATGCCTCCGGCCCGCGCCGTCAAGGCTACGGGACGCTGCGCGACTTCTGCATCGGTCTCAATGCCGCATATGTAGACGGCACGCTCGCCAAGGCGGGCGGCATGGTCGTCAAAAACGTCACCGGCTTCGACCTGATGAAGATGCATCTCGGCGCGCTTGGCACGCTCGGTGTCATGCCGCGCATCAATCTCAAAGTGCTGCCGAAACCGGCGGCGGAACGTTCACTTGTTCTCCAATTCGATGGGCCGGTTCTGGCCTTTGCGGCGGCGGCGGCGCTCGCTGCATCGCAACTGCGACCGATGGCGATCGAGTTCAGTTCCCCGACGACGACCGCCGCGATCCGCTCACCGCTCGACGGTTACCTGATCTGCGTACGCTGCGAGGGTGGCGACGCGACCGTTGCGAGGCAGGAAAAGGAGATTCGCGATCTGGGCGCGGCGATGGGCGCGACGGAGATCGCGACGGTGATCGGCGATGAGCACGACCGCCTTTGGACCAGCCTCGCCGACTGGAACGCGACTGCGACGCTGACCGCGCATACCGCCGTGCTGAAACTAACGACGCTGCCGACCGACCTGCTCGTCGCCGTGTCGGAGACGGTCGAGGAAGGGCGGCAGTATGGGCTGACCGTCGCCGTCCGTGCCTCGGTGGGGATCGGTGTCGCGTATATGCGCGTGACGGGCGATGCGAATAGCGAGGGCTTGCACCGCACGCTCGATGTTGTACAACGCCATTGGCCAACGCTGACCGTCTGCGGCTACGATCCGACGCACGCGGAAGCCCTCCCTCTCTGGGGCGTCGAACCGCCGACTATCTCCGTGATGCGCGATCTCAAAACCGCCTACGACCCGAACGCCACCCTCAACCCCGGCCGCTTCATCGGTGGTATCTGAGAGATCGTCGGTAGCGTAGGCTTCAGCCTGCGTCCCGCCGGAGAAGCCGCAGGCTGAAGCCTGCGCTACCGATGCTGGGAGGGGAGCGGATGACGGAGCGGGCGCGAGGCATCATTACGGTTGACGAATTGAAGGCGCGCATTGCCAGTGGCGCGATTGACACGGTCATTAACGCTTTCTGCGACATGCAGGGGCGGTTGATGGGCAAGCGTGTCACGGGCGACTTCTTCGTCGCGCACTGCCTCGAACACGGCACGCATTTCTGCGTCTATCTGCTCGGCACCGACATGGAGATGGAGACGCCCGAAGGCTATCGGCTGATGAACTGGGAAAGCGGCTACGGCGACTGGCAGGCGCGGCCCGATTGGCGGACACTGCGCATCCTCCCCTGGCACGAGAAGACCGCGTTCGTGCTCGCCGATGTTATGAACGAGGAAACGGACGAAATGGTGAGCATCGCGCCGCGCACCATTCTCCGCAGACAACTCGAACGCGCGGCGACGATGGGGCTGAGCGTCAAGGCGGCCTCCGAACTCGAATTCTACCTGCTGACGGACACCTACGCGCAAGCCCATGCCAAACGCTATGAGGACCTGACGCGGTACGGCTGGTATAACGAGGATTACCACCTCCTGCAAGCGACGAAAGCCGAACCGCTCTACCGGCAGTTCCGCAATCTGCTGTCGGACGCGGGCATCCCGATTGAGTTCTCGAAGGGCGAAGCCGCGCCCGGCCAGCACGAGTTGAATATCCACTATGCCGAGGCGCTGGAATCCGCCGATCGCCATGTGCTGCTCAAACATGGTGTCAAGGAGATCGCGGTGCAGAACGGCTACTCCGTCACCTTCATGGCGAAACCGGACCACACCTGGACCGGGTCGAGCAGCCACATCCACCTGAGCCTCTGGGGCGCGGATGGCGCACGCAATCTCTTCCACGATCCGGCCGGTTCGCCGTATGGGATGTCCCAAACGATGCGTCACTTCCTCGGCGGCATGATCGCTTGCGCGCACGAGTTGTCGCTCTTTGTCGCCTCGAATATCAACGCGTACAAGCGGTATGCTGTGGTGAGTTGGGCGCCGGTAAACATCGTCTGGGGGCGCGATAACCGGACGTGCGGCTTCCGCGTCGTCGGGCGCGGCGAGAGTCTGCGCATCGAAAACCGCTTGCCTGGCGGCGACACGAATCCGTATCTCGCCTACGCCGCCTGCCTCGCGGCGGGTCTGTACGGCATCGAACACGCCATCGAGCCACCGGCGGAGTACAAAGGCAACGCCTATATCGCGACGGACGTACCACACGTGCCGCGTGCCTTGTACGAAGCGATCAATGCCTTGGAAACTGGCACGATGGCGCGCGAAGCATTCGGCACAGACGTGGTGGACCACTACCTGACGATGGCCCGCGTCGAGCAGCAGGCATTCGATGCTGCCGTCACCACTTGGGAGCGCGAGCGGTACTTCGAGCGTGGATAAGGACGAGAGCGAATGCCGGGAGGGAGAACGACAGGGATATAAAGGAGACCAGGAAGCACGGAAAGCGGGAATGCCGCCTTCTCAGTTCGCGATCGCGAGGTACCCTGATGGATTTCCACCATTCGAGCGAGATTTGGCGGGACTATCCGGAGCTTTTTCCCGGCGTGCTCTTTGCCGAGGGAATAACCAGAGACGTTTCTGTCAGCACTCGGGTTGCTGCGTTCAATGAGATCGCGGAATCGCGACTCGCAGACACCTCGGAAGGGGAGTTGCCCGAGATACAGGCGTGGCGGCGCGCGTTCTCGCGGATGGGGCTCAAACCCACGCAGTATCGCTGCGCCTCGGAGTCGCTGCTGCGACGCTTCAGGAAAGAAGGATCGCTCCCACCGATTCACCCGCTGATCGATCTCTGCAATGCGATCTCGCTCGCGTTCGCGATCCCGGTGGCCGTGTTCGATGTTTCCGCGATCGCGGAGTACGTCGAAGTGCGCTATGCGACCGGCGACGAGAGCTATCTGTCCTTCTCCGGTGAAACGGAGCATCCCGACGCCCATGAAGTGATTTTCGCGGACGGCGCGGGGCGAGCGCACGCCCGGCGATGGACCAATCGGCAGAGCGCCTCTTCGGCCATCCGGGATACGACTACGGCGATCTTGATCGTCGCGGAAGCGATGCATGGTTCGGCGTCTGCGGATGTCCAGAAACTGACGGCCGCGATTGCCGACGCGCTCACCGCTGTCTGGTCCGTCACCCCGAAAACCACCATACTGAGCCAGTCCTCGCCACGATTCGAGTTTTGAGAAACGACCATTCTTGTCACCGGGAGCAACGGTCGGCTGCCGACGGCGGTCTGCCCGGCCTCCACCGTCCTCCTCAACTGACGACACGCCTTGGGGTGAACAGAACATCTTGGTGGTTCAAAAATCTGTCCTGAGCGATACAAGGGAGGAAGCAGTATCATGCGATTGAAGGACAAGGTCTGCATCATCACCGGCGCGGGGAGCGGGATGGGCCGCGTCGCCTGCGACATCTTTGCGCGCGAAGGGGCGAAGGTCGCGGCGTGGGAAGTGGTCGCGGAGGCGGGCGAGGAGACGGCCGCACGGGTACGCGCGGCGGGTGGCGACGCGACGTTCTTCGCGTGCGATGTATCGAACGAAGCGAGTGTCCGGGCAGCGGTGGAAGCGACTGTCGCACGCTACGGCGGCGTAGACGTCTTGTACAACAACGCGGGGATCATGCCGGAAGCGGATCATTCGGTGCTCGATACGTCGGTCGAGGTTTGGGATCGGGTGATGGCGGTCAATGTGCGCGGCATCTTCCTGGGTTGCAAGTATGCCATCCCTGAAATGCTCAAGCGGGGCGGCGGCTCGATCATCAATATCGCCTCGTTCGTCGCGCTGGTCGGGTGCAGCGTGCCGCAGGATGCCTATACCGCTTCGAAAGGCGCGCTGATCTCGCTCACGAAGTCGCTGGCGATCCAATTTCGCCCGCAAGGGATTCGCACAAATGCGATCTGCCCCGGCCCAATCGAGACAGCACTGATGACCGAATGGCTTTTGAAAGACGACGCGGCCAAGCAACTGCGTCTCAACCGCCAGCCGAGTGGCCGCTTCGGCCACCCCGAAGATGTCGTCAACTGCGCCCTGTACCTCGCCTCCGACGAATCCGACTGGACGAACGGCGCCGTGCTCGTCGTGGATGGCGGGATCACGAGCAACTATTTTTAGTGGATAGCGGATAGGAGCCAGAGGCGGACGTGAGGCGAATACTTGCTGGTACGGGCGGCGATGCGAGGCGCATTTCTTTTTGTAGTCTCCCGTCTGGCAATCCCCATGTATGCGACAATCAGCACGGGAGAACACAGCGAGACGCGTGAGACGGAGAGATGATGGGCGACGTGCGGCGGGTGCTGATTACGGGGGCGACGGGGTTCGTCGGCGCCCATCTCGTCGCGCATCTCGCGGAGGCGTATCCCGATTGGCTGATGACGGGGACAACCTGGCACGCCGCACCTGCGGACTCGCGTTTTGCTCTGTGCGATCTGCGAGACGCCCGTGCGGTCTCGTCGCTCGTTGAGCGGACGAAGCCGGAGATGGTTGTCCATTTGGCGGGGCAGAGCAATGTCCCGGCGTCCCTCCGCGATCCGGAAACGACGCTCGCGAGCAACATCCTCGGCACACTGCACCTGCTCGATGCTTGCCGGATGCACGCGCCGAATGCCCGGCTCCTGATCGTCAGTTCGAGTGAGGTCTACGGCCCGACACCGCCGGAAGCGCAACCGCTGCATGAGGATCGGCCACTGCATCCGGCGAATCCCTACGCCGTCAGCAAGGCGGCGCAGGAGATGCTCGCCTTGCAGTACGCGCGTTCCTACGACCTCGATGTCGTCGTGGCGCGGCCCTTCAATCATATCGGGCCGGGGCAGACCGATCGCTTCGTCGTCAGCGCCTTCGCGCGGCAAGTCGTGGAAATGGAACGGGGCGAGCGGCGGGCGATCGCGGTCGGCAACCTCGATGCCGCGCGGGATTTCACCGATGTCCGCGATGTCGTGCGCGCGTACGGCCTGCTGCTGGCGCGCGGTGAACGTGGGGGCGCCTACAATATCGGGCGGGGGACGGCGGTGACGGTCGGCGACGTGCTGGATATGCTCTGTCGTCTCACCCATGTCGCGATCACCATCGAGCGCGATCCGACCCGGATGCGGCCGTCCGATGCCCCGGTGATGGTGGCGGATACAACACTCCTTCGGCAAGTGACGGGCTGGCAACCGGAGATTTCGCTGGAGCAGTCGCTCGATGACACGCTGGCGTGGTGGCGCGCCGAACTGGCGGAAGGGGCTGGGGGATAGGTCATGAACCGTATCGAAAGCGCCGCGAATCCGCTCATCCGGCGCATCCGCATGCTTGAGCAGCGCAAGGGGCGCGAGCAGGCGGGTGCATTCTTTGTCGAGGGCATCCAGGCCGTCTGGCAGGCGGTGGATGGTGGGGCGAAGATCGAAACGCTCGTCGTCGCGCCCGATTTGCTGACGAGCGCCGCTGCGTGCGAAATGGTCGCGGGGCAGCGGGCGATGGGCGTCCAAGTCGCGGAGGTGTCCGTATCCCTGTTTGAGCGGATCGCGATGCGGGAGAATCCTTCCGGCCTGGCCGCAATCGTTCGCATCGTCTCCCACGACCTCGCATCGCTGATCGTTACCCCTGAATCACTCTTTGTCGCGCTCCACGAGATCGGCAACCCCGGCAATCTGGGCACAATCCTCCGCACCGTGGACGCAGTCGGCGGAGACGGCGTGCTCTTGATCGGGGATGGGACAGACCCCTACCATCCGAGTGCAGTGCGGGCGAGCGTCGGCACGTTGTTTCGCATTCCGGTCGTGCGGGTGAGCGGGATCGAGGAGGTATTCGCCTGGAGCGGTGCGCATGGCGTCAGCGTCGTCACCACCTCCGCGCGGGCGACGTACGAGCACTGGCAAGCCATTTACCCATCGCCGCTCTTGATGCTCTTCGGGAACGAAGGGCGGGGGTTGCCGCCGGAGATCGTGGGACGGGGCGATCTGTCGGTGCGGATTCCGATGCATGGCAGCGCCAGTTCGCTCAACCTCTCGGTCGCGGCGGGCGTGTTGCTCTACGAAGTGCTGCGGCAGCGGCAAACGAAGCGGTAGTGTAGGCTTCAGCCTGCGTCCCCTATCGCGGATTGCAAAGATTGCCCCAATGGAAGGGACGCAGGCTAAAAGCCGACGCTACCGTTGTTGTGTGCTTTGCCGCCATTCCTGGCGGGAGCGAAGAAAGAGCCGCCACCCGGCGTAGAGCGTAAAAAGAAAGAGCGGGATTGACACGCCCGCCCGCCAGTCGCCGAGGCGGAGGAAATAGATGGATGGGATGCCGAAGACCCAGAGCATCTGCGCCCAGAGCACCCAGAGCAGGATAAACAGTTGCTTCATCGCGCGTAGCGCCTTCCTCGTATCAGTCTGTCCAATCGTGCCCGCAGATGGCGAGTACCGTAATGATTATAGTGGGCTTCGGGGGAGAGGGCCATCATCCCCACTCACCGCGCATCGCCGATGCCGTCCACGGCGGCGGGGTTTTCGAGGGCGGTGATGTCGCCGAGCGGCAGGTTGAGGTAGCGCGCCCGGATGACACGGCGCATCACCTTCGCATTGCGCGTCTTTGGCAGATCGTTGACGAACTTGACCGCCTCCGGCTTCAGCGACTTGCCCAGTTGGTCGGTAATGATCGCTTCGATTGCCCCGCGCAGCCGTTCGCTCGACTCGTGCCCCGGCCGGAGGACGACGAAGGCGACGATCGTCTCGCCCTTGATATCGTGCGGGATGCTGATCGCCGCCGCCTCGAGCACCGCCGGGTGCGCGACCGCCGCCGACTCGATCTCCGCCGGGCCGACGCGCTTGCCGGCGACCTTGATCGTGTCGTCCGAGCGGCCAAGGATGTACCAGAAACCATCCTCGTCAATCCGCGCGAAGTCGCCATGTACCCAGAGGCCCGGGATGCGCGACCAGTACGCCTCCTCGTAGCGCGCGTTGTCTCGCCAGAAACCGCGCGTCATGCCCGGCCACGCATTACGAATGACGAGTTCGCCGACCGCGCCGCGCACCGGGTTGCCGCCATCGTCCACCACATCCACCGCCATCCCCGGCACGGGCGCGGAAAAACAGGTCGGCTTCAGCGGCAAAATCGTGAAGCTGCTGACGATGCCGCCGGAAATCTCCGTGCCGCCGGAGTAGTTGATGATCGGGCAACGACCGCCGCCGATCTCGTCGAAAAACCACCGCCACGGCCCTGGATTCCACGCTTCGCCGCTCGAACCGAGCGCGCGGAGCGACGAGAGATCGTGCTTGCGCGGCCACTCGTCTCCCTTCGCCATCAGCGCGCGGACAACGGTGGGCGCGACGCCGCAGACGGTGATCCGGTACTTCTCGATCAGCGACCAGAGACGGTCGGGTTCCGGCCAGTCGGGCGTGCCCTCGAATAGGACGAGCGTCGCGCCGAGCGTTAAGGCGCCGGTGATCGCCCACGGCCCCATCATCCAGCCGAGGTCTGTGAACCAGAGGAGCGTGTCGTCCTCCTGCACATCGAAGCAGTGCGCGAGGTCCTGCGTCGCCTTGATCGGGAAGCCGTCGTGGGTGTGCAGCGCCCCCTTCGGCTTGCCCGTCGTGCCGGAGGTATAGATAATCATGTACGGGTCCTCGGCGTTTGTGCGCTCCGTTTCCCGCTCGGTCGGCTGATTCGGGACGATCTCGTGCCACCAATGATCGCGGCCCAGCGTGAACGGTACATCTTCACCCGTGCGCCGGAAGACAATCACCGATTCCAGCGATTCCACGCCGCCACTTGCCGCGTCCGCCGTCTGCTTGAGCGGCACGATCTTGCCCCGACGATAAAAACCGTCCGCCGTGATCAGCGCCTTCGCGCCCGCGTCTTTGAGTCGCGTCGCGACCGATTCCGCACCGTAGCCGGAGAAGATAGGGATATAGATCGCGCCGAGTTTCGAGACGGCGAAGGTCGCGATCGCTGTTTCGGCCAGCATCGGCATGAAGATACCGACGCGGTCGCCCTTGCCGACACCGAGCGCCGCGAGCGCGCCCGCTAGTTGATTCGTCTGCTCCCACATCTCGCGATACGTCAGTTGATGGGTCGCGCCGTCGTCGCCTTCCCAGATCACCGCCGTCTTCGTCGCGTTCGCGCCGGTCGCGTGCTTGTCGAGCGCGTTGTGGACGTAGTTGTACTGCCCGCCGGGGAACCACGTCGCCCACGGGATACCGCGTGATGTGTCCACGACCGCATCGTACGGTCGGTAGAATTGGAGGTCGAGGTCTTTCACGGTCGCATCCCAGAACCATGATACGTCGTCCGCCGCGCGCGTCAGCAATTCCTCGAAGGTCGCGATCCCTTCCCGTGTCATGAAGCGGCGCAACCGGCTACGCTCGAGGTGCGCCGCGCTCGGACGCCAGACGATCTCGGCGCTGCCGGTATCATGCCCGACCGGCATCATCATGGTGGCATTGCGTTGCGCCATGTTGCTCTCCTTCGGGGGTCGTCCCGCGTCAGTGTGACGATGCCGATGCGGACCAGATGCCTTCAACGAGATCGTCCGACTCTGGGCGCACCTTGCCCTCGGCGCGCAACTTTTCCAGATGCGCGAGGATCGTCGCCGCCGCTGCGCGCCGGAAATGGGGCAGCACGATCGGGTAGAGTTCCGGGATCATCGCCTCGATCGTCGTCGGTTCGCGCGCGACGACCGTGTACACCTCGCCCTCGCGCATCAGGCGGTGCGCGATGTACTGCGCGAAAATGTCTGGCGGCTGGTAGATCGTCGGTCCGTGGCCGGGGATGACGACGTCCGGATGGAGTTGCCGCGCCCGTTCGAGCGATGCCAAATACTCGACCATCTTGCCGTGCGGCGGGAAAATACCGACCGTCCCATTGCCGGAAACGAGATCGCCCGCAATCAGCGTGCGCGATGCAGGTTCGTAGAGCGCAACGTGGCCGGGCGAGTGGCCGGGTGTGTCCACGGCCTGGAGTTCGCCGCCCTCGATCCGCAGTGTCATGCCACCCGTCAGTTCCGCGTCCACGTCTGTCCAATCGAGGAACTGGCGCAGGATCGGCTGTTCTTTCGGATTGAGCATCACCGGGCAGTCATAGATCCGCTTCAGTTCGGGCACCGCTGTCGCGTGGTCTGGGTGACTGTGCGTGAGCAGGATCGCTTTGACACGCACATTGTCCCGCCGCCCTAATGCCTTCTGAATAACCTCCACGCCCGCGCGGTCGCCGGGATCAACGATAAAGACCTCGTGCGTGCCGACAATCGTCGCATTCGTCGGCTGATCGCTCATGAATCCGCCGTTCGGCACCTCGATCACCTCGAACGCCAATGCGCCCGGTCCACTTCGTCCCATTCCCTGCGGCCTTTCTCAGAAACCGGGGAGAACCGCAAAGACGCAAAGAAGGGAAAGATTTATGTTTCTTCCCTCTTTGCGTCCTCTGCGTCCTTTGCGTCTTTGCGGTTCTCCCCGGTTCCCGTTTCTGTTCCTGCTTTCGTAATCATCGCCGCCGCGACCAGTTCCGCGATGTCGCGTACCTGCAAGGTATCATTCGCGCCGACGCCGTTGATACCATCCTCGAACATCGTCATGCAGAAAGGGCACGACGCGGCGAGCGTCGTCGCGCCGGTTTCCAGTGCCTCGGTGACGCGCGCCTGATTGATCCGGCTGCCGCGCGTCTCCTCCATGAAGAGGCGACCGCCGCCGCCACCGCAGCAGAACGACTGATTGCGGTTCCGTCCCATCTCCGTCAACTCCGCGCCGGGCAGCGCGCTGACGACGCTGCGGGGGTCGTCGTAGACCTTGTTGTACCGCCCGAGGTAGCACGGGTCGTGGTACGTCACTTTGCCGCTTGCGACGTCGGAGGCGGGATCGAGCGTGATGCGCTTCTCGGCGATCAACTGGCTGATCAGTTCGCTATGATGGACGATTTCGTAGTTGCCGCCGATCTGCGGATACTCGTTCTTGATCGCGTTGAAGCAGTGCGGGCAGGCGGTGACGATCTTCTTGAAGTGGTACTGATTCAGTGTCTCGACCGTCTGCTGCGCCATCATCTGCGCGAGGTATTCGTTGCCGATGCGGCGGGCAGGATCGCCGGTGCAGGTTTCCTCCTTGCCGAGGATGGCGAAATTAATCCCAGCGGTTTGGAGGATGCGTGCGAGGGCCATCGTCGTGCGTTGGTTGCGGCTGTCGAACGAGCCGAGGCAGCCGACGAAGAACAGCACCTCGACCGCTTCGTCCGCAGCGGCGGCTTCGCCCATGATCCGTACCGGCTGCGCCATCTTTTTAGTCCATGCGTCGCGCTGGTCCGGCGGGAATTGGTACGGGCTGTTCAGGCGTTCGAGGTTGTTGAAAACATTCGTTAGTTCGTCGGGGAACTCGCCTTGCTCCAGCACGAGGTTGCGGCGCATCCCAACGATCAGCGGCACATGCTCGATCAAGACCGGGCACTGTTCCATGCACGCGCCGCAGGTCGTGCAGTCCCAGAGTTCTTCGGTGCTGACGACGCCGCCGATCAACTCGCGCTCCGGCCCTTCGCCCCAGCGGAAGCGCGCCGAGTTCTCGCCCTCGCCGAGTTCGCCGGAGAAGATGCCGCCGCTGTCCGCCATGTAGCCGCCGATCTCCAGGATCAGGTCGCGCGGGCGGAGCGGCTTGTCCGTGTTGAAGGTCGGGCAGTATTCGAGGCAGCGCCCGCAATGCATACAGGCATCGAGATTCATCAGTTGCGCCCAGGTGAAGTCTTCCAGTTTCGAGATACCGAACGACTCCGCCTCCTCTAGATTCTCGATCGGCGTCAGTTCGCCCATCGGCTTCAGCCGCCGGAAGAAGACATTCACGAGGCTCGTGAAGGGATGGATCATCTTGCTGTAGGCGAAGTAGGCGAGAAAGGCGAAGGTGGTCAGGAAATGGCTGAACCAGTTGACCTGATGGAGCGCCTTCAGCCAGCCGTCCGACAGGCCGCGCAGCGGAATGGCGAGCGCGTACGAGACGAACGACCACCCCGCCCACGCGTCGCGCTGGACACCGAGCCGGAGCGCGCCGAGCACATATCCCTGCACGGTGAGGACGGCGAGGAAGGCGAGCAGCACAAGATCGTCCGCGCTCGTGTCCTGTTGTTTCGGGCGGACGACGAGGC
>JBBRLR010000032.1:0-41361 GCA_038231255.1 Thermomicrobiales bacterium | reverse complement strand
GCCGCCGCCGAAGCCCATCGTGCCGATGCCGAGGGTGTTGGACATCTGCATGATGTACTCTTCGAGCCGCTGCAAATCCGGGTGCGGGTTCGTGTCGTCGAGCGAGCGGAACAACTGCTCCTTGGCGTGCAGGTAGCCCGAAGAACGGTCGCCGCCGATGCAGACGCCGATCGCACCCGTGCTGCACCCCTGTCCCTGCGCCTGCCAGACCGCGTGCAGTAGGCACTTGCGCACGCCGTCGAGGTCGCGCCCCGCCCGGCCGAGATGCGGTAGTTCGGCGGGCAGTGCGTACTGGATATTCTTGTTCTCGCATCCGCCGCCCTTGAGGAGCAGTTTGACCTCAATCTCGTCCCGCTCCCACTGCGCGAAGTGGATCGTCGGGCTGCCGGGGCCGAGGTTGTCGCCGCTGTTCACGCCGGTCAGCGAGTCCACCGAGTTCTCGCGCAGCTTGCCACGCTTCGTCGCCTCCGCGACCGCTTCATGGATCAGCCGCTTCAGGACGATTTGATTGGCCCCGACCGGCGCCTGCACCTCGAAGGTCAGCCAGCCGGTATCCTGGCAGATCGGCCCGACATTGTCGCAGGCCATGTCAATGTTCGTCGTAATCACGCCGAGCGCCTGCGCGGATCGCTCGCCCGTCTCCGTCTCGACCGCCCGCGCCATTGCCCGCCGCACATCCGGCGGCAAGTTCGTCGAGGTTTCGGTGATCAGCGCTAAAATGCTGTCGCGAAATTCGTCCATTGTCGTTGGTCCTTGTCGTAATCAGCGGCATGCAGCGCGAGGTGCGCCCGAAGTGATCGCTAATTTACCACGAAGTCTGCGGTGATCGCTCCGCAGGCACGACGTTTCGTAGGGGCGGTTCGTGAACCGCCTTCCCGAGATGGCTGGCCCTATGGTGGAGAAAGTCGTCGAGTGCCCGCAGCCATGAGGAACCGCGATCCGGGTTCTGTTCTGATGTGTCCGATGTTTCCATTTCCATTCTCATTCTCCAATCGTTATGATTTCGGGAAGTGTGACGAGTGGGTCATCTCCTGTCAATTGCGCGATTGATTCGGTGCCCGTTCGCACATCGTGTCGAAGTCTGCGCCGATCGAGGAAGGTAGATGCGTACGTGGGGAGCAAGGGAACGTTTCGGCGCAGGCCCATCTATTTCTACCGGCGGATCTTCCGGCACGATGTCTGGAACATCGGCATCGTGGACGCGCCGATCCATACCTTCCTGACGCCGGGCGCGCGGCCCCCGGTGCGCTGGCTGCCGGAGCCGCCGCGCGGGTCGTTCCTCGCCGACCCGTTCGTGGTCGAAACAAAGGACGGCCCGGTGATCGTCGCGGAGCATTTTTCCTATGCCGAGGGGAAAGGGCACATCGCGGCCCTCGTGTCCACGCCGGATGGCGGTTTTGGCCCGCCGACGCCGATCATCGAAGAGCCGATGCATATGTCCTATCCCGCCATCGTCCAGCACGAGGGGCACATTTATTGCCTCCCGGAAACCGGCACGGAGCGCGCGCTCCATTGCTACGAGGCGACCGCGTTCCCGTATCACTGGGAGCGGCGCGCGACCTTGATCGAGGACTTCGCCGTCCTCGACGCGACGATTTTCCCGCACGAGGGCTGCTGGTGGCTGTTCTGCTCCGAGGACGACGGCTCGCCGGGCATGACGCTGCATCTCTGGTATGCTGCCGATCCGCTCGGCCCGTGGACGCCGCACGCCGCGAACCCGGTGAAGCGCGACCTCCGCTCCAGCCGACCCGCCGGGATGCCTTTCATTCACGACGGCTGCCTGTACCGACCTGCGCAGGACTCCACGCGTACCTACGGCGGTGCGGTCGTCATCAATAAAGTGCTCCACCTCACGCCCACCGCGTTCGCCGAAGAGCCGGTCACGACTGTCGCGCCATACACCGACGGCCCGTACCGCTTCGGCATCCATACTCTTTCCGCTTGGGGCGGGCGCACCGTCATTGACGGCAAGCGCCACCGTTTCATCCCGTGCGAGTTCCGCCGCGTGCTGAGGAAAATTGGCGGTCGGTAGTCGGGGAGCGGCGGGCGCCTCTGGACGGGTGTGGGCAGCGGGGGCTTCTCGCGAGAACGCATACGCTCTGCGACCACCGACTGTCATGCTATACTCATGCCCTTCACGACTGATCGTAGCGGATCGTTCACTATGGCGCGCCCGCGACGAGCCGCTTCGGGACAATAGGTGCGGGGAGGCGAGGGGCATTCTCACGACGACTGAACATAAACGGCATGTCGGCGATACTGGGGTCGCTGCGCGTGCGCGGCGGGAAGCCATCGTACAATGCGGGTTGGTCGCGCTACTGGTCGCGCTCTTTCTGGCGCTCGGCAGTGTGGTCGGGTCGGGTCGGACGCTCGCCTTCGATCAGCGTGCTCATCAGTGGGTTCGCGGCCCGGTGCCGACCGAATTTGAGGACGACGACCCTTCCTTCCGCACGCGATTCATGCACCTGGGGCCGGACATCGGCACGGCGACGATCCTTTTCGTGCCGCTCACCGCGCTGGCCCTGATCGGCGTGCGGCGCCGTCGCGCCGCAGCGGTGATGATCGCCAGCCCGATCGACGCGCTCATCCTGACGCTCTGCCTGAAAGGTCTCTTCCAGCGCACGCGCGCCGAATACGCGTGCCACCACGGGCCATTCTGCGTCGTCGGTTACCTCTTTCCCAGCACGCACACTGTCCTCACCGTCGTCACCTATGGCCTGATCGGCGCGCTGGTCGCCGCGCGCTTTGTGGGTGCTCGGCGGGCGCTTGTCATCCTTTCTGTCATCCTGGTGATCGGCTTCGTTGCGGTCAGCCTCGTGTATCTGGACACGCATTACCTCACCGACGTGATCGGTGGCCTGCTGATCGGCGGCGCGTGGCTGCTCGTGTCGCTCTCCTTTTTACGCCGTGTCGAAGCGGAACCGGAGCGCGCGAGTGACTGATTTCCGTCTGTGAGCACGCATTCACCCCGGATGCATCATGAATGAGCAGTTTATACCGTTATACAAATGGTGACGGTATGATACCCGCATGTATTCATCGAAGAATGCATACATCCAACCGATGTGAGAAACCGTATAGAGGGCGGTGGTCGCGCCGTGAGTGGGACTGATGGGAAGATGCGGGCGTCCGATCAACCTGACGAATCGCCGGACGAACGGAAGCAATCGCGAAACCGGTTGTCATCTTCTGAAAGGACTGTCATCTGGAACCCCTTGACGTGACAGCCTAGGCACTATTGGACTGGGGTATTGTTCTTGTATCGAGGGTGGGGAAGGCAGTCACAGACTGACGAACCGAAAGTCAAGGGCGCTACCACGGAGGTTTCGACGATGAATGCGACGGGTAATGCGAACACCGATTTGGAACAGGCGCCGATTAATAACGAGAATGATCGGGAAATCAGCGCGGCGCCGGTGCTCGTGACCGGGGCGGCGGGCTATATCGGCTCGATCCTCGTCCGGCGCCTGCTGGAACTCGGCTACCACGTCCGCGTCCTCGACTGCCTGATGTACGGCGACGATGCGATCCGGGACATCCTTTGTCACCCGCGTCTCGAAATGGTTGTCGCGGACTTCCGCGACCGGGCGGTTGTCGCCCACGCTGTTGAGAACGTCGGGGCTATTATCCATCTCGGCGCGATTGTCGGCGACCCGGCCTGCGCGCTCGACGAGGACCTGACGACCACCACCAACCTCGAAGCGACTCGCATGATCGCCGATGTCGCTCGGCAGACGGGCATCCGCCGGATGATCTTCGCCTCGTCGTGCAGCGTCTACGGCGCGAGTGACGAGGCGCTCGACGAGACCTCCGCCCTCAACCCCGTCTCGCTCTATGCGAGCACCAAGATCGCTGCCGAGCGCGCCCTGCTCGCGATGGCGGGCGCCGACTTCGCGCCGGTTATCATGCGCTTCGCGACAGCTTACGGCCACTCGTATCGCCCGCGCTACGACCTCGCGGTCAATGTGATGACGGCGAAGGCGGTGACGGAGGGGCGGATCACGATCCACGGCGGCGAGCAGTGGCGGCCGTTTGTGCACGTGGATGACATCGCGCGTGCTCTGGTCCTCGCGCTGGAGGCGCCGATCGGGGCAGTCGCCGGTGAAACGTTCAACGTCGGCTCGGATGGGCAGAACCACCAGCTTAAGGAGGTGGGGGAGATCATCCGGCGGCTGATCCCGCGCGCTGAGGTGCTAATGAACGACCTGGCGATTGACCGGCGCAACTACTACGTGCATTTCGCGAAGATTCGCGAGACGCTCGATTTCGCGCCGGACCACACGCTGGAGCAGAGCATCGTCGAGATGAAGGTGGCGCTCGACACGGGAGCGGTGCTGGATTACCGGGATCGCCGGTACAACAACCACCAGTTCCTCAGCCAGATCGTCGGCGAGGTGGCCGGACAGAGCCTCTCTTTCGCGGCTGGCTGATCGGTTCACCTCCACCAACACATCGGAGGAGATGTTGTCGGCAGCGTGTGATGATTGAAGGAGAAGTAGACAGTAGACAGTAGTCAGACCAAAAGACGCGAAGCGGTTCTACTCTCAACTGACTACTGATTACTGATTTCTACATAGGAATGGAGAAAGCGCCGTGGCCGTCGAAGTGATGCCGCAGACGAAACAGAAGATCTACCTCTCGCCGCCGCATATGTCCGGCCTCGAGCAGGCGTTCGTGCAGGAGGCCTTCGAGACGAACTGGATCGCGCCCCTCGGCCCGCATGTGGACGCCTTCGAGCGAGAGTTCTGCGCGCTGACCGGCGCGGCCCACGCCGCCGCGCTTACCTCCGGCACCGCCGCCCTCCACCTCGCGATGATCCTGCTCGGCGTCGGCCCCGGCGACGAAGTGCTCGGCTCGACCTTCACCTTTTCCGCCAGCGTCAATCCAGTCGCTTACTGCGGCGCACGTCCGACTTTCATTGATAGCGAGCGCACCTCGTGGAACATGGACCCCCAGTTGCTGCGCGAGACGCTCGCGGAACGCGCAAAGACTGGCAGACTGCCGAAGGCCGTCATCGTTGTGGACCTCTACGGTCAGGCTGCCGACCTCGACGCGATCAAGGCCGCCTGCGACGAGTACGGTGTCCCGCTCGTTGAGGACGCCGCCGCCGCCGTCGGCACGACCTACAAGGGCCGCAGCGCGGGTACGGTCGGCAAATTTGGCGCCTTCTCGTTCAACGGCAACAAGATCATCACGACCTCCGGCGGCGGCATGCTCGTCTCGGACGACGGTGCGGCGATTGCCCACGCGCGTAAGCTGGCGACGCAGGCGCGCGACCCGGCGGTGCATTATCTGCATACGGAGATCGGCTACAACTACCGCCTGTCGAACGTCCTTGCCGGGATCGGGCGGGGCCAGCTGCCGGTGGTCGAGGATCGCGTCGCCAAGCGGCGGGAGAACTATGACGCGTATGTACGTGCCCTCGGCGACGTGCCGGGGATCAGCTTCCAGCCGGAGGCGCCCTGGGGGCGGCACTCGCGCTGGCTGGTCAACATCCTGATCGAGCCGGGGGAGTTCGGCGCGGACCGCGAGGCGGTGCGACAAGCGCTGGCAGCGGAGGAGATTGATGCACGGCCCCTGTGGAAGCCGATGCACACGCAGCCCGTCTTCGCGGGGTGCGACCACATCGGCGGCGCGGTGGCGGAAGACCTGTTCGAGAAGGGATTATCATTGCCGTCCGGCTCGACGCTGACCGACGACGACCTGGCGCGCATCATCGGTATCATTCGCCGCTGTATTCGCTAAGAAATAATGAGAACGACGATTGTCGTCGGTCGACATGCGTATCGAGACGTACGACGGCCAGAAAGGGAAAGTAACACGATGAATTTGATGGAGTACGTGAAGATTATTCGCCGCTGGTGGTGGTTGCCGGCGCTCGGCTGCCTCCTTTTCGCCACGATGGGCTATGCCCTCAGCGCGCGGCAGCAACCCGTATATTCGGCGCAGGCCCGCCTGCTCGTCAACCAGGTTCAGACCCCCGGCCCGTCGAGCTACAACGACCTCCTGACGAGCGAGAAGTTGGCGACGACCTACACGCAGCTGCTACAAAGCCCGTCGTTGCTGGACGACACGATCAAGCAGGTCGGCCTGCCGATCACGGCAGAGACACTGAAGCAGCGGACGAGCGTCGAGGTCATCCGCGCGACGCAACTGATCCAGGTGAGCGTCTGGGATTACGATCCCCGTCGTGCCGCCGCGACCGCCAATGGCTTGGCGCAACTCTTCGTTAAGCGCGCGCAGGAGTTGCAAACGAGCAACACGCAGGTCGTTTTGCAGCAGGTGGACCGCGATCTTGACACGACGCAGGGCCAGATCACCGACGCCTCGGCCCGCCTCAATCAACTCCGCATCAGCCTCGACGCGACCAGCGCCACGACGCTCGAGATTCAGCGGTTGCAGCAGGTTTTGTCGCAGTACGATCAGGATCTGCGCGATATTCGTGCCCGTAGCGCGGATACTTCCAGCCGCCTCAACCAACTGAAGACGACGCCGGACCCGGCGGGCGCCGCCCAGCCGGAAACCCAGCGGCTACAGGGCCTGTTGACGCAGTATGACCAGGACATGAAGGATGTTCGGGCGCGCTACACCGACACATCGAACCAGCTCGACAAGCTGCGCGCCATCCCGGTCGCCGGGTCCATCGCCCAGAGCGATGCTCTGCGATTGCAGGATCAACTCGCGCAATCTCAGGCCAAATACGGCCGCCTGCTCGATACGCGGCAAACGATCACTGTCGCGCAGGCACAGGGCGCGGCCGCCGTCGCGATCGCCGATCCGGCCCGCGCCCCGAGCCAGGCGATTTCGCCGCGGCCGCTGCGGAACGGCATCCTCGGTGGGGCGATTGGCCTTCTACTCCTCGCCGGTCTCGCCCTCTTGCTCGATTTCCGGGATGACCGCATCCACGAACCGGCGGAGGCGGCGCAAAAATTCGGGGTGCCGCTGCTCGGTCTGCTCGGCGCATCACGCGGCACCCGGCCGCTCCTGCTCACGGACGATGCGATGCCGAACATCGAGTCCTTCCGTGAATCGCTCCGCCATGTGCGCACGACGATGGACGCCGCGCTCCCGGCGGGCGGCGCGGTCATCGCGATCAGCAGTGCGCGGCCGGGCGAGGGGAAGAGCGTCGTCGCGGCGAATCTCGCCCTGCTCGAAGCGCAGGGTGGCAAGCGCGTCCTGCTGATTGATGCCGATGTGCGCGAGCCACGGCTGCACAAATTGCTCGGCTTGCCCAACAACCAGGGACTGAGCGCCTACCTCGCGCGGACGCAGCACGGCAACCAGCCGAAGTTCCAGGAAGGGCCGCTCGGCATCACTGTCCTGACCGCCGGATGGGTGCTGACGCATCTGCCGGATTTGCTCGGCTCATCCCGAATGGTCAATCTTATCTCGGACCTGCGCGACCAGTTCGACATCATCCTGCTCGACACCGCGCCCATTCTGGCCGCCGCCGATACGCTCGCCTTGCAGCAGGCAATTGATGGCACCGTGCTCGTCGTGGATGCGCGCCGCACCGGCACGCGGACGCTCGAACACGCGATTGCCGCCCTGAATGGCGTGTACGGCAAAACGCTCGGCATCGTCCTCACCAAGGACCGGAAGCGCGCAGGCGCCTACGGCAGCCGCAGCTACCGCTATCGCGCGACAACGGATGAAGAAAGCGCGGACGATGCCCCGGTTTTTACGGAGCCGACGGAGAGTGGGAACGTCGGCCCGGTCAGCATCAGCGCGTAACCGCATCCGCCGATGGAGCGAGCGTTAGCCACGAAAAATCTGGTGGCGCGGGCTTCAGCCTGCGCCCCGACCCGGTAGCGCGAGCTTTCCAGCCTGCGAGAGCGACACAGGAATCCATGCTGAAGCCTACGCTACCAGCCATGATGAGGAACACTATGCTCAGGGCATGGGCCACCGCTTTCAGACGAATCGTGCCGACACGCGGCGGGGCGGCGGTTTCCGTCCCCGCGCCGCCCCGTGCGCTCTCGCTCCGTGCCAACTTTTCGTGGACGTTCATCGGCAACATTGTCTATGCCGCATGCCAGTGGGCGATGCTGGTCGTGCTGGCGAAACTCGGCTCACCGGAGGTCGTTGGGCAGTTTGCCCTCGGTCTGGCGATTACCGCACCGGTGATTCTGCTGACCAACCTGCAATTGCGCGCGGTGCAGGCGACCGACGCCCGGCGCGAGTACGCCTTTGGCGATTACCTCGGCCTCCGCCTCGCCGTCACGCCGCTCGCGCTCCTCGCGATCGCGACGATCACGTTCGTTTCCGGCTACGGCTGGCAGACCGCGCTCGTCATCCTTCTCGTCGGCCTCGCCAAAGTCTTCGAGTCCATCAGCGATGTCTTCTACGGCCTCTTGCAGCAGCACGAGCGGATGGACCGCATCGCGATCTCAATGATGATTAAAGGCCCGCTTTCGCTCGCCGCGCTCACCGCCGCGATTGCCGCCACGGGTAGCATCGTCTGGGGAGCCGCCGCGCTCGCCGCCGTCTGGGCGATCCGGCTCGTCACGTACGACATGCCGAGCGGCGCGGCTGTCCTCCACACGACGCGGGACGAGCGCGAGCAGGCATCCATCCGCCCGCGCTGGGAGTGGCGGCTGCTGGCGAAGCTGACCTGGCTCGCCCTGCCGCTCGGCTGCGTGATGATGCTCGGCTCGCTGATGACGAACATCCCGCGCTACTTCATCGAGCGTTTCCAGGGGACACACGAACTGGGCATTTTCGCGGCGATGGCCTACATCGTCATCGCCGGCACGACGGTCGTGGACGCGCTCGGGCAGGCGGCCAGCCCCCGGTTGGCGCGGTTGTACGCGGCTGGCGAAATCGGCGCGTTCCGCACGCTCGCGGCGAAAGTGCTGGGGATCAGCGTGCTGCTCGGCGCCGCCGGTGTGCTCCTCAGCCTCGTCGTCGGGCGGCAGGTCCTGACACTCCTCTACCGGCCGGAATACGCGGAGCATCTCGATGTCTTCATCTGGGTGATCGCCGCAGCCGGGATCGGCTACGTCGCCTCCGTCTTCGGGTACGCGCTGACGGCGGCGCGCCAGTTCACAATTCAGGTGCCGGTCTATACGGTCTCGATTGTCGTGGTCGTCATCGGGTGCGCGCTGTTTGTGCCGAGCCACGGTATCCTTGGTGCGGCATGGGCGACGTTCTTGATGTTCGCCGTGCAACTGCCCCTGAAGAGCGCCGTGGTGCTCTACGCGCTCCGCAAGCGGGCGACCCTAACTCCCGGCCCCCTCCCCATACTGCCCAGCGGGCGCCTGGAAGGGGAGAGGGAATCACTCGTCGTTCGTGGCAGAGGGGTAGGGATGGGCGATTTGCTCTCAGAACGTGCAGCGTCGAGCGAATAGTCGGCAGTGCGTGGGAAGTGGGCATCGGGCCGTCACATGTTGACCGAAGTTCACGTTTAATGTCTGGGTCACATGCAATGGGGAGGATTGTTCGATGGTCCGTGTGCGGGGAAAACCGATTCGTGTGCTCCATGTCTTCGGCCCAATGGATCGAGGTGGCGCGGAGGGGTGGCTGATGCATATCTTGCGCATCATGGACCATGACCGCTACCGGATGGATTTCCTCGTCCATGTCGCCGAACCGAAGGAGTACGACGACGAGATTCGCGCGCTCGGGAGCAACGTAATCGCCAATCCGCACACGCGGCGACCGTTCCGCTACACGCGGGAGTTGAAGCGGGTCCTCGCGGACGAGGGGCCGTATGATATCGTGCATAGTCATGTGCATCAGTACAGCGGGTTCGTACTGCGCATCGCGAAGCAGGCGGGCGTCCCGATCCGCATCGCGCACAGCCATATTGACGCCGCGACTGCCGAGGCGCGTGCGTCCCTGCCGCGCCGTGCGTACCTCACATTGATGCATCGCTGGATCAAGCGCTACGCGACCGACGGCCTCGCCGCGAGCCGTCAGGCAGCAGACGACCTCTTCGGCCCCAATTGGGACGCCGATCCACGCTTCCGTATCCTCCCCTGCGGTGTGGATTTCGATCCGTTCGCCGCCGCAGCCTGCCCCGCCGATGTGCGTGCCGAGTTCCATATCCCGCCGGGCGCATTCGTCGTCGGGCATGTCGGGCGGTTCATTGGTGTCAAGAATCACGCGTTCCTGCTCGATGTTGCCGCCGCGATCGTCGCGCGCACGCCGGACGTGGATACCCGTTTCCTACTCGTCGGAGTAGGGGAACTGCGCGCCGAGATGAAGGAGCGCGCTGACCGGTTGGGCATCGGCGCGCGGGTCGTCTTCGCTGGTTCGCGCAGCGATGTGCCACGGCTGCTGCGCGGCGGGATGGATCTGTTCCTCTTTCCGTCGCTCCTCGAGGGGCTTGGCCTCGCCGTCGTCGAGGCGCAGGCCGCCGGGCTGCCGGTCGTCTTCAGCGATGTCGTGCCGCGCGAGGCGGACATCGTGCCGCCACTGGTGCACCGACTCTCGCTCGACCAGTCGGCAAGCACGTGGGCGGACGCCGTGCTCACGCTGCGGGATGCCGCGCCGCCGCTCTCGCCACCGGAAGCCCTCGCCCTTGCGCGGGCGACCCCATTCGACATCCACACCTCGTGGGCCGCATTGGAGCATGTTTATGCACGCGATTAGTAGCAGTAGCAGTAAAAATCGGGACCGCACACCATTCCACCGCAACGCCACGACGCTGGTCGTCGCGCAGCTCTTTTTTATACTGGGCGGGTTGATCGCCTATGTTTGGGGGCAGCCACTCTTCGGCTGGACCGACCACCAACTGCTTTTCCCAGCGTCCGTGCTCCTGCTGATCGCCTTCGCCTGGTCGCTCTGGTCGTGGAAGCGGTTGACGGCGAGCATTTTCGATCCATACAGCCTGTTCCTGATCGGCGCATTCCTGTTCAATGCCGGGGCGGCGTTCCTGTATGTCTTCGGCCTGAACAACACCGGGGTTATGATCCTCGATTTTTCCTTCTCGCCTGCGATCACGCTCCAGACCTTGCTGCTCGTCTTCCTGGGGTTGGGGTCGTTCCACCTCGGCGCGTTGATCGTCGCCAGTGGGTATACGGGCAAACTCTTCCCCGGCCCCATCGCTCTCGATGAGGAATCGCCGAGCGCCGAGGAAGTGCGCTTCGTCGGCTGGGCCTTGCTGATCATCTCCGCCGTGCCGACGGCGCTGCAACTGAAGCAGGCAATTAGCGTCGTGCTGTCGTCGGGCTATTTCGCCCTGTATCAGCAGAATCACGCGGTCGGTCTGGAGGCGGGAACACAATTCCTCGGGTCGTTCCTCGTGCCGGGCGCGCTGGTGCTGCTCGCTGGGAGCAAGCGGTCGCGCGCCGGGCGGCTCACCTCGATGGGCGTCATCTTCCTTTATGCCGCGATCCAACTCTTCCTCGGCTCGCGCTACCGCGCGATCGGGCCGCTCATCGGCTATGTCTGGCTCTGGCACTACGTCATCCGGCCCATCCCGCGCTGGGTGTTGATCGGCGCGTCCCTATTCGTCGGCGTTGTCGTCTTCCCGGTGATTGCCGCGACGCGCGATACGAGCGGCGCAGACCGGCTCTCGATCCAGACGCTCGTGAACGCTTTTTACGGCGTCAACAATCCATTCGTCGCCATCCTCACGGAGACGGGCGGCACGATGATTACGATTGCCCACACCCTGGGGCTTGTCCCGCAGACGACGCAATACGCGTACGGTTCATCGTACTTCTTCGCCGGGACGACGCTGTTCCCCAACCTCTTCTGGTCCATCCATCCCGCTATCGCGCATGGACTCTCGTCGGACTGGCTCGTCTGGCAGGTGGACCCGGATTTTGCGTCGCGGGGTGGTGGGTACGGCTACTCATTCATCGCGGAGGCATATCTGAACTTCGGCTGGATCGGCGCGCCGCTCTTTCTTGGGCTCGTCGGGTATTTGTTCGCGAAACTCGCTTTCTGGGCGTGCCGCGCCGGTTCGCCGGTGAAGATGGCGGTGGTCGCGAGTTTTATTGGCGTCGTCTTCCTTTGGGTGCGCGGCGAGTCCATCTCGGTCGTACGGCCGCTCGTCTGGTATGCGCTCCTCCCGTATCTGCTTGTCCTGTTCGTCGCCTACATTGATCGCCGCCGCGCGGAGCCGCTCGTCATCGGGCGACTAACGCTGATCGGTAACCGCACGCGGCGCGACAGCGAACGCGCCGTATGACTACCAGGTAATTCGACAGATATTTGCCCGGCCTCATGTTTGATGGATGGATGAGATACTGACGGAGAAGGGTCCGCGCAATGGCACGAGAGCAGGAAAAACCGATACGTATTCTCCATGTTCTCGGTATGATGGAGCGGGGAGGTGTGGAGACATGGTTGATGCACATCCTGCGGATGATCGACCGTGATCGCTACCAGATGGATTTCCTCGTCCATATCACCGAGCCGCAGGACTACGACGACGAGATTCGCGCGCTCGGTAGTGACGTGATCCTTTGTCCACACACACGCCAGCCACTCCGATACGCGCGGGATTTCCTTCGCATCCTCAAAGAGCGCGGTCCGTACGATGTCGTGCATAGCCATGTACATCAGTACAGCGGCCTCGTGCTGCGGCTGGCGAAGCTGGCGGGTGTCCCGATCCGCATCGCGCACAGCCACCTCGACGCCTCGGCGTTCGAGACGGATGCAAGCCCGCGACGCAAAGCATATTTAACATTGATGCGTCACTGGAGTAGCGCGCATGCGACGGACGGTCTCGCCGCGAGCCGCCAGGCGGCGGACGACCTCTTCGGCCCCCATTGGGACGCCGATCCGCGCTATCGGACGCTCTTTTGCGGCGTGGACTTCAGCCCGTTCGGGCAATCGGTCTGCCCCGACACGGTACGCGCGGAGTTTCATATCCCGGCGGACGCCTTCGTCGTTGGGCACGTCGGGCGATTCACCGATCAGAAGAACCACACCTTTTTGCTCGATGTTGCTCGTGAAGCCGTGCAGCGGGATGCGGCTGTTCGCTTCCTTCTCGTTGGGGAAGGGGAGTTGCGCCCGGCGATCATGGAGCGCGCCGACCGGATGGGCCTCGGCGAGCACGTCATATTCACCGGCTCCCGCGCGGATGTGCCGCGCCTGATGCGGGGGGGGATGGACGCGTTCGTCTTCCCGTCCCGCTACGAGGGGCTGGGCCTCGTGCTCGTCGAAGCGCAGGCGGCGGGGCTGCCGGTCGTCTTCTCCGATGTCGTGCCGTGCGAGGCGGATATCGCGCCGCCACTGGTGCACCGGCTCTCGCTCGATCAACCGGCGAGCGCGTGGGCGGAAGCGCTGCTGGCGATACGCGCATCGGGGCCAGCGATCACCAGGGAAGCAGCGTTCGCGATCGCGGAGGCGACACTATTCAACGTCCATACCTCATGGAGTCTTCTGGAGCGGGTCTATGTCCACCGCTAGGGCGCCGGGCGCAACAGCCGAACTCGCCGGCAGCGACGACTGCATGAATCTGGTTGTTTTCATCGAGCATCGCTTCGATCAAACGCCGGACGGCGCGGTCTGGACGCAGACGATGTTCGCGCGCCCCTTCTGGTCCCGCTACCTGGACGTTTTCGATCACGTCCGCGTCGTCGCGCGGCTCCGCGCGGTCGCGACGGTGCCGGAAACGTGGCAGCGGGCGGACGGCGACGGTGTCTCGTTTGCCGCGCTACCGTTCTATATCGGCCCGCGGCAATACCTCCGGCAGCGGCGGCGGCTGACCGAGGCGGCAGTGGCGGCGGTCGAACCGGGGGATGCGGTGGTCTTCCGCGCGCCCTCGGCCATTGCGGGGCAGATCGAACCCGCCCTGCGCCGGGCGGGGCACCCGTACGGCGTCGAAGTGCTCGGCGACCCGTACGATGTCTTCGCACCCGGCGCGGTGCGTCATCCGTTGCGTCGCTTCTTCCGCTGGTGGTTCCCGAAGAAACTCACGCGGCTCTGCGCGGGCGCGGCGGCGACGGGTTACGTCACCGAGCACGCGCTGCAACGCCGCTACCCGCCCGCGCCGGGTGCATTCACGACGTACTACTCGGATGTGGAGCTTTCCGACGATACCTTTGTCGCCGCGCCGCGCCCGCCGCGCCGCGCGGGTCCGTTCACACTCGTCACTGTCGGTTCGCTGGCGCAGATGTACAAAGCGCCGGATGTGCAGATTGACGCCATTGCCCATCTGGTGAAAGATGATCTCGATCTGCGCCTCGTTCTGGTTGGGGACGGCAAGCACCGATCAGAGTTGGAAGCGCGCGCCGCCGGACTCGGCATCGCGGAGCGCGTCGTGTTCCGGGGGCAGTTGACCGCCGGAACCGCCGTGCGCGCGGAACTGGACGCGGCGGACCTCTTCTGCATGCCCTCGCGCACCGAAGGGATGCCGCGTGCGATGATCGAGGCGATGGCGCGCGGCCTGCCGTGCATCGGCTCGACGATGGGCGGCATCCCCGAACTGCTCCCCGCTGAAGACATGGCGCCGCCGGGCGATGTCGCCGCGCTCGCGAAGACGATCCGCGCCGTTATCACCGATCCCGAGCGGATGGCGCGGATGTCTGCCCGCAATCTCGCCCGCGCGCGCGCCTACCGGGAAGACGAACTGCGCGTGCGCCGCACATACTTCTACCGCGCATTGCGCGAGCGCACCGAGGTATGGCGGGAACGTGAGGGCGCACCGGAAAAACGCCGGATCGCACAATCGGTCTCGGCGACTATCCGATGAAGGATGAGGCGGATGAACGGTACCGATCTGATTTGTTATGGTGACACAGGTTTTCAACCTGTGAACCGGTAGGTTGATGAACCGTGACAACTTGACGGGTACTGGCTCGGTGGGAAAGGTTTCTGGCATACCAGGCTCACAGGTTGAAAACCTGTGCCACCCAGTACCGGATGACATAGAGAGGGAAAGAATGACGAGCGGGGGCGACACGCACGAAGGGCTGCGAGTCCTGTATCTGGTGAAGACATCGACGGGTGCGTTGTGGGCGGTACGCCAGGTGCGCGACCATGTCCACCTCGGTGTTGACGCCCATATCGGCCTGCCGGCGGGCGGCCCAACGATCGCGCGGTACGAGGCGGGCGGCGCGACGACGCACCTGCTGCCGACCGACGTGCCGGTGAAACGCCCGTGGACCGCGCCCGCCATTTTCAAGGGGCTGCGCGCGCTGGTTGACCGCGTGGAGCCGGACATCATCCACTCCTACCACGTCAGCACGGCAGTGGCGGTGCGGCTCGCGCTCGGCAAGCGGCACCCGATCCCGCGCGTTTTCCAGGTGCCGGGGCCGCTCCATCTGGAGCATCGCTTCTTCCGCACCGCCGAGATCGCCAGCGCGGGGGCGCATGATTACTGGATCGGCACCTGCAACTCGATCCGCGACTTCTATCGCGCGGCCGGCATCTCGGAAGAGCGGCTGTTCGTCTCGGATTACGGCGTGGACCTCGAAGATCACGTCAGCCATGTGAAGGGGAAACTCCGCGCGGCGATCGGCGTCGGCGATGAAACGAAACTGGTTGGCATGGTCGGCATCATGTACCCGCCGAAGCGGTTCCTGCGCCAGACGCGCAGCCTCAAAGGACACGAGGACCTCATAGATGCGCTCGCCATCGTGATGCGGAGCAGGCCGGATGTGACGGGCGTCTTCATCGGCGGCGCGTGGAACGACGCGGCCGCGTACGAGGAGCGTGTGCGCGCCTACGGCCGGGCAAAGTGCGGCGACCGGATCGCCTTCCTCGGCATGCGCGACGACGTGCCGGAACTGCTGCCGGACTTCGACATCGCGGTGCAGCCCTCGCACACCGAGGGGGTGGCGGGGACGGCGGTCGAGGCGCAGTTGCTCGATGTACCGGTCGTCGCGACGAATGTCGGCGGGCAGCCGGACCTGATCGTGGACGGCGAGACGGGCTGGCTCGTGCCGCCCAAGGACCCGACCGCGACGGCGGCGGCAATTTTGGATGCGTTGAGCGACCCGGAGCGGACGCGGCGGATCGCCGCGCGGGGGCACGAGCGGGCGGCGGCGTGCTTCAACGGCAAGATCAACAACGCGGCGGTCGTGGCGATCTACGGGACGATCCTGGCGCGGGAAGGGAGGCTGCGCGATGTACCGTCGCTTCGGCAAACGACTGCTTGATGTCGTGCTCGCGACCGCCGCGCTTGTCGCGCTGTCGCCCGTGCTTGCAGTTGTCGCGCTGCTGGTGCGGCGGTCGCTCGGCTCCCCGGTGCTCTTCCGACAGCGGCGGCTCGGGAAGGGCGGCGTGCCCTTCGGGGTCGCCAAGTTCCGCACGATGACGGACGGGCGCGACGCGGCGGGCGCCCTCCTGCCGGACGGCGAGCGCATCCCGCGCTTCGGTCGGCTGCTGCGCTCGACCAGCCTGGACGAACTGCCGGAGCTGCTCAATGTGCTGCGGGGCGAGATGAGCCTGGTCGGCCCGCGCCCGCTGATCCTGGACTACGCGGGGCGGTACACGCCGGAGCAGATGCGCCGCCACGAGGCGCGCCCCGGCATCACCGGCTGGGCGCAGGTGAACGGGCGCAATGCGCTCTCGTGGGAGGAACGGTTCGCGCTCGATGTCTGGTACGTGGATCATTGCACCCTCGCGCTCGACCTGCGTATCCTCGTGCGGACGGTCGCCAATGTCGTGCGGCGCACGGGCATCAGCGAGGCGGGCCATGCGACGATGCCCCTGTTCATGGGTACGGCGCAGTCATCGGAAGGCGAGGTCGCGCGATGACGATGCATCTGCCCCCGGTTGATGAGGCACAGAGACTTTGTGGTATGCAAAAAGTATTCAGGAGTGGTGGCCGATCATGAATATCCTTTTCACGAGCGCCGGTCGCCGGGTTGAGTTGCTGCGCGCCTTCCGCGATGCCTATCGGTCGCTCGGCCTGACGGGGCGGATCGTCGCGACGGACATTGATACGCTCGCCCCCGCCCTCCACGTCGCCGACCGGACGCACATCGTCCCGCCGTGCACGTCGGATGCGTATATCCCCACCCTGCTCGATATTTGCACGCGCGAGGAGATCGGCCTGGTCTTCCCGCTAATTGACGATGATATCCCGCTACTCGCTGCCCACCGTGAAGCGTTCGAGGCGACGGGTGCGCGGCTCGCGGTCGTCGCGGCGGAGGCGGTCGCGATCACAGCCGATAAGTGGCTGACCGCCCAATTCTTCGCACGCCTCGGCTTGGTGACGCCGCACTCGATGATCCCGGAGCAGTTCGACGCCGCGAGCGCCGACTACCCCGTTTTTATCAAGCCGCGCGACGGCAGCGCATCGAAGAACGCCTTTGTGGCCCGGAATGCGCGGGAGGCGGACTTTTTCCTCGGCTACGTGCCTTTCCCGATCGTGCAGGAGTACCTGCCCGGTCCCGAGATCACCACCGATGTCGTCTGCGGTCTGGACGGGCGTCTCCTCGGCATCGTCTCGCGCCGGCGGATCGCCGTGCGCGGCGGCGAGGTCGTCAAGGGCGTCACGGTCTGCGACGAGCGGATCCTGGACGCGTGCGAGCGGATCGCCTTCGCACTGCCCGCCATCGGGCCAATCACGGTGCAGTGCATGATGCGCAACGATGTGCCATATTTCACGGAGATCAACGCCCGCTTCGGCGGCGGCATCCCGCTCGGCATCGCGGCGGGCGTTAATGCGCCGCTGCTGCTGCTCGCGGACGTGGCCGGAGTGCCGAGCGGTGCACCACCGCTCGGCGATTATCGAGCGGGGCTGTACATGACGCGGTATGACGACTCATTTTTCCTCACGGAGCAGCAACGTGTACAAATGGCGGGCGATTATCTTCGATCTCGATGACACGCTCTACCCGGAACGCGATTATGTGCTGAGTGGTTTTCGGGCTGTCGCGTCGTGGGCGGAAACGCGGCTCGCCATCCCCGCCGCCGAGGGGTACGCCGCGCTCGCGCACCTGTTCGCCGATGGCGTGCGCGGGAATACGTTTAACGAGTGGTTAGCGATTTATCAGCAACCCGTCGGCCTCGTGCCGGAATTGGTGACGGTCTATCACGAACACGCGCCCGAACTGCATCCATTTCCCGGCATCCCGGAACTGCTGGATGCCTTGCGGCCACACTGCATGCTCGGCCTGCTGGGCGATGGCTATCTCGACGTGCAACGAAAAAAACTGGCCGCGTTGGAATTGGCGCACCGCTTCGACGCCATCGTGTTCACGGACGAGTTCGGGCGGGATGCCTGGAAACCGGACACGCGCGCCTTTCTGACGATCATCGAGCGGCTGGGCGTCCACGCCACCGAGGCGGTCTATGTGGGGGACAATCACCTCAAAGACTTTCTCGGCGCGCGCCGCGCCGGGATGGGCACGATCTGCTGTCAGCGCCCGGATGGGGTGTATGCCCATCACGCGCCACCCACCGCCGACCATGCAGCCGACTTCGTCGTGGATTCGGTCGTTGCGCTCCACGCGCTCTTGCTGCATGGTCGGTTGCCTGAGAACGAGATCGAGACGTGGCCTGTCTCGATGCACTAGCGCGCCTCTATCGGCACATTGTCTGATCTTGTCCGATGTCTGCGCTTAAATAGGATGGCTGCACGTTATTGCTCGTTCCCCGAACGCAGATTGGCAATGGTGATACTCATATTTGCACACAAAAACCTTCTGGCATGTTCCTTGCCCATTATTTAGAAGCGGACCGTATCGTCGTTATTCCCTCAATGTGGCATGTGTCCGTACGGTACGACACTAGACAAGATTTGCACAGCAATGTATGATGGCAACACAGGGAGATTTCGGCACTGACGAGGAGCGAAAAATGGCACAAACGATGCTAGCGATGCCGACGACGCCGAAACGGATCGTTCGCGAGACCATTTCCGATCTCGCGCCCGGCGAGTGCGCGTTTGTCCCGCCCTCCGCGTTGTTGATGACAGCCACTCGACTCTGCCACATCCAGACGGATGTTCCCGTCCGGCGCGCCCCGGACAGGACGGCAAGCATGCAGGTAACACGTACCGCCGCCGGATATATCGCGGACGTGACCTATTGCCATTACCAATGGACGCCGACCGACACGGCGGACTCTTCGGCGCACGCGCCCGTTGTCCACATCGTCTTCGGCGACGAGTTCCTGCAGTAGCTGCCTCACCATCGCCATACTGATAACGGGTAGTCGCATCTGGCTACCCGTTCATTTTGCCGCTTGTCACTGCCGAGACACGCTATCCCGCTTGCCGCACGCGCTCTTCGATCCGGGCTTGCACGCCCGCGATACCCCCTCTACCTGAGCGGTGCAATCCATCCCCGCACCGGCGCGGAACACATTATCTCTATCAAAATACTCGTAACTCCTATCGTTATTCTCGAAATCTGTGATACACTGATTGAAGAGGCGATAAATGACCGCTGTTGGTCCATGACCGTCTGCGCTATTGCCCCTTGAAGGTGGCATGAGCCGGTGCCGGGGGAGGGTCTCCCACCGGGCGTTGCGATTCCTGCGGAAGACGCGGGGTATCATGCAATTGGAGCCGGAACCGAAAACGACAACCTCCGTTGCCGTTGCCGCAGAACGGCAGCGGTCGTCGGAACCCGAGAAGCGCCCCTGAGCCGACACGGTAGACAGTGAAAAGGGCGATGCGTGCGGCGCCCGCATTGCTCTGCGGCGCCGATTCGTTCGGCTCATGCAGTGCCGTGCCGACGCTGAGGGGCGCGAGCAAGAAGGAGGATAGACGATGGCCCAGCCGCATCTACCGGCGGATCGGGAAGTGACGTGCGTCAAGAAGCACCCGCAGCAGAACGCCCACAAAGGGATCACGCATCTCGGCGGCAAGGGCTGGCAGATGACCCGTTGGCAGGTAACTGCAGCGATCAACTCCGGTGGTGAAACGTTTTATATGCAGGTGGGTGGGAAGCGCGCGACGATCTACGTGACCGACGACGATGACGCGTGTCTGCGCGCCGTTGTGGACGACCAATGGACGGACGATTTGCTCGCCCTACCCGAATGTGCAGGGATGATCGCGCCGCAATCGAGCGTGTCCGCACGCGGGAGGAGTCGATCATGACACCGTCAATTTCGCTACAAATACCGCTGGCGCCCGCGATCGTCGCGCCGACGGAACACGAGGATCGGGAAATCCGACTTGCTCGTGGGGAAGCGACGGACGCGCGATGGTTCGTCCGTGTCGTGCTCACGGTCGGTGCGGATCGGGCAGTGCGGGCGGTGCGTGTCATCATCAACGACCGTGATACCCAACGCATCGTGCTCCACACGGTCTGGACAGACTGGCGGGACGTGCCGCTGCTGACGCTGACACTCGCCACGCTTTCCCTGCCCACGGGAACGCCGGAGACGATGGCGACGGACCTCGCCACTGCGCTCGTCGCATCGCTCACCTACAATGCAGACGCCTGTCTCGAGCAACTGGGCGAGCCGATTGGATCGCTCCCCGCGCAGGCGCCTGGCCCGCAGGAGCGGGCGGCGTTGCGGAATACTCGCGACGCGGCGATGGCGTAGCGCCCGCTCGCCGCGAAGCCGAATTGATCGCGCGAAGCACGAAGCACGAATGAGAAAGGTTGTGAGGATGACGATACGAAGCGGCCATGCGCCGGTATATGTGCGCGCGATGCTCTGCGACGCAATCGAATATGGGTCCCAGCATGCGGGCTGGTGGGAGTGGTTCGACACTGACGCCATCAAAGACTATCCGTGGGAGCCGCAGGCGTCGAAGCGCTGGTCGGATCTCGATGCGCGCGGACGGGCGCGCTGGTTCACGACGCAGCTCTGGAACTGCGGCGATATCGTCCCCGCCAATTATTTGGCGATGCTGAACCAGCCACCGGGGCTGACCTACGCCCAGGTGGTCTCGCGGTTGCGGCGCGACATCGCGGAGCGGGCGACCGCGCCGGTCTAGCAAAAGGAGTCTCGACCATGATGGAGGAGTCACAGCCGGAACTACGCACCGTACATGGGCGCGAACTGACCGCATTCACGCGGATGGCCGGACGGACGGCGTATCTGGTCCAATCGCAGGGCATTACCTACCGCCTCACCCCGGAAAGCAAGGCGACCTATCTTCTGCGCCGCCAGTCCGATGGCTACTCCGGTATCTTCGCGACGCTGGAGGATGCAGTCGCCTCGATTGACACGCTCGAGCGCGACGAGGAGTAGCGGGAGCGCTAGCCTGAGAGCGCCTCGTTCTCGCCGTAATCGAGCCGCATCGGCTTCATCTCGCTCCTTTTTGCTGCTGTTGCTGCGGCTGCTGGCGTGGCACGTCCGATTCGTCGGACTGGCCGGGCAGGTAGCCGGGTTCGGCGCGCATCGTCTGCGTCATCGTGCCGAGGGTCTGGGTCATCGCGCCGAGCCGCTGCAACTGGGACATCGCGCCAACGGTCTGATACTGGATCAGTTTGCCGCGTGTGCGGTCGCGCCCGGCGGCGCGCGGCATCGTCAGGCCCTGGCTGTCGTCGCGCACGGCACCATGGACCGTAACGTCCATCATCGCCTCCGCGCCGCCCCGATACGTCCCGCGCACGACGGCGACATCCGCGTAATCCCGGCCGACGGCAATCTTCACATGCCGCCCGGTGCAGGGGAGGCCGAGCGTCGCGTCTACCCCGACCCAGCCATACGGCGGTACGAATGCTTCGGCCCATGCGTGGGACGCGCCGCTGTCCGCGATGTCGCCGAGATAGCCGCTGACGTAGCGCGCCGGAAGCCCCGCGTGGCGGCACAAGGAGAGCAGGAGGTGCGCGAAGTCCTGGCACACGCCGCTGCCGCCCGCGATCACGTCCGCGACGGTCGAATGCACATTGGTTGTGCCGAGTTGATAGGTGAAGTGGTCCCGGATATAGATAGATGCGCGCTGGAGAAAGGCGAAGGTCGTCGTTTCCGGCGCGGTGGCGAGCAGGGTGCGTGCCAATTCCTCGGACGCAGCGTCGAGGGCGACGTACGTGCTCGGTCCGAGGAATTCGGCGTACTCGTCCGCGATCAACGGGTCATCGGCGAGGTGCGCGAGGGTTGGTGAGGTATCCGGTTCCTCGCCGCGCGGCCCCGAAAGTGGCATATCGGCATCGGCGAAGGTAACCACATCGCTTGTCGCCTCGACGGTCAGGTGATCGTGCAGATAGGGGACGCCGAAATCGTGGACGAGATTGCCGTAGTAATCGCGGAACGTGATCACCGTCGCCGGCGGGTCAATCGTCAGATCGAAATCGAGGCAGGTCTGCGTCCTGCCGGAGACGGGCTGCAAGCGCACCTCGTTGAAACTCTCGTGCACCGGGCTGGCGTAGGTGTACGCGGTGCGGTGGGTCAGGGTGAATCTCATGCGATCACCTCCTCGGCGCGCAGGATGCGGGGCGCGAAGTATTGTGCCTGGATATGCTCGCCAATCTGAAAACATTGCCGCTGGATGTCGAGCAAATAATCGTGCAAATCCACCGCGAACACCTCCTCCACCCGCTGATACGCCAGTGCGCTGTGTAACCGACCAACGGCGCGTTCCGCTTCCTGGGAAGGACTAAGGGCTAAGGACTGAGGACTAAACGAGGACATATCATTGCTTAGTCCTGAGTCCTCGGCCCTTAGTCCTATCGCGATGTGCGCGAGCGCCGCGTCCACCTCGCCGATGGCGAAGCGGATCGAGCGGGGGAAGATCGGGGAGAGTGTCAGCATCTCGATCACCGAGCGCGGGCGAACGGTGCTGCGGTAAATCTTGTGGTAGGCCTCGTACGCCGAGAGCGAGCGGAGCACGGCGAGCCATTGATCCCAATCGCCGGGGACGAAGGACTGAGGACTCCGGGTGCCCTCTGGGCGGCATGAGGACTGAGAGTTCCCGTTTTCTTCACTCAGTCCTGAGTCCTCATGCTGATCAGTGGGCGCCTGCAGGCCTACTTTCGCGTCGGCGACGAGCAGATGATACTTCACGTCGAGGGCACGGGCAGTCTTCTCGGCGCGTTCGAGGAATTTGCCGGCTTGGAGGAAGTACCATCCCTCCTCGCGCGGCATCGTGCTGTCGGTGATGCCCTGGAAAAGATGGCTGAACTCCTTGATCGAACGGTAGAAGAGATGCACATTCTCCGCGCTGACGGGCGTTTCACCGAACTCCCGCAGTCGCTGTAATTCGAGATGGAAGCGATTCAGAACTTCCCACATCTCGCTGGCGATCTGATGGCGCATCGTACGGGCATTTTCGCGGGCGTGGGCGACGCATGAGACAATCGAGTGCGGGTTTTCGGCTGCGAAGGTGAGGTAGGGCGGCACGGTTTCCTCGTCTGCTCGGTTGTGCATGGTGAAGAAACGAGGCGCTTCGCCGACGATGACGATCAGCGACTCCCAGTGTTGCCGCCGCCGCTCGCGCGCCTCCGGCGACGCGCCCATTTCCAGTGTGTGATGGTAATTGACGTCCGTAATGCGCGCCGTATCCTCGGCTCGCTCGACGTACCGCCCGATCCAGTAGAGCGATTCAGCGATGCGCGATAGCATACCTAACCCCCCACTGCCCAGAGGGCACCCGCTTCCCGCGAGGAAGGGGTGACTCTTCGTAGTGCCGTGGTACTCCTCGTAATACCTCGATCTCGAGGAGGCTCGCTCCCCTTCCCACGCCGAGGGCACGGAAGGGCCCGGGGGTTAGGTGCATCATCTGAGCACCCACGTATCTTTGCTCCCGCCGCCCTGGCTGCTGTTGACGACGAGTGAGCCTCGGCGGAGGGCGACGCGGGTGAGGCCACCGGGGAGGACGTGGATCTCTTTCGGGCCACTGAGGATGTACGGGCGTAGATCAATGTGTCGGCCTTCGAGCCGCCCGCCATCGCCCACGTCGTCGGGGATGAAGGAGGGGCTGCGGGAAAGGGGGACGACGGGCTGAGCGATATAGTCGCGCGGGTTGGCGGCGACGCGGGCACGGAACGTCTCAATCTCCTCTTCGCTGGCCGCCGGGCCGATCAGCATGCCGTACCCGCCGCTCTCGTTCGCCGCCTTAATGACGAGTTCTCCCGCGTGCGCGATGATGTACTCGCGCTGCTCGGGGTCAGACGGCAGGTACGTCGGCACATTGCCGAGGATCGGCTCTTCGTTCAGGTAGTAACGGATGATCGCCGGGACGTAGTGGTAGATCACCTTGTCATCCGCGACGCCTGTGCCGATCGCGTTGGCAAGCGCGACATTGCCCGTCCGCACCGCGCCCAGGAGGCCCGCGACGCCGAGCATGCTGTCCGACCGGAAGGCGAGCGGATCGAGGAATTCATCGTCCACACGGCGGTAAATGACATCCACCGGCTCCCGACCGCGCGTCGTGCGCAAGTAGACGCGGTTGTCCACGACGAAAAGGTCGCGCCCCTCGACCAGTTCGATGCCCATCTGCTGCGCGAGGAAGGCGTGCTCGAAATACGCCGAGTTGTAGATGCCGGGGGTGAGCAGCACGACCGTCGGGCCACCGGAGCCGCGCGCGGCGACCCGGGGCGATAAGGCGCGCAGGTTCTCGATCAGTTGGCTGCAATAATGGTCCACGGAGCGGATGCTCAATTCGCCGAACCAGTCCGGAAGCACACGCCGCATCGTCGTCCGGTTTGCGAGGACATACGAAACGCCGCTCGGGCTGCGCAGGTTATCTTCGAGCACCAGGTACCGCCCGCTGGCGTCGCGCACGAGATCGCTGCCAACAATGTGGATGTAGAGGTTATGCGGCACGTCAATGCCGACGACCTCGCGGCGGAAATGGCGCGCCCGGACGATCAACTGACGCGGCACGATGTGGTCTTCGAGGATTTCCTGATCGTGGTAGATGTCGTGAATGAACAGGTTCAGGGCGCGGATACGCTGCTGCAGGCCCGACTCGATTAGCTGCCATTCGTCCGGCGGGATCAGGCGCGGGATGAGGTCGAAGGGGAAGATGCGCTCCGTGCCGTGCTCGGAGTCGGAATAGACGGTGAAGGTGATGCCCTGATGGAGAAACGAGCGGTTGGCGAGGTCGCTCGCGTGGCGCAGGTCGCTCGCATCCAATTGGGCGAGTTGCGCGGCGAGCGGGCGGTAATGCGGGCGGGGCGCGACCTTCCCACCGGCGCCCGGCGTAAACATCTCGTCGTAGAACCCGCCGGTATCGTAGCCGCGCGTCAGCAGGTTCGCCGCAAGCGCGGCGGGGGATGTATTGGAACTGACGATGGCGAAAAGCCTTTCTTCCTAACCTCCAACCCTTTCTCACGATAGAGAAAGGGGGCAGGTACGTTGTGCAGGGCAGGGCCATTGACGTAATAGTAGTGGTTCCCCCGCATTCAGGCAATATTGCCGTTGCACAGAATCGGTGCGCTGGGTCTGATTGGCCCGACACAGGGAATGAACGGTGCGTCGCACCCGCCCTACACGGTTCGGTGTCAGGGAGATAATGAGATGACTTCTCGCGACTGTCCGCGTCCGGTGTCAGCGGGATACGGGATCTGCGCGGGCGCTATCGTTCACCAGATGGGCAACGAGTGCGGCTGTTTCGGCTAGATCGCCGACCCCGAGCACAAAGCAGTCTGCGCATTCGGCGAGATGCGCCGCCTGTGCGAGCGCGTGAGCGGGTGATTGGTCGAGCGTGGCGCTGAAGGTCACTATCCGCAGCACCGCGTCGGTCAGTGCGAGCGGGGTTGCATCCGGTGATTGCCCGATCTGAAGTGTTGGAAGGAAAACGGAGCGAATCGGAGCCGGGGTATCGGCCCAGCGCGGCGGCATAAAATAGCCGGGGGGCATGGCGTCGAATTTCCAGTCCGATGGGCATCGGTTGGCGGTTATGAGCGTTCGCGTCTTCTCGTCGATATGGAAAGCGCGGCGCAGGGTCTCTGGCGCGAGGCCCTGCGGTTCAATAAGCGACGTGTCATCGGCGTACGGGAGAAAGCCGCGTGCCATTAGAGCGAGGGTCAGCGTCGTCTTGCCGCTACCCGATTCGCCGAGGATGAGGATGCTCGCCGCTCCATCCGGCGTGCGGAGGGCCGCGCCGTGCAGGTGGAAGCGGTCACTCCGGTGAGTAATCATATCGGTGATGAGCCGCCATTCGAGCGCCACCAGGGCATCCAGTAGGATCGGGCTCGCATACATCTCCTCATCGCTAACGGAGAGCACCCACCAGGCTCCGTCCTGATGGAGATGATAGTGCGTCGTTCCCTCCGGGAGATCCGCGACAATTATGAAGCCCGCGAAGATGCGCCCCACGGTCGCGCAAATCTCGGAGTTGGGCGTGGTGACCACTGCATCATACCCATTGATGTGATAACAGATCGATATTGCCGTTACCGGATCGATGCGCGATACACTGGTGGCACTTCTGCCGTTCTCGCTGGGCGATGGGGTTGCCGCGTCGGTCCGACCGATTACCATCTCGCGTCTTTTCAAGTCGTGCACGAGCAGAGCAATATCGTCCTCTGCGGCACTATCCGGGAAGATCGTGCGCACCTCGTCTGCGATCATCGCCACGCTGTGTGCGCCATCGCAGCACTCCCAGACCAGCGCCGCTGTGGAATTGAGCGCCATGAGTTCGCGCGTCCGCATATGAAAGAGCACCATGCTGCCATCCGCAAGCAGTTCATCGCACACAGCGGTATCTTTGCGCGGCCATGCGCCTTCTCGGGGTGCGGATTGTTGTCGCATAGCGGTCTGGTCGTTCGTGGATTTTTATCCTTCGACGTGGCTGCGTTCCCACCGCACCTGTGTGTGCTCAGATAGTCGCGGGGGTGAGCATCCCGGCCTGCATAAGCGAACTCAGGAGTTCGCGCACGTCGCGCTCCGCATCGGGCATATTCGGAAAGACCTCGCGCAGTTCCGCGACGATCGCGGCGACGTCGTGGTCGCCATCGCAGCACGCCCAGATCAGTGCGGCCGTTGGGTTGAGCGTCATCGTCTGCTGCTGGCAGCCGTGATGGAGGATGATCGTCCCGTCCTCCAGGAGCTCATCCTGCACGCAGCTTTCCGGTAGTGGTCTCGCATCCGGGGAGAGTGCGACCAGGGGCAGTGGGATCGGTAGTAGCAACAGATCGTCATCCGCCGTACTGGCGTGCGCTGCCTCGGGTTGCCCCATGAGCGCAAACACGGCGGCAGCGCCGACGCCGAGCGGCGCGCTGAGGCGGCCCTCCGCGTCGATGAGCGCCGCAGAGGGCGTCCCCTGCACACCGAACCGTGCGCTCACCGCGAAATCGGGGTCGAGGACGACCGTCGAACGGAAACCCTGGGCGCGAATATCTTCTGCCTCACCGGCCGAGATGACCAGCAGGCGCGCGCGCTGAGGTAATGGCCGCTTCTCCCACGCTGTGACACCGTTGAGTATTTGGTTGCAGTAACCACAGCCGGGGTCCCAGAAGAGCGCCAACGTCGGCTGCCCGCGCAAATCAGCCAGGGCAACAGGGTTACCATCGAGGTCTGGAAGCGTGAAGTCGGGAGTGATTTCCCCGATGCGTAAGACAGCGACTTCGGGCGGATCGGGGACGAATGGCGTCTGGGAGATCGTCGCTTGATGCGATGATTGCACGACGAGCTCGCGGATTTGATC
Organism: Thermomicrobiales bacterium; assembly: GCA_038231255.1. Taxonomy (GTDB): domain Bacteria; phylum Chloroflexota; class Chloroflexia; order Thermomicrobiales; family JALYUS01; genus JALYUS01. The sequence goes on along the minus strand of JBBRLR010000032.1, from coordinate 13,952 downwards.
TGCGCCCTGTGCCAACACGCTGCCGATCGTGCCATCCGGACGTACGAGCACCGCACTCGGCGTCCCCGCAATCGCATACGCTTCCGCGACTTCGCGGTCGCGCTGGAGGAGCACGCGTTGGAGACCGTGTTCGCTGCCCTTGGCGCGATTCGCCTCCACCGTATCGCGGCTCAACAGCGCCACGGTGAGGTCGTCATCCCTCTCCGCCTGCCAGCGGCCAATCTCCGGCAGCAGAGCATTGCACGGCCCGCAGCTGGGATCGGAGAAGAGCAGCACGACCGGCTTGCCGTATGCGCGCAGCCCGTCGAGCGTCAGGATATCTCCGTCGAGCGTCGGTAGCGCGAACGGCGGTGCCAACGCACCCACCGGCAGGCCGACCATCGGGGCGACTGGCGTCAGCGGTGCAGCACTCGGCACCGGTATCGTTGTGAGAGTCGTAAGGTGCAGCAGCAGTTGTTGGTGCTGGCGGATAAATGCGACGAGCAAGCCGCTCTGCATCCCGAGCAGCGCGATGGCGAGCGCACCGCCAAGCACTGTGGCACGTTCCAATGCGGTCAGCGGGCTGAGCCACGCGACGACGCTCGGCCCGGCATCCTGCCATCCCACCACAGCGACAACGCCGGCAACCGCCGCCAGAACGCCATTGCGCACCAGCGTCTGCCAGCCGATCGGTGCGGAATACAACTGGCCGAAGCAGTGGCAGTCTGGCCGACGGCCGCGCGCGAGGCTATGGCCCATGCTGGCCACGAAGAGCAATAGCAGCAGCAGCGCGCCGACCGCCCCATAGCGGGCGGATGACCGGGGGATGAGCGTGATCGCCACGGCCAACTCGGCCAGCGGCAGCAGGGTGCCGCCCGGCGTCGCCAGCGCCTCCGGCACACCGAACTCGATCAGCGCCTGACGCGATCCGGCGCCATCTCGCAGCTTGGCCACACCGGCCAGGACGAAGACCCCGGCAAGCAGCACACGACCGACGAGTAGCAGCGTGTCCACAACGGTCATACGGCCTCCCCGCGATGAGATGAAACGAATACGCCGAGTACTCCCTCGATTCCTCACCGGATATCCCGATAAGGGCGAGCGGATTCTATCATATTAGGCGAGGTCTCTATTGCGCTGTCGTGCCTGTCCGAATTGTTCTTATATTAAGTGTCTCACGTATGATTTCTGGATTGACACTCATGTTACGCTGTATGTATGCTTGTCGGGAGCGGCACGGTCGACGGATACCAAGAGCGTTGCGTGGAGGATGGGGAACTGTGAGCAAGGTAATCACCGGACGACCAGAGGTGATCGTCAAAGCGGTCGACCGCCGCAATGTGATCAAAAAGGGGCTGCAGATCGGTGGCGCGGCGTACGCAGCCCCGACGATCTTGGGCCTTGCCCAGCACGTTGGTGCACAGAGTGTTACACCAGGCATCAACCCCGCCTGTGCGGGCAAGACCTGCACCACGTTCGCGAGTTGTAACGGCAATGCCAACTGCATCTGCGCCTCAACGGCTGACGGCCGTGGCTTCTGTGTTCCCCCTGGCACACCTTGCGGCGCTCCGTGCGGCGCTGGTAACTCATGCCCAGCGGGCTCGATCTGCCTGATTAACACTTGCTGCGGAGGTCCGGTTTGTATCTCAACGGCAGCAGCATGCCCACCGGCTGGTGTCACGGGTGCGGCGGTGCCACAAGTGAGTGGGCCAACAATCGGCGGACGGTAGCGCGGACGCGCCTTTTAGCGAAAGGTTCATTGTGAGGGGGCGTTCACCGCCCCCTCTCGTGTGCCAGCAATGCGCTGAGTTTGCGGCTTGGGAGCGTGGATCAGGAGAGGAAGGGTCCGTGACACATCAAACGCAGCCCTCCGGCAATGTCGATCCGGGCACGTCGCTGAGTACGGTGACAAACCGCCCCGCCGGTGGTGTCCGGGCGCGATGCCGGTATTTGCCACGCGTCAATGCACCCCCAGCCGTTCGGCGAGGTGCAGGTTCTCGCGGTAATCCACGGGGACTTCGATCAGCGAGGGCTGGTCGAGGTCGAGGGCGCGTTTGAGGATCGGCAGGAGATCGTCGGCTGCGTCCACGCGGAAGGCGGGCAGGCCGAACGATTGGGCATACTGGACGAAATCGGGGTTGCCGAACTCGATGCCGAATGTCCGGCCGAATCGGCGCGTCTGGTTCAGTTCGATCACGCCGTACCGCCCATCCTTCCAAACGACGGTGGGGAAGGCGGTCTTCATCCGCCGCGCTGTTTCCAACTCCTGGCTGTTCATCAAAAAGCCGCCGTCGCCGTTGACCGCGATCACCTTGCGCTCAGGGAAGACGAGTTTGGCGGCAATCGCGCCGGGCAACGCGATGCCCATTGCAGCGAAGCCGTTGGCGATGATGCAGGTGTTCGGCTGGGCGGTCGGATACAGACGGGCGAGCCAGAGTTTGTGCGCGCCCACGTCTGAAATGAGGATGTCGTCGTCGCCGAGGGCGTCCCGCAGGGCGCTGATCACGCGCTGCGGCTTCATCGGCATGCTGTCGTCGTGCGCGAAGCCGCGCAGCTCGTCCTCTTCGTCTGAGCCGATGCGCGGGGCGGGCCAGCGACCCGCATGACTACCCAGCGCTTCTCGCAGCGCATCGAGGCTGTCCGCGATCTCGCCGACGACCTCGATAGCTGGGAGGTAATACAGGTCAATCTCGGCGGGCGTGCTGTCCACATGGATGATCGTCTTGTCGCGCGCCCGGTTCCAGAGTTCGGGCGACCACTCGACGAGGTCATAGCCGACGACAATCACGACATCGGCGTCGGTGAGGCCGAACTGGCTGGCTTCAAGCGCGCGCAGGCCGACAGCGGGTTCGGCGAGGGGATCGCGGTAATCGAGGACGCCTTTCGCCATGAAGGTGCTCGTCACGCCGATGCCGAGCGTCTTGGCGAGGGTGCGCAGGGCGTCGGTGGCGTGGCGGCGGATTACGCCGTTGCCCGCGAGGATGACGGGGCGGGCGGCAGTGGCGAGCAGTTCGGCGGCGCGCACGAGGCTCTTCGGGTCGGCGTGCGGATAGGTTGTGCGGCGGACGGGCATTGGTGCGGCATCGGCGCCGACGGGTGCGGCGGCGATGTCCTCGGGCAGTTCGATGTGCGTCGCACCCGGTTTTTCGAGCCGCGCGAGCCGGAACGCCTTGCGGACGATCTCCGGCGTGTTCTCCGGCTGCTCGACGCGGGCATTCCACTTTGTCACCGGGCGGAACATCTGCACGACATCAATGTATTGGTGCGACTCCTTGTGCATCCGGTCCAGCCCCGCCTGCCCGGTGATGGCGACGAGCGGCGCGCGGTCCAGTTGGGCGTCCGCGACGCCGGTGAGGAGGTTCGTCGCGCCGGGGCCGAGCGTGGCGAGGCAGACGCCGGGGTAGGTACTCAGGCGACCATACAGATCGGCCATGAACGCCGCGCCGCCCTCGTGCCGCGTCGTGACGAAGCGAATTGACTCGCTGTCCGCGAGCGCTTCCATCAGGTTCAGATTCTCCTCGCCCGGCACGCCGAAGATGTACCGGACGCCCTCATTTTCGAGGCACTCAACGAGGAGATCGGCGGTGGTACGCGTCTTGGTCGCCATCATTTGCTCCCTTCGTGGCGCGATTGTACTGTTACCGTACCGGTATGCGCCGGGAAAGACAAGTACAAAGAGGAGGCGCAATACCAATGCCGACGATTGATGTTGATCTCTACAGCGACACGCTCACCAAGCCCTCGCGCGCAATGCGCGCCTTCATGTGCGACGCCGAGGTGGGCGACGAGCAGAAGGGTGAGGACCCGACCGTCAATCGTTTGCAGGAGATGGTCGCGGCGCTCCTGGGCAAGGAAGCGGCGCTCTTTTTGCCCTCCGGGACGATGTGCAACGAGATTGCCTTGAAGGTCCACACCCGCCCCGGCGACGAGGTGTTGATGGACAAGACGGCGCACCCGATCCACTTCGAGGCGGGCGCGCCGGGTCTGCTTTCCGGCGTCGTCATCACCGGGTTGGATGGCGCGCGGGGCATCTACACGCCGGAGCAGGTGGAGGCGGCAATCCACGCGCCGAGCCGCTACGCCCCACCGACGCGCCTCCTCTGGGCGGAGAACACGAGCAACCTCGGCGGTGGCACCGTCTGGCCGCTGGAACGGCTGGAAGCGATCTGCGACATCGCCCGCCGGCACGGCCTTGCGACACACATGGACGGCGCGCGACTGATGAATGCGGTCGTCGCGTCGGGCGTTGCCGCCGCCGATTTCGCTGCGCCGTTCGATTCGACCTGGATAGATTTCACGAAAGGGCTGGGCGCGCCGGTTGGGGCGGCGCTGGTCGGGTCGCGCGCGTTCATCGAGGTGGCATGGCGGTACAAGCAAGCCTTCGGTGGCGCGCTTCGGCAGGCGGGGATCATCGCGGCAGGCGGCATCTACGCGCTCGAACACAATGTCGAGCGGCTGGCGGAGGATCACGTGCACGCCCGCATCCTCGCGGAAGGGCTGGCGGAGATGCCGGGCATCGGCATTGACCCGCGCGCGGTCGAGACGAACCTCGTCTTTTTTGACGTTTCCGCCCTCGGCATGACCGCCGCCGGCTGGTGCGCCGCCATCCTCCCGCACGGCGTGCGGATGAACGCGATGGGCCTGCATCGCGTCCGCGCCGTCACCCACCTCGATGTGGACCGCGCCGCCATTGACCGCGCCCTCCTTGCCTCTCGGTCGGTCGCTCGCGCCGCGCGGTAATGGCGCAATGATCTGCGCGTGGTACGATTGCTGCCAGTGCCGATAGGGGACACGATCTGGGGATGGAGGATAGTGCAGTGCAACGCCAGCGTATTCAGCAACTGTTTTTGCTTGCAGCCCTTGTCTTGATGATGAGTGGATGCGCTGGCGGGAAAGCGACAACCGCTCCGGCAGCCGCGACTGGTGGCGGCGCGAAGGCCGGCCCGGCGAGTCTCTATCCGAATCCGTCGCTGACGCCTGGCGATGTGCTGCCTGGCGTGACGGCGAAGGAAGTCTGCGTTTCCGGCTACAGTTCCGGCGTCCGTAGTGTCTCCAGCGACGAGAAGGCGGCGGTCTACCAGCGGTACGGCATCCCGAACGAGCCAGGCAAGCACGAGGTGGATCATTTCATTTCGCTCGAACTCGGCGGCAGCAACATGGTCACGAATCTCTGGCCCGAGCCGTACGTCACATCCGATGCGCCCAATACGATCGGCGCGCACGAAAAAGATAAGGTCGAGAACGCACTGCATGCCGAGGTGTGCGCGGGGCGGATGACGTTACCGCAAGCCCAGGAGACGATTCGCACAGACTGGTACGCATATTTCCTGAAGATCGCCAAATAAGACCGCGAAATGGGGGCCAGCGGATGAGTTTCACGATTCCCGATGCCGTGCGTCAGAAAATGAAGCAGCAAGCAGCCGCTGCCGGGATGCCGTACGGCACGCTCGTCGGCCAGAAAGTCTACGACCTGCAGGGGTTGGTGGACGTGCTGACCGGCGAGTTGCAGCAGGCCCAGCAGGCAGGCAACAGCAAGCAGATCGGCGACGTGACCGGGAAACTGACCCACCACCAAGCCGAACTCGCCGCCTACAAGGCCGAACAGCAGGCGGCGGGGTCGTCATAAACGGCAGGTTCATCGCCCGCACATATCGCTCTTACTGCCGACTCATCTCTGTCCCGTAGGCTCCGGTACGGATGTACGGACGCGCCGAGCCTATGGTAGGATGTCAGCAACATTTGTGGGGCAATGATGGATGGAGATGTCGCGCGGACCTCGCGGCGAATGGCGAGGGCGCGTCATATGGAAGGGCAGAAGGGGAGCGACATCATGACGGACATCTCGCAGGAGAAACACAATCTTTCTCGCCGCCGGTTCCTCGGCGCGAGCGCAGGCGCGGCGGTGGCGGCGCTCCTTGCCGCATGCGGTGGTAGCAGCGCCACTGATACACCGAAAGCCGCTGTCACGGGCACTGCGGCAGTCAGTGCGACGACGGCCCCGGCCGTAAGTGCGACGACTGCACCCGTTGCGGCAACGGTCGCCCCAGTGACCACGACCGGCGCGAGCGCGACCACCGCGCCTGCCACAACCAGCGGGGCGGCTGTTGAGGTCAGTTTCTTCTACCCGGTCGCGGTCGGCGGGCCAATCACCAAGATTATTGACGGCTACGCCGCCGATTTCACGAAGGCGAACCCCGGCATTAAGGTGACACCGACCTACGCCGGTTCCTACACGGATACACTGACGAAGATTCAGACGACGATTGACGGTGGTGGCCAGCCACCGGATGTCGCCGTCTCCCTGTCCACCGATCTCTACGCCCTCAAAGACGCCGACTCCATCATCCCGCTCGACGACTACATCAAGACGGCGGACCCGGCGTACATCTCCGATTTCTACGACGCCTTCATGCTCAACTCCAGAGACGGCGGCAAGGTCTACGGCATCCCCTTCCAGCGCTCCACGCCGGTGCTTTACTACAACAAGGACCTTTTCAAGGAGGTCGGCCTGAACCCCGAGCAGTCGCCGAAGACGTGGGCCGAGATGGTGGACACCGCGAAGAAGTTGACCAAGGCGGACGGCTCTCGCTGGGGCGTCGAAATCCCGTCTGACGGCTTCCCGTACTGGGTCTTCCAGGGGATGGCGATCGGCAACGGCAAAAACCTCGTGGACGACACTGGCACGAAAACCTTTTTCAACGATCCCGCCGTCGTGCAGGCGCTCGATGCGTGGGTTGGCCTCGGCACGAAGGACAAGGTCGAGCCCGCCAGCATCGTCATCTGGAACACGACGCCAGACGACTTCCTCGGCGGCAAGGCGGGGATGGTCTGGCACACGACCGGCTCCCTGACGAACATCCTCAAGAACGCCAAGTTCCCCGTTGGCGTCGGCTACCTGCCCGGCCTGAAGCAGCCGGGCGCGCCGACGGGTGGCGGCAACTTCTACCTTTTCAAGAAGACGCCGAAGGAGAAGCAGGCGGCGGCGTGGAAGTTCATCCAGTTCATGTCCTCGCCGGAGTACCAGGCGAAGTGGACGATTGACTCCGGTTACGTCGCGCCGCGCAAGAGCGCGTGGGAAACCCCGGCGCTCAAGGAGTACACTGCCAAGAACCCGCAAGCGCTCATCGCCCGTGACCAGTTGCAATATGCCAGCCGCGAACTGGCGACGCACTCCGGCCCGCAGATCCAGAAGGTCTTCGGCGACGAACTCCAGGCCGCCCTGACCAGCAAGAAGCAGCCCCAGGCCGCGATGGACGACGCCCAGAAGAACGCCGACAATATCCTGAAGCAGTTCCGGTAAGAGAGGAGTAGTCGGTAGTCGGTAGTCGGTAGACAGTAGTCAGAAAGAGACGCGCGAAGCGCTTTCGTTTCCAACTGATTACTGTCTACCGACTACCGACAACTGAACCATGAAACGCCAGTCGCCGCTGCTGCCGTGGCTTCTCGTGTTCCCCACCGCGTTGGGGGTGGCGGCGTTTACGCTGTATCCGATGGTCGCAACGGTCTACCGCAGCCTGTTCAAGCAGAATCAGGCGGTGCGCGTGCCGCGCTTCATCGGCCTCGGCAACTACAAAGAGGTCGCGACGGACGATACGTTCCACGAGGTCTTCCGCAATACGGTGCTTTTTATCCTCGGCACAGTGCCTGCGAGCATCCTCCTCGCCTTGCTCTTCGCGCTCTTTTTGAACCGGAAACTGAAGGGAATCGGCATCCTCCGTAGCGCCTTTTTTTATCCGACGGTCTTGCCGATGGTCAGCGCGGCGGCAATCTGGCTGTTTCTGTATACGCCGAACTTCGGTCTGGTCAATCAAGGGCTGCGCGCGGTTGGCCTCGGTGCGCCAAATTGGCTGGGGGACACAAAATTCGTCCTACCCGCCCTGATGGCGATGGCGGTCTGGAAGCAAACAGGCTACTTCATGCTCTTTTACCTCGCGGGCTTGCAGAACTTGCCCGACGAAATCTTCGAGGCGGCGGAACTCGACGGCGCGGCGCGCTGGCAACAGGTGCGGTACATCACTATCCCGCTCCTCCAGCCGACGACCTTGTTTGTCTCGACGATCGCGGCGGTCGGCTCGATCCAGATGGTGGATCAGATCTATATCATGACGCAGGGCGGGCCGAGCAACGCCTCGAACCTCTTACTCTTCTACATCTACGAGACGGCGTTCCGCTTCCGCAATCTCGGCGTCGCGAACGCCGCGACGGTGATTCTCGTCCTTCTCCTGCTCGTTTTTACCGTCGCCAACTTCACGATCTCCGAGCGCCGAGCGAATTATGGATAGTGCTGAAGCGCCGCGAACGATCTCGATCATCGCCGCGCCCGACGCCACCCTTGACGTGCTCGGCAGCGAGCGGGCGGCACGGTCGCGGGCGTTAAGCGGGCCGCGCGGTCGGCGGCGAATCGGCGGCACGATTGGTACGATCCTGCTCGCGCTGCTCGGCGTGACGTGGGCGCTACCGCTCTTATGGAGCATCGCGGTCGCCCTCCGACCGGCGAATGTTTCGGTGGCGTCGGGGTCGCCGTGGTGGGGTGGGGGCCTGACGCTGCACAACTTTGTGGACGCCTGGGATCGCGTGCCATTCGGGCAGTATTTCCTCAACACCTTTGTGATCGTCTTCGGCATCCTCACGGTGCAACTGGTGACGATCAGCCTCGCCGGGTTCGCCTTTGCGCGGCTCGACTTTCCGGGTCGCGATGCGCTCTTCGTCCTGATCCTCATGCAGATTCTCGTGCCGACGAACGCCTTGATCGTGCCGAACTACGCGACGATCCGGCGGCTCCATCTCTTCGATACGAAACTGGCGATCATGCTGCCGTTCTTCGCGAGCGCGTTCGGGACCTTCTTTTTGCGGCAAACCTTCAAGCAGGTGCCGCGCGAGTTGGACGACGCCTCCGTGCTCGACGGCGCCAGTTGGTGGCAGACGCTCTGGCACGTCTACCTGCCGAGCGCCCGCGCCGCGCTGGTGGCCTTTTCGGTCGTCAGCATCAGTTTCCATTGGAGCGACTTCCTCTGGCCGCTGATTGTCACGAACTCCGATGCGAGCCGCCCCGTCACGGTCGGCCTGAACACGCTGACGCAGATGGGCGAATCGGGCGCGCAGTGGGCGCTCGTCATGGCGGGCACGCTGCTCGTCGTCTCGCCCCTGCTCGGTCTTTTCTTCATCTTCCAACGCCAATTTATGAGCAGTTTCCTGCACAGCGGTATTCGCTAATGGGGTGTTGAGCGCTGAGCATTGCCCACCCGTTACTCGTTACTCGTTACTCGTTGCGACGGTGATCTCTCCCCGCTTGCTCGGCTCGGCTGCTGATGTGACGGTAATCCGCACGTCACACCCGAGCGCCGTAAGGAATTCCATCAGCCGCTCGACGGAAAATCCGCTGAGCCGCCCGCGCAGGAGATTGGAGACGTTCGGCTGCGCGATGCCGAGGATCGCCCCCGCCTGTGTCTGTGTGAGATGCCGTTCTTCGATGATTGTGCGAATCTGGCGGGCGAGTTCGGCTTTCGCCAGTCGCTCCTCAGGATTCGGCAATCCGAGATCCGCGAAGACATTGCCGCTACTTTCCGTGAATTCGATCTCGTCGCTCATGTTGATCGCCCCGCTTCCATCCGCCGCGCATCTTCCTCAATCGCCGCATTCAGACGTCTCTTGACGAGCTCGATGTCGTGCCGATCTGTTTTGATGCCGCGTCGCGCCTTTTTCTGAAACGCATGCAGCAGATAAATGCCGCTCCGTAATCGTACGGTGTAGATCGCTTGGTATGTGTCCCCATCGTAGTCATCAACGATTTCCAGTACGCCTGCACCGCCGAAACCGTGCAGTGGTTTGGCGGCGGGGTGTTTGTCTCCATATTGCGCATCGAGGAGCGCCTGCCCCATCACGTCCTTCACATCTTCCGGGAAAGCCCGCAGGTCGTCGAGCGCAGACGCGATTGGAATCAGGTCACGACGTTCCCTCCTCATCAATGTACTATATGTGTTTGCATATACTCCGTCAATGTGGTTCGATATTGCCCGATCACTGTTAGTCTGAATACGCTGACACAGATGGGCGAATCGGGTACGCTACTCGTCGTCTCGCCCCTGCTCGGTCTTTTCTTCATCTTCCAACGCCAATTTATGAGCAGTTTCCTCCACAGTGGCATCCGTTGACGCAGGAGATAGAGAGCGTCGAAGGCAGAGCCTGTGAGATCACCATTCAACCCATTCGCCGGTCGGGCGCTGCCAGGTGGACGCCGCAGGTTCGGCGGCAAACAGACCGCTGTAGGATTGCAGGAAGGCCGGGTCGCTGTAATGTTCCTGCATGCCGGACGCGCTCGACCAGACATCCACCGCGAAGAACTCCAGCGCCTCGGGAGAATCTGGCGCCGCGAGTCGGAAGTACGCCTCGTGCGAGAGATTCCCGCGCAGACGAGCGGTGGCAACGTGCGTCGTGACCAGCGCGTTGTGCAGCTCCTGCGCCGCCATGCGCCCATGCACCGGCCCGCGAATCACGCCGATAGAGCGTTCGTTTTGTCCACCGGAAACAGGGAAATGGTAATTGATAAACCCATCGGCTGGGACCCACACGACAGGGTCACGGCTGGTGAAGATCTGCCCGGCCTGCTCCTGAACGTGCGGATTGGCGAAGAAGCTATTTAAACCCTCCATGCTTTTCCAGATATCGAGGATCAGGAACTCGCCCGCCGCGTCGCCCTGTTGCCCAGTCGGCACATACACCATGTGGCTCATGTCGCCAAGCGAGCGCGCGGCAGCGACGCTCTCCGGCGCGCCCGCTGTCTGATTGTGGAGGGCGCGGGCAGCCTCCAGGGTGGCGGGCGCCAGTGTACCGCGGATCGAGAGTAGAGCGAGTTGCAGGTTCGATGCGCTGTCGTGTTGGGTGGACATATCATGCTCCTTCGTCGTCTGAACCGGGGGTGTTGCAGCGGGCGACCATCCCCGGCGTATCCCTGCTACGCCGTGTGATGCGTACACCCGATAGGACGGCGGCGGGACGCCAAACTCATCGGTCAGACGGTGGGAGCGAGATTAAATCGCGCGAAGAGCCGGTCATCGAGCGCGAGAAAGTCGTGGATTGCGGCAATCCGATCGCCGACGATGATGAGAACCTGAAGCGCACCCGCCCGATAGATACCGGCCGTATCGCGGGTATAGACCGCGAAGGCCGGGCAGCCATTCGCCCGCGTCGGCACGAGACGGAAACGAAGTGCCGCATCGCCCGCGAAGAGATGCTGGCGGAGGAAGGTGCGGATCGCGGCCCGCCCCTCATACCAGGCAGGGAGGGGTGGCATGGACAGGAGTGCATCGTTGCGTAGGAGCGCCGCCAGACGCGGCACATCCGCTTCCTCCCATGCCCGCACATACGCAGCCAACAGGGTTGCCACCTGGGCATCAGCGGGGGGAAGTGAGGCCCCCGTTCGATACGTTCCCGGTAATGTCTGGATGGTTGCGCGTGCGCGCTGCAAGGCGCTGTTCACCGCGACGACTGTCATGTCCAGCAGATCGGCGACCTCATCGGTTCGCCAGGCAAGGACATCGCGCAGGATCAGCACGGCGCGCTGTCGCCCCGGCAGGCGCTGAAGGGCGGCAAGAAAGGCGAGGGCGACGCTCTCCCGCACATCGTAGAGCGCCTCAGGACCGGCGCTCTCGGTGGGAAGGAATGCATCGGGCAGCGGCTCCAGCCAGAGTGTTTCCAGGGAGGGCGATGGCAACGGATCGCAGGGGTTGGCCGGTGCGTGGGTGGTCATCGGCAGGGATCGCACGCGCCGACGGTCGAGCGCGTCCAGCGCCGCATGGGTCGCAATCTTGTAGCACCAGGCGCGGAAGGAGGCGCGCCCCTCGAATGATCCCAGCCGACGCCAGGCGCGCAGGAACGTTTCCTGCACCGTATCCTCGGCGTCCTCGAACGAGCCGAGCATCCGATAGCAATGAACGAGCAGTTCGCGCCGGTATGGCGCGATCAGCCGTGCAAACGCCTCCTGGTCGCCGGAGCGGGCCGCTGCAATGTCGAAACCTTCGCCCACGTTCTGCATTGGATGGGCAGTCCTTTCTCCCACGGGATGGCTCGCCAACCGGGCCACATACGGCAACACCCCGAGGATGGGACGCCCCGTCAGGGAGTATACGCGAGCAGCACCAGGTCAATTGTTACGCGCCGTTAAATCCGGGAGTGGCCAATGTGTTCGCGGTGGCGATTTCCATCGCTCATTCATGCGCAGGTTCCTGCACAGCGGTATCCGATCATCGCGTAACGGGTGCGAGGCGATGCACGAACGATCTCGGCGATTGGGTGTTCTGTAGCACGAATCATTATATCCTGCTCTCCCCTCGATATTCCCTCCATCCAAAATAGCGATTACACCAAAAACCAATCCAAAAAAAAGAATGCGGTGTACTGAGCGCAGGTCCTGGGTATGACCTAGTTCAGCACCGGTGGAATGCTGTCTGGATGGTCAAAGAGACGGCATATGCGGACGATCCGACAGGCACTCGTCACTGATTGTCCTGGGCGGATCAGAAGAGGAGAATGCCATGCTCAACGTAATGACCAAGTGGAGCGCGCACCGCGTGATGATCCTGCTGCTTTCCGGTCTCCTCGGTTTGAGTCTTTTTCAAGCCGTTGGGGTGCAGGCCGCCGATTCGACACTGAGCGACGGCGCGTTAGCGGCGGCGCTCCAGCGTGGTGGCTACGTGATCCTCTTCCGGCACGCGATGACGGATCAGTCCCAGACAGACACAGACCTGCAAAACATCACCAACTGCGCGACGCAGCGCAATTTGACCGGCGAGGGGCGCACTCAGGCGCGGACGATTGGCGGGGCGTTCGAGACCCTCGCGATCCCCGTCGGGCAGGTCGTCAGCAGCGATCTTTGCCGCACTCTCGACACGGCGCGGCTGGCGACCGGCAAGGCCCCCGAGCCGACCGAGCGACTGCGCGACAACACCCCCGGCAAGGTCGCGGAGGCGACGATGAATGAGCGCAACGTCGCCCTGCGGCAAATCCTCACGTCGCCGCAGCCGGTGGGGACGAACCGGGTGGTCGTCTCGCATATGCCGAACATCCTCTCCGTCACCGGGGTGCGGCTCGATGAAGGGGACGCCCTGGTACTCGCGCCCGACGGCGGAAACGACGTGCGGCTGGTGGCGCGTCTTTCTGTCGCCGACTGGAATGCTCTCGCGCATATCGTGGCGCGTCTTGGGTCATAACACGCGCTCTTTCGCGGAGAGAAACGGATGATCTGGCAGGAGAAATTTATGGATACCACATTGACAGGCGCCACGTCGCAGGCTGCGGCCGAAGAACATTCCGGGCTGCTGCAGGCAGCGGCGCTCGCGGCAGGTATCGGCCTGCTCGTCGTGGGGGCGGGGATGGTCGCCCTCGCGTTCGCGGCGTATGTCTCGATTGGGCGATTCGTCGCCGAAGCTTTGGTCGGCGTGATCGTCGGAGGGAGCGGCGGGGCGCTGCTCCTTTCCGCGCTCAAGGGGAAGCCACGGAGCAAGATGGCCGCGCTGCTCGGCGACCTGACGCTACTCGGCTCGCTCTTCTACCTGGGCACGGTCCTTCCTCCCTTCAACCACCATCTGGTGGGCCGCTCGATGGCGACGCTCCAGTTCATCGCCGTCATCTTAGCGATCACGATCGGTACGGCCTCGATCGCCCTCACTCCCGCTCCCGAGCACAACTTCACGGGTTGGAAACACCTCGGCCAGATCGCGCTGGCGGGAGACGGCGTGGTGCTGGTGGCGGGCACAATCCTGCTCGGCATCGGGCTTGGGCAGTTGGATAAGGTGAGCCTGATGCCGCCCATGTGGAACTGGGTCAGTTTTCTCGGCCTGACCGTGCCGGGGATGATCGTGCTGGTGATGATCCGGGGCGCGGCGAAGAAACTCGGCCCCACCGAACAAACGCTCGGCTGGCGGGCGAAGGGGATCTGGGTGCTGCTGGGCTGGGAGATCCTGCTTGTCGCCGGTCTT
>JBBRLR010000031.1:0-41960 GCA_038231255.1 Thermomicrobiales bacterium | reverse complement strand
TGTGCGGCGGCGCGCAAGCTGTTGCACCTGGCGTGGGCGCTCGTGACAAAGCAAGAGCGGTATCAGTCGAATTATCGAATCGTCGATCCCGCGCTGGCTGCTGCTTGACAACCAATACCGTATCTCTGGGCAGTGGGGGGTGAGGTTCCCCTGTTGCCGATTCATGCTGCGGTGATTAAACTGATGGCATGCCCACATGGGCAGCAGTGTCGCCACGTTTGTGAAGGATTAGGGACATGACTTCAAGCACGACAACCCTGCCGCTCTTTCCGCTTTCCCTCGTGCTTTTTCCGGGGATGACGTTGCCGCTCCACGTCTTCGAGGAGCGCTACAAGCGGATGATCGCCTTGTGCCTCCGTGAGAACCATGATTTCGGTGTCGTGCTCGCGGGCGCGCCGCTCAGTCCGACCGGCCAGTGCACGACGTATCCCGTCGGCACCACCGCACATATCAGCGGTGCGACGCGCTTCCCGGACGGCTGCATGAACCTGGTGACGACCGGCGATCAGCGATTCCGCATCCTTGGCCTCGATTGGGAGATGGAGTACTGCGTCGCGCGCGTCGAATGGCTATCTGAGCCGGTAAGCGAGGCATTCGACGCGCGCGACCAGGCGACGCGAAAGTGGAATGCATTTCGTCGCCGCGTCGCCCGGCTGACCAACGAAGCGTTCACCGCCGCCGACCTCCCAGCCGACCCGACCGCCGCCGCATACGAACTCGCGGCCTCGCTGCCGATCAACACCATCGAGAAGCAGCGATTGCTCGAAGCAACGGATACGGCGGCACGCCTGCGGGAGATCATTCGGCTGATCGGCCGCGAGCACGGGTTGCTCGGCTATCTCAGCGAGCCGCATACCGAGACATTCCAACCGGAGAATGACTCGGCGATCCACCCGAACTAGCGCACGGGTTCCGTAGAGAGCGCGCCGAGCAACTTTTGCGCGAACTCGATCTCCTCGCGCCCCGCGACGCTGTGCGGCGTGCTGACCGGCAGCGTTAACTCGATCGGCATTTCATCGTGGATTACGAATCGGAACTGCACGGCGTCGAAACCGGCGACGTCGGTCATCCGCGAAGTCGTGCCCTCGATTTCCCCGCCGAGAAAGGTGATCCGCGAGAGCGGAAACGAGCGGTGGTGCGCCCGGTTGGCGGCGAACTGGAGCCGCACCACGCGGCGGAAGTTCGTCAGCAGCCAGAGCGTCACGGCCTCGTGATCGCCGAGCGTGATGTAGGCATCCACCGCCTCATCGGGGGCGAGCGTCGCCTTACGGATCGCTTTGGTCTCCGTGATCGCCGTGGGATCATCCGGCTGGAGCGTCCGTGCGACCTCTTCGAGCGCCATATACCAGTACCCGTACGATGAACTCACCCCAGCCCTCCTACTTTCCGCCATCGTGTCGTGGCACGTGTCTCGCATTAACACTCGCGAGTGTACCGTTTTCTTATGCAAGGGGTGAAGTATGTTCGCGTGGTTGGCTCGGATTGTGTTTTTTCGCGTCGGGATGCGCCTGCTCCATTGGACATGGAACAAGTTGCAGGGGGGATCCGCGCGGGGCAGCACAGTACCCGCTGCACGACGTCCCGTGCGCCGGTTGTTCTGAGAGCGCTTTTAGACCGCCAAGACGCCAAGGAGGGAAGAAAGATCAGTTTCTTCTTCTTCTTCGCGTTTTCTTGGCGCCCTTAGCGTCTTGGCGGTCCATTTCTTAAAGCAGTCGTGGCTGGATGACGGGCGCTTCGGGCGTTTCGTGCGGTTGACCGAGGAGGTCGCGCATTTCGAGGCTGTTGACGACGGCGTAGTTGCCCGCATTGTTGTTAAAGAGGAGGTGAACGGTCGCCGCTTCCGAGGCGACCTCATTCACGTTTGGCAACCAACCGCGCAGTTCGTCAGTAGAGTACCGATAATTGAATCGCTCCTGGCTGCCTTTCAAACCCGGCTTGTTCCATGTCTCTTGATTGCGCCCGTGGAAACGGACGATTGCTAGTGCCGGGTTCGTCACCGCTACCAGCGGTGGCACGCTGTTTGATTCACCTTGCGGCTCGTCCACAATCGTGTAGGCCATCCGTAAGTCGCGCAGCGTCTCGTAGGTCCGCTCTCGCTCCTGCGGCGCCAGCCACGAGCGGTGGCGGAACTCGATCGCCAGCAAGTCATCCGGGAACATCTCGCGCACCTGTGACAGATAGGTGCGGCTTCGATCCGTCGCGACGAACCACGGCGGGAATTGGAAATGGAGCGCGCGCAGTTTGCCCGCCTCGCGCAGCGGTTCAATCGCGCCGCTGAACCGCGCGACGATCTCGCGCGTCGGCGCTACCGTTTGCCCTTGCGCGTCCCGCTCATGGAGCGTTAGCGCTTTGTACGCCTTGACATTGAAGGCGAAATTGTCCGGCGTCGCGTCCGCCCATTTGGCGAAGTTTCGCTCGCTTTGTAGCGCGTAGAAGGTGCTGTCCACCTCGACGATCGGGAAGAAGCGCGCGTAATAAGCGAGGCGGTTGCCGGGCTTTACTCCCGACGGGTAGAAGCCAAGATGATCCGACCAGTTGCAGGTACCGACGAGGATGTTGTCCGCCATCTTCCCGTGCCTTGACGCGTGTGCGATACTCACCGTGTTGGGCATTGCATGTCTTGAAGGAATGTACCATGTATCTGGCGCACGCCCACAACCGACCTCAATCTCGATCATACCGCACGATCCCTGCCGCGTCCGCCCAAAGCGAACTGCGCGACGGGTCGGGCGATGGCGGCCTCCCCGCACCGTCCCGGCAGGGGCGGCTGCTTCCGGTGCGCTGATTATCCGCAAACCCCCGCTGACCCCTGCCTTTTCACGAGTGCCGAGTGCTGAGTACTGAGTGCTGAGTGCGCAGGTGATTGCGCGCTGTCTGCCGTTTGCCGCCAAGAGAAAGGGAATACACGCATGGTATCGAATTTCATCGAAGAACCTGTAGATGTGGACGATGACCAGTTTGATCGCTGGTATGTGGACGTGATCAAACGTGCGGGGATGATGGATAACTCGCCCGTTGCCGGATGCCGCGTTTTCAAGCCGTACGGCTACGGGCTGTGGGAGAACATGCAGCGCAGGCTCGATGACCGGTTCAAGGAAACGGGCGTTGAGAATGCGTATTTTCCCATGTTCATTCCCGAATCCATGCTTGCCAAGGAGGCGGAGCATATCGAGGGCTTCGCACCCGAAGTGGCCTGGGTGACGATGGGCGGGAACAAGCAACTCGAAGAACGGCTCGCCGTCCGCCCGTCGTCGGAATCCATCATCTGCCCGATTTTTGCGGAGTGGGTACAGAGTTACCGCGATCTGCCCATCCTCATTAACCAATGGTGCTCCGTCGTGCGCTGGGAGGAGCGGCCCCGGTCGTTCCTGCGGACGCGCGAATTCCTCTGGCAGGAGGGGCACACCGCCCACGCGACCGCCGAGGAGGCGGAAGAGCGCGCCCTGATGATGATTGATGTCTACAACGACTTCTACACGAACGAACTGGCGATTCCCTCGGTGATGGGGCGCAAGAGTGACTCCGAGCGGTTCGCGGGCGCGCTGCGCACCTACACGCTCGAAGCGATGATGCGCGGCAAGAAGTGGGCGTTGCAATCCTGCACATCGCACAACCTCGGCGACCATTTCGGAAAGTCGTTCAACATCCAGTTCCTCGCGCCCTCCGGCGAGCGCGAGTATGCGTGGAACACCTCGTGGGGGCTCAGTTGGCGGGCAATTGGCGCGATCATCATGGTCCATGGCGACCAGAGCGGCCTGCAGATGCCGCCTCGCGTCGCGCCCGTGCAGGCGGTCATCGTGCCGATCTGGCGTACCGACGAGGCGCGCGAGCAGGTTTTCGAGGCCTCAGCGCAGATCGAACGCGCCTTGAAGGCGGCGGGCGTGCGCGTCAAGGTAGACCGTGACGCCGAGCACACGCCGGGCTGGAAGTTCAACGAGTGGGAGCTGAAAGGCGTCCCCGTCCGCATCGAAGTCGGCCCCCGCGATGTGGCGGCGGGGCAGGCGGTGCTCGCCCGTCGCGACAATCGGACGAAAGAAGCCGTACCACTCGACGGTCTGGCCGGGCGGGTGCAGGCGCTGTTGGACGACATCCACAACGCCCTGTACCAGCGCGCCCTCGACTTCCAGAAGGAGAACAGCGCGACCGTTACGTCGTACGACGAACTAAAGGAGCGCGTCGCGGCGAACGCGGGCTTCTCCTACATCTTCTGGGACGGCGACCCCGCGACTGAGGAGAAGCTTAAGCAGGAGACGAAAGCGACGATCCGCTGCATTCCCCTGCATGATAACGACGAGGAAGGCCCCGACCTCTTTACCGGCAAGCCCGTTCGCGGTCGGGTTCTCATAGATCGAGCGTACTGAGTTCGCGCTTTCGGGGAGTGTGGTCGGGGTGAGGCTTTCAAACCTCACCCCGACCACGCTACAGTTTTCCCATCGTGCGCAGATTATTGTAGCTCGTGCGCGCCGCCTCGATGGCCGAGCCAACCGCGCGGTCCTGCTCGACGATATACCACTGGACGCCGCTTTGCTCCGCCGCCGCGAAGATCGGCGCAAAGTCCACGGAACCCGTACCGACCGGCGCGAACGTCTGCTCCGCGTCAGTCGTCATGTCTTTCAGATGCACGAGCGGCACGCGTCCAGCATACGTTTCGAGCAGGACGGTCGGGTGCTGACCCGCCTTCTGGACCCAGAATGCATCGAGTTCTAGTTGCACAAGCGCCGGATCGGTATGTGCCGCGAGCCAGTCGAACGCGGTGAGACCGTCCATCCTCGTCTCAAACTCGAACGCATGGTTGTGGTAGCAGAGGTGAAGGCCCTCCGCCCGCACGGTCGCGCCGATGCGATTTAACGAAGCCGCGACATCGCGATACGCGGCATCGGTCCGTCGTTCTGGCGGCAGAAACGGGCAGACCAGCGTTGGGCAGCCGAGGATGCGGCATTCCTCGATCACGGCGGGGAGTTCGTTCTCCATCCGCGTCAGGGCGATGTGAC
Organism: Thermomicrobiales bacterium; assembly: GCA_038231255.1. GTDB lineage: Bacteria > Chloroflexota > Chloroflexia > Thermomicrobiales > JALYUS01 > JALYUS01. The sequence goes on along the minus strand of JBBRLR010000031.1, from coordinate 36,969 downwards.
TCCCGGCGATCGTCATGCCGAGTGCATCGAGCTTCGCGCGAAACTCCTGTGGGCTGAGCGGCCCGTACCCCGCCAGTTCGACGGCGGTGTAGCCGATTGCCGCGACCTTATCGAGCGTGCCAACAAAATCGTGCGCCGACTCTTCGCGCACGGTGTAGAGTTGCAGTGCCACGGGTACATTTGCCATGTATTCCTCCTGATGTAACGCGGCGACGCGGTTGTCGCTAGAATGGCGGTTCATCGTCCAGGTCGGTTTCCGACTCGGCGCGTTCGAGCATCTCGACGCGCAGTTCCGCCGCGTCGAGCAGGGACTGACAATGCGCGGCGAGCGTCATCCCTTCCTCGAACGCCGCGAGCGAGTCGTCCAGCGACATATTGCCCATTTGCAGCCGCGAAAGCGCCTCCTCCAACCGCGCGTATGCTTCCTCAAAGGCGAGATCGGCGATAGCGTCGTGCGGTTCAGTCGCGCTCATGGTTCATTGCTCCTCCATAGTTCCGGTCGCGGTTGCCTCGAACGACCCGTCCGCGACCCGAATGCGCACGGCGCGGTCGCGGTAGCCGTCGGCGGCGTGCCGCACGACCGCGCCGGTCTTAGCATCGGTGACGAGCGCGAAACCTCGATCCAGCACCGCTGCCGGATTGAGTGCCGCCAGCGCGGCGCGGCGCGCACCGAGTCGCTCGCGGTTTACGATCAGCGATTGCGCGATGAGCGCGGTCAGTGTCCGCGTCCGCTCGTCAATGCGCTGCCGGAACTGTTCGGCGCGCAGGATCGGGGAGAGACGTTGCAGGTTGCGACGCAGCGCATCGAGGTCGCTCGCCCGCTGATCGAAATCGTCGCGGATCAGTGCGGTCATCGCCCGGACGGCCGTTGCGAGATCATCGGAAATCGCTGCGATGTCCGGTGTGCAGAGTTCGGCGGCGGCCGAGGGTGTCGGTGCGCGCACATCGGCGACGAGATCGGCGAGGGTACTGTCCGTTTCGTGCCCAACCGCGCTGACGACCGGAATCCGGCACGCGAAGATGGCGCGCACGACCGCCTCGTCGTTGAACGGCGCGAGGTCTTCCGCTGAACCGCCACCGCGTCCGACGATGATCACCTCCGCCCGCCCATCCGCCTGCAACGCGGCAATCGCCCGGATGATCTCGGTGGGCGCGGCGCTCCCTTGAACTGCTGCGGCTGCGAGCAGGAGGCTGGTGAGCGGATAGCGGCGCGCGACGACGGTCTGGATGTCGTGCCAAACCGCCCCGGACGCACTGGTGACGACGCCGATGCAGCGCGGTGTGACCGGCAAAGGGCGCTTACGGGCCTCGTCGAACAGCCCTTCGCGTTCCAGCTGCAGCCGCAGTCGCTCGAATTGCGCGGCGAGCAGTCCGACGCCGTCCGGCTGGATGAGATCTATATAGAGTTGATACTGCCCCGTCGCCTCGTAGATGCCGATGCGGCCATGCGCCAGCACGGCGTCGCCATCATCGGGAAGATACGAAAGATAGCGCGCCTGCTGTTTGAAGCAAACGCAGCGGAGCGACGCGTCGAGGTCTTTCAGGGAGAAATAGAGATGCCCGGACGCCGGGCGCGAGATGTTGGACGCCTCGCCCCGTACCCAGATGTCGGCCAGCACGGGATCAATCTGGAAAAGTTCCTTGAGATATGCCGTGATTTCGGAGACGGTGACGAGCGGCACACCTAACTCCTGAGTAGTCAGTAATTAGTAGCCGGTAGTCGGAACTACCCCGGATTTACTGACTACTGACTACTGACGACTGATTACCGACTACTGCGTCAGGCGCATCAAGGGCTGGTTGTATTCGACGGGCTGCCCATTGGAAACCAACAATTCCTCCACCACACCGCCACGTTCCGCCTGAATTTCATTCATGATCTTCATCGCTTCGATGATCGCAACCGTCTGGCCTGCCGCGATCATGTCGCCGACGCGGACGAATGGCTCTTCACCGGGGCCGGGCGCCCCGTAGTAGGTGCCGATCATCGGCGAGGTGACGATATAGCCGTTCACCGCAGCGGGTGACTCGTCACTCTCTTCCGCGTTCTCGACGGCAGCGAATATGCCGTTCGCCGACCCGCCGTTTTTCTGCGTGCGTGGTGCGGAAAGAACGACGTGGACGCCATTCGCCTCGATCTCGATCTTGCCGAGGCCGTGCTCCGCCATCACTGCGGCGATGGCCGCGATATCGTCGGTTAGACCAGTGGGGAGGCCGCGTTCGTTGGTGCGTTCATCACTCATCCGTTTGCCCGCTCGATGTAGCTATTCGTCCGCGTGTCCACTTTCAGATTGTCGCCCTCGTTGACGAAGAGCGGGACGTTGATCGTCAGCCCCGTCTCCAACTTCGCGGGCTTCACGGAGCCGGTTGCGGTGTCACCCTTGATGCCCGGTTCCGTCTCGGCGACCTTCAAGACGACCGTGGTCGGGATGATAACGTCAATCGGCTCGCCCGCGAAGGTTTGCATATCCACCGTATCGTTCTCGCGGATGTAATGGACGACATTACCGAGCGTTTCCGGCGTGAGAACGGGCTGCTCGTACGAGTCGGTGTCCATGAAGACGTAGTTGCCGTCCTCGTCGCGATAGAGGAACTGCACCGTCCGCCGTTCGAGTTCCGCCACCGTGAAGCGCGTGCCGTTCTGGAAACTCTTTTCGGTCGTCGCGCCCGTGCGGAGATTGCGCACCGTGATCTTGATCGTCGCGCTGCCGCGCGCCGTCTTGATGTGCTGGTAATCCAGTACGCGGAGCAGCGCGCCCTCGAACTCGATGACGATGCCCTTTTTCAGCCCACCCGTGTCAATGACCATGCATCCCCCACGCGACGCGTCGCTTCTCCCATGACGCGCGAATGCAGCGCCGTCAGTATGGCGCACTGTACACGTCACGCTCGCTTTTGTACATCGGCTTTGCCTGAAACGCACCCGGCTACCAGAGTCAGACGTCGAGTACGGGCGCATCGGTGAGGTTGATGATCCCATCTGCGGTGAAGACGACGAGGTCTTCGATGCGCACGCCGCCCCATCCCGGCAGATAGATAGCCGGCTCAATGGTCAGGGACATCCCCGCCGCAAACACATCGTCGCCATCGCGGCGCGCACTCGGCGCTTCATGAACTTGCAGGCCGATGCCATGCCCGAGACCATGCAGGAACGCCTCGCCGTAACCTGCCTCCGCGATCACCGCGCGCGCGGCGGCGTCCATCTGGTCGCCCGTCATACCGGGGCGTGCGACCTCCTCGGCATGGCGCATCGCGCGCAGTACGACATCGTAGATGTGACGGAACTGCGCGTCCGGCTCGCCGACGACGATAGTGCGCGTGAGATCGCCACTGTAGCCTTCATACCGCGCGCCCATGTCAATGACGACCGGCTCGCCGATGCGGATCGGCCGGTCAGTGACGGTGTGATGGGGACGCGATCCATTGTCGCCTGCACCAACGATGGTTGAGAAGCCTAACCCCTCGCCGCCATGCGCGCGGACGGCTTTTTCCAGTTCCCACGCCACCTCTTTTTCGGTCATCCCTGCCACGACGCGCCCCGATACCTCGACAAACGCGGCGACAGTGATTGCCTGCGCGCGTCGGAGCAGGGCGATTTCCGCGTCGTCTTTGATGGCACGGAGGTCACGAATCAAGGCGCCAATTTCCGCAAATTCAACGTCGGGTAAGATTGAACGAAGCCAGTTGTACGTCGTATAAAGCATCGCGCTCTCGTCGAAGCCGATGCGGTGGATGCCGTGCCGCGCCGCAATCTCCTGGAGTTGCTGCGCCGCCTCGTCCGATCGCGCATACGCGACAACGGCGAAATCGGGCGCTTCGGCGTGGGCTTGCGCTGCGTTGACGACGCTCGTTCGCAAGTACGCTGCATCTGGGGTGATGAGGAGCGCGCCGGCGGACTCGTTCGGCGGGTGATCCTCGCCCGTATAGCCCGTCAGGTAGCGGCGGTTCGCGGGATGGGTGGTATAGACCGCCTCGAAACCGGCCGCCACCATCGCCGTACGCAGTCGCGCCAACCGCTCGCTGTGGACACTGTTTTCACGCGCACTCATGCGGGAATGTCCGCTTCCGCGAAAAGTGCGGCCAGATACTCCACCGCCAACACATAGCCGCGCCAGCCGAGGCCGACGATCTGGCCGCGCGCCACCGACGCGGTCACGGAGCGATGGCGGAACTCCTCACGCGTGTGGATGTTAGAAAGATGAACCTCGATGATCGGGCAGGAAAGCATGGCGAGCGCGTCGCGGATCGCGTAACTGTAGTGTGTGAACGCGCCCGGATTGATGATGACGCCGTCTGCGCGCCGCCCCCCATCCTGAAGCATGTCAATGATCGCGCCTTCGTGGTTCGATTGCATGAAGGTAATCGTGATGTCATGCGGTTCGGCGTGCGTGCGTACCTGCGCCTCGATGTCAGCGAGCGTCGTTTTACCGTAAATTTCTGGCTGCCGCGTGCCGAGCGTGTTGAGATTCGGTCCGTTCACTACGAGGATCGTCCGCGTCACGCTACGCTCCAGTCCGAGGTTCGTTGCCGCCGTGCGGCTCGGTCAGCGCGTCCAACCGCGTGTCCGCAGCAGCTCGGTGCCGAGAATGCCGACCGACACACGCTCCTGCAATGTCACACCGGCTGGGTTGAATTCCAGTCTGCCATACTGGAAATACTGGACAGTTTTGCCGTTCTCTGCCGCTTCGTCGCCGAGTGGGAGGCCGAGAATGAGTTGACCATTGTAGGTGTCCCAATATTGCTTGAAACTGCCGGCGAGCACATGGCGCGTTTCGGGGAAGTAGCGTTTGTCCGGCGGGAGGTTCGGCGGTGCGTCAATGCCGACGCCGCCCGGCTTGTTGTTGGCGTTGAACACTTCCTGACCGATCTTGCCGAGCGCGACGGACGCCGTATCCGGGTGCCACTCGAACCGTGCCCGCTCGAAATACTGCACGGAATAGGTGCGGTCATCGGCGGGGTTGCGTTCGGTGAATTCCTCGGTCAGCGGGTAGCCGAACTGTGCGACGCCGCCGTTCGCGTCCCAGAACTGCTTAAAGGCATTGAGTAGAGTGTGTCCCGTTTCCGTAAAGAAGCGCCGGTTCGCGTCGTCGCCACCGACCTGCGGGGCGCGAGCGGCGGGTTGGTCGCTCCGCTTCATCACGTCCCAGATGCCCGTGTCTTCCTGACCGATGCGCCACAGGCCGAAGCCTGCGATGCCCGCCTGGCGGACGAGCGCGAACTTCGCGTCGAAAGTCGCTGAACTCTCGAACCAGACTTCGTGCTGATCGCCGCCGGTGTCGGTGTAGCGCACGACCTCGCTCTGCGACGCGAGATCAACCGAGCGCGTCGCGCCAGGTCGCTTGGAGCGTTCGAGCGCCTGGGGATAGGTAACGGCCTTCGCGGTGCCGCCGCTCGTTACGTCCCAATCGTAACCATACAGCGGCACGCCGAGCAGTACCTTGCCTGCGCCGAAGGTTTGCGCGGCAAAGGTCGCGGTGTCGCGCACCCAGCCGATAGGCGCGACCGGGCCGGGATCGCCGCCCGCGTAGTGATAGTCGTATGCCATGATCATCGCGTAATCCACCGACGGGGCGAGCGCGGCATAGTCGAACGCGCCGCCGTAACCCGTCGTCGAATCACGCGCCTTGCCGACAATTGCCTGCGTCACGAGTTTGCCGGACGGGCGAATCTTCGCCGCGATTCGGGACATCGTGTCGGTCAATAGCGCACGATCTTCGGGCCGGACGTCTTCGAAATCCACATTGATGCCATCGTAATTGCGCGACACGACGAGGTCCGCGATCGTGGCGGCGAGTTTGTCACGCAGTTCGGGCGTCGCTATCTGGGCGGCGAAATCGGCGTTGTGCGCGTCGTTCTTAACCATCGGGATGATCTTGACGCGGGCGGCGCGGAGGAACGCATTCGTGTCCGGTTCCTCGAAGTTCTTGATCGTCCCATCCGTCTGGAGTTCAAAATAGTAGGGCGAAACCATCGAAAGCGCGCCCGCATTCGCCTGGAGCGCGGTGAATGAATCTTTGGCGTAGGTGACGTAGTACGCCCAGCGGATGATCGGCGCCGCTGCGACGGACCGGGTCGTAGGGAAGAATACGCTCGCATTAGGGAAAAGGAGCGATACCGCGACAAACGCCATCACGACCAGCGACGTGCGAAAACGGACATGCCGAGCATGCAGGCCAAAATACGTCACCCCGTGTCCCTTCCCGAATAGCATAAACGTCTGCACGCGTGCAACAGCATCACTATACTATGCACGTACACTGATTACGTCAAGTGATCCGTTCGGTGAAGGCGTCTCGATTTTCTGTATACGCGACGTATACCGCTGCGCTGCCCCAGCCTTACGCAAGGTCGAGGATGCGCGACACGAGTCCATCGAGATTTTCGACGACGAGATCGGCGACGCAAGGATCGCGCGGCTCGCATTTCAGGTTGAGCCAAACCGTGCGCAAGCCGAGGCGGTGTGCCGCTTCGACATCGAAGCGGTATGAATCGCCGATATGTACAATCTCGGTTGGCGCAACGCCGAGTGCGTCTATGGCGCAGGTGTAGATACCGTCGTGCGACTTATAGTAGCCGCACGACGCGGAAGAAATGATCGCGGTAAATGCATCGCGGATGCCCCAATCATCGAGGCACCATTCAAGAAAGGGATGATAAACGGCATTGGAAATCACGGCGAGCGGCAGGCCCGCCGCCATCAATTCCGCAATCGCCTCGACAATGCCGGGACGCGGGGAGGCGTCGGCGCGCACCGACGCCATCAGTTCGTCAATCGCGCCCGCGACGGTCGCATCCGGCAGCACAAGCCCGATCTCCCGGAAGGCGTGCTGAACGCCGATGAGGGCGTCCGACTCCTGCCCGTGCTCCTGGATGGCGCGGCGCAAAGCGCGGTATGGCTCGGTCGCCGCCGCCATTTGCGCGCCATCATGCGGAATGACGCCCCGTTCCGCGAGGGTGTGCAGCACCATGCCGGGCAACTGCCGCACTTCGAGCGCGAACCAAGCGGGCGCGATGGCAATAGTGTCGTGGAAATCGAAGGTGACGGCGCGTGGACGGGCCATCACCCCAGGAGTCCCGGGATGCCGAGGCCACCGGTCAGGCCACCGAGTTTGCCCTGCGCCGTCTCGTCCGCCTTGCCCATCGCATCATTGACGGCGGCAACGATCATGTCTTCGAGCAGTTCGATGTCGTCCGGGTCAATGGCGTCCGGCTTGATCGTGATGCCGCGCATCTGCTTCAGCGCGGTGACCTGCACCGTGATGAGACCGCCGCCCGCCTGCCCCTCAACCATCGTTTCGCCGAGTTCGTGCTGAATTTTCTCCATCTGCCGCTGCATATCCTGGAGCATTTTCATGTTCGGTTGCATCGTGCCGCTCGCTTTCTGCGCATCTCTTTCGTGTGCGAATGCCGACGCACGCAGTATACACGCCAAATCGCTACCGGGTCGGCGCGGTCGGCCACCGCGCGCCGCTCACATCCACCCATTTATGCTGCTGCTGTGAGCGGGGCACGGCATCGAGGGCTTCCTGCACGCGCAGCCCGTCGGCGAAGGAGGGCGACGGATTGGTGCCGCTCTCGATGCCGTACGCCCATGTCCGCGCGAGGCGAATGAACGGCGGGATGAGCGGATGCGCCGCTGTCGCTTCTGCATCCACCTCGGCGATGCCGCTGCCGAACAGTCGCGCCGGGATGGCGATTGGTTCTGGGGCCGGGTCGCCATTTCGCGCGCCCCAAAGCGTGCCGTCGAGCGTGATTGTCAGCATACCCTCGGAACCGAAGGCGCGAATCTCCTCGCCCGGCCCATGCGACGCGGCGGCAGAGCAGACGATATTGCCGATCGCGCCCGACGCGAAGCGCAGCAGCATCGCGAAGGTATCCTCCGCGTCGGCGTGGAGGACGGTGCCGTCGCCCACATGCACGGTCGGCGCGCTGACGGAGGATGCGCCCGCGACCTCGCTCAGGTCGCCGAACCACCAGCGCATCGTGTCAATAAAGTGCGCGCCGAGCGCGCCGAGCATCCCGCCGCCCGCGTCCGTGTCCACAAGCCACTGCCACGCCTTGCCGCGCGCATCGGCCATGAGCGGCCGCAGAAAGGAGAGATGCGCGAGCGATACCGCGCCGATATAGCCCTCGTCGAGCAGTTCCTTCATCCGCGCCCGCGCGGGGACGAAGCGGAACTCGTGCGAAAGCATCGCGGTGACGTTGCGCATCTCCGCCATCCGCAACATCTCGCGTGCCTCGTTGGCGTTGCGCGCCATCGGCTTCTCGCAGAGCAAATGCTTCCCGGCGGTGATCGCGGCAATCGCGGCAGGGTGGTGGAGCGCTGGGGGCATGGCAATCGTCACGGCGTCTACCGCATTGCAGGTAATCAGATCGCGATAGTCGGTGAAAGTGTTACGAATGTCGTAGGCGTCGGCAATCATCTCGACCTTCGCGCCATTGCGCCCACAGATCGCCGCGATCTCGAACTCCGGTAGCGCGGCGAACGACGGCAAATGAACCTGCGCGCCAAACCCCGTGCCAATGACGCCGACCCGAATACGCGATGCCCCCAATGTCCAATCCTTTCTGCCGCCATCGTCATTGCGGTTCGGTAGTATAGCGCGAGGGGAGGGGAACCTAACCCCCGACCCCTTCCGTCCCTCGGCGTGGGAAGAGGAGGGGATCCCGTCGAAGAGCCGTGGCATTACGGGGAACGCCCCGATCTCACGGAGGTCTGCTCCCCCTTCCTCGCGGGAAGGGGGCTGGGGGGTTAGGTTCTTTCCATCCCACGATTGACACCGTATGGCTGCGGCGGGATGATAGTTGCAGGGTGCGACGCTTCAGCGATGGGGCGTCGTTTGTCATGTCTCAGACCATCGGAAACGGAGCCACAGCCATGGATACGCCCACGCCGACGCGCACTGGAGCGGCGCTCGTTGGCTTTCTCGTCGGCATTGTGTTCGTGCTCGGCGGATTCGTGCTCGGCATCGTCGCGGATCGCGAACTGTTCGGTCGCTCATCGGGGGGCGGTGCCATCACGTCCGCCGCCGTTGTCATCCCGACCGTGCCGCCCGCGCCGACTGATACCGTCCCGCCGGGCAGCGCGACCTCGACGCCGCGCCCGGCGGCGACGCCTGTACCGACGGTCACACCGCGCCCCTCCGACCCGGCGATTAGCCTCGATCCGGCAAAGAATACGACGCCCGACCAACTGCGCGCTCAGTTCGAAAACTTCTGGAAGGCGTTCGACCTCTTGGAAAAGGGCTTTTATTACCGCCCGCTCGACGAACAATCCCTCGTCTATGGCGCCCTGAAGGGGATGTTCAGCGCGGCTGGCGACGACTACACCGTCTTTCTCCCGCCGCAAGCGGCGAAAGACCGCAAGGAGTCGGACAATGGCCGATTCGTCGGTATCGGCATCTATGTGGACACAACAAAGGAGGATTTGACAATTACCGGGCCGATCCCCGGCGGCCCTGCCGAGGCGGCGGGCATCAAGGCGGGCGATGTCATTGTTGCGATTGACGGCAAGGACCTCTCGTCCGTGCCGAAGGAGGACCGGGCGATCGGGATTCGCGGCGCGGAAGGTACGCCGGTGCGGCTGACCATCCGGCGCGCCGGGACGCCCGGCACGATGGATATCACGGTCGTGCGCAAGAAGATCGTCGTGCCCGCCGTGACGCTCGATGTGCTCCCGAACGACATCGGCAAAATCACGATCACCTCGTTCAATGACTACACGAATCAGGAGTTGGACGATGTGCTGAAGCAGGTGCGCGACAAACACCTGAAGGGGATCGTGCTCGACCTGCGCAACAATGGCGGCGGCTACGTAGATGGGGCACAGCAACTACTCGGTCGGTTCCTGCCGAAGGATTCGGTGGCAATGCTGGAGGACCGGCGACCGACGGGCGGCAAACTCACGCCGCTCAATGTGCGGAGCGACGGGCAGCAAGTGCTCGACCTGCCACTTGTGATGCTGGTTAACGGTGGCACCGCAAGCGCGTCGGAAATCGCGGCCGGTTCGTTGCAGGACTATGGCCGCGCGGTGCTCGTCGGCACCAAAACGTTCGGCAAAGGCTCGGAGCAGGAAGTCAGCGAACTCGGCGATGGATCGAGCGTGCGGATCACCGTCGCCAACTGGTACACGCCGAAAGAGCGTGTCATCCAAAAGCAGGGTTTGATGCCGGACTTCGTTGTCGAGCGGCCCGATAGCGCGCCGAATGCGAGCGATCCGCAATTGGATAAGGCGCTCGATATTCTCCACAACAAGACCGCGCCGTAATTTCGATTACGGTAGCGTAGGCTTATGAACCTTAAAAACTTGATTGGGTACTGGGTTCACAGGCTGGAAAGCCTGTGCTACCGGTAGGGCGGGCTTTCCAGCCTGCCGCCCCACGATTACCCGGTTAATACGCTACCATTTACTGTGCGTCCGGGTTGGTGCCGAAGGCCAATTGCCATGCTTCCTCCAGTGAAGGGAGCGATGTTTGGGAGCCGAAGGCGCGCGTCGCGAGGCCGCCGACGGCATTCGCGAATTGGCCACACCGTTCCGGCGACCAGCCGCGCACGAGGCCGTAGGCGAATCCGGCGGCGAAAGCGTCACCCGCGCCGGTCGTGTCCGCGACCGCGACGTGCGCTGCCGGGACGGCAAGCGTCCCAGACGCGGTGATGATGGCGCAACCGTCCGCGCCGAGCGTCACGACTGCGGTGTGTAGGCGGCTGTCACGCGCGACCTGTTGCAGACGTACGAAGATGTCGGCGCGCGATTCGGCGCCGGTCACCAGTCTCCATTCCCATTCGCCGCCGATGAAGAGATCATGTCGGCCGATAAACGGCATGGCCGTTTCCGGCGGCATGATACCCGCGACATACACCGCCTGCCCGACGACGATCGGTGCGTCGGCACGTCGCGCATCCTCGCGCTCAAACACATCGAGCAGATCCGCCCACAGACCGAGATCCACGATGTCGAGATAGACGAGGCGGTGCGCGAAAACGCCGGGAATGTCCACCGGGTCGCCGCGCTGGAGCATCGCGCCTTTGATCCAGAAGATCGTCCGGCTCCCGGATGGGCCGATCGGGATGATCGAGCGGTCGGAGTCCTGGCCGATGTGGACGCCCAGCGTGTCGCAAATGACGCCGGCGGCCTCCAAACCGGCCCGCAGTCGCTCCCCGCGCCAGTCGTCCCCGACGACGCCGACAAAACGTGGCGGCATTCCCAACCGGGCGAGCGCGACCGCGACATTTGTGGAGGTGCCGCCGGGCATCTGGATTTCATCGGTCGCGATGCAATACTCGCTCTCCGCCGGGTAATGGTCCACGGGAAGCAGTGTGTCCCACGAGGCGCAGCCGACGATACAGACCGATGGTTGAGGTTGAATCTCGTTTGTCATCGTTTCCGCCCCGCTCATTCCCTCGATCCGTCACATTCCGCTCGTTGCATCGTCCAATGTTCGCCGGAGGATAACGGACATAGCACTCCGCACGCAACCTTCTCACAATTCGATAACAAATCAGATGATACACTGCTCGTGGAGGCTTGCCCGCGGTGGGCGCACGAGGGAGGTCCGAGTGATGCAACTGGCGGAGACAACGGCGTCGATCCTGGTCGTTGATGACGAGATGCCATTTTTGGAGTCGCTGCGCTTCTCGCTGGAACGGCAAGGGTATCACGTCCTGACGGCCAGTGACGGACTTTCCGGTCTGCGCATCGCGCGCGCCGAGAAGCCGGATCTGATTATCCTCGATGTGATGTTGCCGGGCATGGACGGCTTCAAGGTCTGCCAGGCGCTCCGGCGCGACAGCGACGTGCCCGTCATCATGCTCACCGCGCGGGACGACGAGACGGACAAAGTTGTCGGCCTCGAACTTGGTGCGGACGATTATGTGACAAAGCCGTTCGGCTTGCGCGAGTTGCTGGCGCGCGTCCGGGCCGTCCTGCGGCGGCGCGATGGGCTGACGGATGGCGCGGCAACCGACGTGGACGGCGTGATCCCGCGCACCGAAGGGATGACCTTCGGCGACCTCGTCGTTTCGCCGCAGGAGCGACGCGTTCTGCTCCATGGCAATGAAGTGCCGCTGCGACCGCGCGAATTCGACCTGTTAACCTACCTCGTGCGCAATCGCGGCATTGCCCTGTCCCGCCAGCAATTGCTCGACAATGTCTGGGGCATTGACTACTACGGCGACCCGCGCACCGTGGATGTCCACATGCGGCAGTTGCGCGAGAAGATCGAGGCTGAACCGGCGACCCCGACGCGGCTCGTCACGGTACGCGGGCACGGCTACCGCTTCGAAGGATAGGGGAATCGGCATGGCGGTCGCGTGGGCGCTTGCCCTGGGCGCGCTGATCGTTGCCCTCGTCGCGGCGCGCTACGCCGCGCAGATGCGAACCCGCCTCCGTGCCAATGAGGACGAGTTACGGCAGGTAGTGCCGGACAGCGGATCGGTGACCGGATCGCAGCGTGTTCGCGACGCGATTGATCGGGCGCGGGCGCGGGCCGATGAGCTGGGCGTGGAAAACTCCCGGCTGCGCACGATCCTCGCCGCGCTCGATGATGCGGTGATCGTCGTCGGGCGGGGGCAGGAAATCCGGTCGGTGAACGACGCGGCGCTCGCCCTTTTCCCCACCAGTCTCGCGACGGTGCGCGGGCGGACGGTGATCGAGATGACCGGTGACCACGAGATCGCCGATCTCGTGCGCCGCTGCCAGATGGGCGGCGACCGGCAGGAACGGACGATTGAAGTGTCCGGGAGCGGGCGTGTCGTACGCGTGATCGCCGTATCGGCGGACGCGCGGAACGACGAAGTTCTGCTGCTGGCGCGCGATGTGACCCAGGTGCAGCATCTCCAGGCCGTGCGGCGCGAGTTGGTCGCCAATGTTTCTCACGAACTGCGGACGCCGCTCGCGAGCATCAAACTCTACGTCGAAACCCTGCTCGACGGTGGCCTGGAAGTACCCGGCATGGCCGAGGATCGCCTGAACAAGATCAACCGCGAGGTGGACGAGCTGACGCAACTCGTCCGCGAATTGCTCGAACTCGCGCGTCTCGAGTCGGGGCGGGACCAGCCGAATCTCGTCCCGCTCGATGTCGCGACGCTCGCGGAAAGCGCCTTGGAGCGATTGGACGCGCAGGCGGAGCGGGCGGGCGTCACGCTCGACACCGCAATTTCGCCTGGTCTCCCCCCGGTGCGCGGGGATCGGCGAATGCTCGAAGGCGCGCTCGTCAACCTTGTACACAATGCGGTGAAGTTCACCCCGGCGGGCGGGCGCGTCACCATCGGCGCGGAGCCTGACATGCATGACGGTGTCATACTCTGGGTGGAAGATACCGGTGTTGGCATACCGAACGAACACTTGCCCCGGCTGTTCGAACGGTTCTACAAACAAGACCCCGCGCGCTCCGGCGGCGGCACCGGGCTTGGCCTTGCGATCGTCAAGCATGTCGCCCTCGTGCATGGCGGCACGGTCGCGGTCACGAGCACGGTCGGGCGCGGTTCACGTTTCATGATTACCGTGCCGATTGTGGGATCGGCGTTGGCGAGCGCGGCGGACGGTTAATCGATTGCGCCGATGTTCGGCGGCAGACATAACATTCCTCTTACATGCGCATCACAATGTAATTAAGACCGGCTGATAGCGTGAGGGTGTGCGCTACGACGGTGTATCGCATCGGTTGTTGGACGAGGCGCGGGATGTGCCGACTTCGCGAGGAGGAATCTCTTGGTGACGCGACTCACGTCATCCACGCGGTCATGGTGTGGACTCGTTATCTTCGGCGTGCTCCTGTCACTCATCCTGAGCGCATGCGGCGGGAGTGCGACGGCCACTCCCGCTCCGGCGGCAACGACGGCGCCTGCTGCCGCGACGACCGTGCCGAGCACGACCGGCAGCGCGACCACGGCGGCGAGCAGCCCGGTCACCACCGGCACGATTGCGGCGGCGGGTTCTGCGGTGGCGAGCGGCGGGCAACCGAAAGGCCCCGCATCGTGCGCGGACGGCTCCATCGTTGCCCTCGGCTCGACGGCGCTCCAGCCGCTCGTTGAGGCGGCGGCGAAGGCGTACACGACCAAGTGCCCGAACGCCAAGATCAATGTGCAGGGCGGCGGTTCTGGGACGGGCCTGACGCAGGTCCTCCAGGGCGGCGCGACGATTGGCGACTCGGACATTTTCGGCGAAGAGGCGAACGGCGTTGACGCCAAGCAGATCGTGGATCACCAGGTCGTCGTGCAGGGCTTCGCGATGGCCGCGAACCCAAGCGTCAAGGTGGACTCGCTCATGCAGGATCAGGTTGTCAGCATCTGGACGGGCAAGGTGACCAACTGGAAAGATGTCGGCGGCAACGATCAGAAGATCACCGTCGTCAACCGGCCCGCTTCCTCCGGCACGCGCGCCACCTTCAAGAAGTACGCCCTGAAGGGCGCCGCCGAAGCGCAGGGCCTCGCGCTCACGGAAGACTCGACGGGCGCGGTCTCGAAGGCGATCAACGACACACCCGGCGCGGTTGGCTATCTCGGCCTCGCGTACTTCGCGACAAACAAGGACCTGAAGCAGATTAAGTTCAACGGCAAGGACCCGTCGGTCGCGAACATTTCGGACGATTCGTATCCGATCTGGTCGTATGGCCACATGTACACCAAGGGCGAGGCCTCCGGGCTGGCGAAGGCGTTCATTGACTACATCCTGTCGGATGACATTCAAACGACGCTGGTGCCGCAACTCGGCTACATCCCGGCGAATCTGGTGAAGGCAAAGCACATACCTTCCTGATCGTGGGTCTTGACCTGAACACGCGAGCGGAGGCCGAGGCGGCAGCAATCCGGTCTCCCGCTGCGTAGTGGTGAAAATCGGACACGTGCGGGCAAGGGCCGTTCGACGGAGGCAGAGCAGAGATGGCGGAAGCGATTATTCCTCCACGCGTGGGGACGAGAGCGGGGACGACGCTCGATCTTACGTCGCGGCGACGGCTGTGGAATCGGGTCACCTACATGATCTTCGCGGCGTGCGCGTTTGCGCTCGTCGTGTTTATCGCCGCGATCATCCTTTTTATCGGCTCGAAGGGGCTGGCGACCTTCGTCCGTGACAAGGTATCGCCCCTCCAATTTTTGTTCTCCAAAGTCTGGCAGCCGGATGAAAAGCCTGCGGCATATGGGGCGGCGACGTTTATCGTCGGTTCGCTGGAGGTGACGTTCCTGGCGATCCTCATCAGCACGCCCCTCAGCATCGCGGCGGCGCTGTTCCTCACCGATGTCGGGCCGAAGTGGGCGCAAAGCGTGTTGCAGCCGGCGGTCGAGCTGTTCGTTGGCATCCCGTCCGTCGTCTACGGCTGGGTCGGTTTGAGCGTGCTCGTGCCCTTTATCCGCAATCACATCGGTGGCCTCGGATTCAGCCTCCTCGCAGGCTGCGTCGTCCTTTCGATCATGGCCCTGCCAACGATCACGACCGTCGCGACGGATAGCCTGCGCGCGCTGCCCGTCGGCCTCAAGGAGGCGTCGTACGGCCTGGGCGCGACGCGATGGCAAACGCTCGCGCGGGTGCTCCTCCCGGCGGCGCTCCCCGGCCTGATGACGGCGGTCATCCTCGGCATGGCGCGGGCGATTGGTGAGGCGCTCGCGGTCCAAATGGTGATCGGCAATACCCAGATCATCCCCAGGAGCTTGACCGACCGCGCCTCGACGCTGACCAGCATCATCACGCTCGACATGGGCAATACCGTCGGCGGTACGGCGTGGAACAACTCGCTCTGGTCCATGGCGATGCTGCTGCTGCTGATTGCGCTCGCCTTGATCCTGGCAATTCGCGTCGTGAGCGCGCGGAGGGTGTATCAATGAATGCACGTACTACCGACCGGATCGCGACGGCGGTCATTTGGACATTGTCGTTTGGCATCGTCGCGCTGCTCGCCTCCTTTCTCCTCTATCTGCTCATCACGGGTGGCCGATATATTACGCCGCACTTCCTCACGGCCGAGCCGGCGATTGTCGCGGGCGGCGGCATCGGCCCGCAGTTGTTCAACTCGTTCTATCTGTTGTTTCTCACGATGCTCATCACGATCCCGCTTGGCATCGGCGCGGGCATCTACATGTCCGAGTTCGCACCGGCCAATCGGCTGACCGAACTGATCCGGATGGCGACGGAAACACTGGCGTCGCTGCCATCCATCATCGTCGGGCTGTTCGGGTTGCTACTGTTTGTGCAGCGGTTCCACCTCGGTTTCTCTGTGCTCGCCGGCGCCCTCGCGCTGACGGTCTTCAACCTGCCGATCATCGAGCGCGTCGCGGAAGCATCGCTGCGCTCCGTCTCCCCAGGGTTGCGGGAAGGGAGCCTCGCGCTCGGCATGACGCGCTGGCAAACGATTCGCACCGTCCTGCTCCCGTCGGCATTGCCGGGTCTTGTCACGGGGTTTATCCTGACGGCGGGCAGAATTTTCGGCGAGGCGGCAGCGCTCCTGTTCACAGCGGGGCAGTCGAGCGCGGCGCTCAATTGGCACGATGTCAGTTTCTGGAGTGACACGTCACCGCTCGGCTTGCGTCGGCCGGCGGAAACATTGGCCGTCCATATCTGGAAACTCAACTCGGAAGGGTTGGTGCCGGATTACCGCCATATCGCCGATGGCGCGGCTGCCTTGCTCATTATCTGCGTGCTGGCGTTCAATGTCATCGCGCGCTTCTTCGGTCGGTGGCTGCATCGGCGCTTTACCGCGACGTAACGATGTATCGAATGGCTGGGGATGGAGGACACGAGCGATGGCGAGCGAATTTGCTGAGCGAAAGGCTTCTCCAATGGTCAGTACACCGCCACCATCGCTCGTTACCGTCCCGGCGGTCGAGCCGCCCGTGCCGGAGCCGACAGAGACGGCGATCGAGATGTCGAAATTTGCGCTCTATTACGGGGCATATCGCGCGGTCGCCGATGTTGACATGAGCATCGCGGCGCGGCAGGTAACCGCGATCATCGGTCCGTCCGGCTGCGGGAAAACCACGCTGCTCCGCTCCATCAACCGCATGAACGACCTGATCCCCGGCGTCCATGCGGAGGGCGACATCACGATCGAGGGCCAGTCCATCTACGGCCCGAACACCGATGTCGTCGCGCTCCGCAAGCGGATCGGCATGGTCTTCCAGCGCCCGAATCCCTTCCCGATGAGCATTTTCGACAATGTCTGCTACGGCCCCCGGTTGCATGGGCAACGAAACAAGCGCGCGCTCGCGGAACTCGTCGAGAAGAGCCTCGTTCAATCGGCATTGTGGGACGAGGTGAAGGACAAGTTGCATCAGTCAGCCCTCGCGCTGTCGGGTGGCCAGCAGCAGCGGCTCTGCATCGCGCGCTGCGTCGCGGTCTCGCCCGCCGTGATCCTGATGGACGAACCGGCGAGCGCGCTCGATCCGATCTCCACCCTGAAGATCGAGGATTTGATGCGCGAACTGCGGTCGCAATACACCATCGTGATCGTCACGCACAATCTCCAGCAGGCCGCGCGCGTCAGCGACATGACGGCGTTCATGCTTGGCAACGCCGTGGAAGCGGATCGCTCCGGCCGACTGATCGAGTATGCGCCGACGAGTACGCTGTTCACGAACCCGCGCGATCCGCGAACCGAGGAGTACATCACGGGCCGGTTCGGATAACGACCGTCGGCTGTGCCGCTGGCTGCCGACACGAAGGGGATACAACGATGCCACGGATCGCGCTCGACCAGGGGCTGAAGGAACTGCACGACGATGTCCTGACGCTCGGTAGCATGGTGGAAAAATCCATCCAGCGGTCCGTCGAAGCGCTGCGTATGCGGGATGCCTCGATCGCGCGCCGGGTGATCGAGGAAGACGCGGCGGTCAACGCACTTCGCTTCCAGATCGAAGATCGCGCACTGCTGCTGATCGCGACGCAGCAGCCGCTCGTCCACGATCTGCGCACAGTGGCGGCCGTCCTCAGCATCATCACCGACCTCGAGCGGATGGGCGATCACGCCGAAGGGACGGCGACGATCTCGCTGATGATCGGCGACGAGCCGCTCCTGAAGCCGCTCCTCGACATCCCACGCATGGCGGAGACCGCCACGGACATGCTACGGCGGTCGCTGCTCGCGTTCACGGATCACGACAGCGTCGCGGCGCGGCGCGTCGCCGCCGAGGACGACGCGGTGGATGCGCTCTACAATCAGGTGTATCGTGAGTTGCTGACCTTCATGATTGGCGACCCGCGCACGATCCACCAGGCGACGCTCCTCCTCTGGGCGGCGCACAACCTGGAACGCATCGGCGACCGGGTTACGAATATCTGCGAGCGTGTCATTTTTACTGAAACCGGGCGCATGCAAGAGATTCGCCCGACCAGCCCGCGGAAGTTGCAGGAAGAACTGCGGTAAATCCCGTGGTAGCGTAGGCTTTACCTGCGTCCCTTCCCGACGTCGCAGGGTCGCAGGCTGGAAAGCCCGCGCTACCGGGGAGGGGACGCAGGCTGAAGCCTACGCTACCAGAAGCGATCAGGCTTGCTCGTAAACTAATTCCCCGCCGATCCACGTCATGATGACGGGGATCGCGGCGATTTCGTTGGACGGGCAGTGGCGCGGGTCGTTGCCGAGCACAACGAAGTCCGCCAACATGCCGGGTGCGATGGCGCCCTTGATATGCTCCTCGAAGGTGGCGAAGGCGCCCGCAACGGTGTAGGCGTGCAAGGCTTCATGTACCGTGATCGCTTCGGCGGGGACGTATTCGGCGCCGGAATTGGTGCGCTCCGTGACCGAAACCTCGATGCTCTTCAGCGGCTCGAAGGCCGAAACCGGGCAGTCCGAACTGAAGACCATTGTGATCCCGGCATTGACGAGCGACCAGAAGGGATAGGTGAGTGCGGCGCGTTCCTCGCCGAGGTGGCGGATGAACGAGTCGCCATACTCGGTGATGAAGATTGGCTGCGTGACGACGACGACACCGAGCCGCGCGATGCGGTCAATCAGGTCGGGCCGCAGGATGCCGCAATGTTCGATGCGATGCCGGTGGTCGGCGCGCGGATGGGCGGCGAGCGCACGTTCGTAGGCTTCGAGCACCATCTCGATGCCACGGTCGCCGATGGCGTGGACGGCGATCTGCCAGCCTGCCGCGTGGGCATCCATCACATATCCCTGAAAGGCCTCTTCGCTCATCATCGTCAGGCCGAGATTGCCGGGGTCGGGGTCGTGGAGGAAGGGCTGGGAAACGGCCGCCGTCCGACCGATCAGGCTGCCGTCGATGAAGAGTTTGATCGGCCCGCAGCGGAGGCGGTCGCCGCCGAATCCCGTGCGGATGCCGGTTGCGATCAGATGGGGGAGCAGATGCTCGCGCAGCATCAGTGTCGTGCGGAGCGGGTTGACACCGTTCGCCGCCGCGCGCTGAAATGCGCGGAACTGCGTGTTCGTGTGGACGCTCGCGTCCGCGCTGCTCGTGATCCCCGCCGCGACGTAGCGCGCCGCGCACCGACCGAGCGCCTCGACCAGATCGTCCTCGGTTGGTTCGGGGATGAGATCGGTGACAAGTCCTTGCGCCGTCTCCAGCAACAGGCCGGTCGGGTTGCCGGTATCGTCGTGGACGATACCTCCGCCTTCGGGCGGGGCGGTGTCGCGCGTGATGCCTGCCAGTGCGAGGGCGCGCGTATTCGCGACGCAGAGGTGGCCGGAAGCGTTGGTGATGACGACCGGATGATCGGGCGCGACGGCGTCGAGGTCTTCGCGCGTCGGATGCCGACGCTCGGCGAGCGATTGATCGTCGTAGCCCCGGCCGAGCACCCACGCGCCGCCGGGCGTTTCGGCGGCGCGCGCGGCAACCCGCCGTTGCAACTCGGGGATCGTGCCGCAGCCGGGTGCGCGACAATCCACCTGCGCGAGCGACCGCCCGAACATCAGCATGTGGTTGTGGGCCTCGTTGAAGCCGGGTAGGAGCGTCTTTCCCGCGAGTTCCACGATGCGCGCGCCCGGTGCGGCGAGCGCGCGCATATCGTCGGCAAATCCGACCGCGACAACCCGGTCGCCGCGCACGAGCACCGCTTCCGCCTCGGGATGCACCGGGTTCATCGTCACGACGGTTCCGTTCACAAACAGCGTGTCATGCAACGGCACGGCCCCTCCCTTTTTTGCCGGTGGTGGCGGGCTTTAGCCTGCTATAGAGAGGCAGGCTAAAGCCCGCCACCACCATGATCGTTGCTTTCTGAACCGATGTAGGTGTCGGGTTCGACGAGGTTCGCTAGCAGACTGTGTGGCGATTCGCCGTTGCGTGCCGCCTGCGCGGTGAGCATGTACTGGAGTTTTTTCGTCCGGTAGAGATTGTCTTCGATCAGGCGGCGATTGTTGGCGATCAGGTCCGCTAATAGCGCGACGGCGAAGATCACCGCGCCGATCATCGCGAAGATCAGGGCGATAATCAATGATTGGATGTGCCGCGGGCCTTTTTCGCCGATGAAGATGTAGAAGAAAAAGAACCGACCGACGAGCGCCATGCCGATGATGAGAAAGAGCGACGCGAAGAACGAAAAAGTCTTCAGCGGCTCGTACATTGCCCAGATGCGCACCATCGTTGCGGCGGAGCGTTTGACGTACGACCAGACGCTCGGGAACAAGCGCGATGGGCGGGTTGGTCGAGTTGAGATCGGCACGCTACGAACGCTGAGATTCTTCTTGCCCGCCTGGATGATCGTTTCCAGCGTGTATGTGTAGCGCGTCACGACATTGAGCCGCATCGCCGCTTCGCGCGACAGGGCGCGGAAGCCGCTCGGCGCGTCGGGGATGCTCGTGCCGCTCAGTCGTCGCATCGTCCACGACCCGAACGCCTGTAACCGCTTCTTCATCGGGCTGAAGTGTGCGACTTCCCGCGTTTGTCGGTCGCCGACGACCATGTCGCAGTCGCCATCGAGGATCGGTTTGATGAGCGCGGGGATGTCGCCGCCCGAATATTGATGATCGCCGTCGGTGTTGACGATGATGTCCGCGCCGAGTGTCAGGCAGGCATCGAGGCCGGTCTGAAATGCGGCGGCGAGACCTTTGTTGCCCGTGTGCGGCACAACATATGCACCGAGCATCCGCGCGAGATTTGCGGTCTGATCGTCGCTACCGTCGTCAATGACGACGACCTGAATTTCGTCTATGCCGGGCAGCGATTTGGGTAGATCCGCGAGCACTGCGGGGAGGGTCTCTTCCTCGTTGAAACACGGGATTTGGATGATGAGCTTCACGCCTGCGCCCCTCCCCGCTCGAATCCGACGGCCCGGAGATAGTCCAGCCCTTCCCGGATATCCGCGACTTCCTCGTAGAAATCGAATTCGCACGCGGGTATCGTCTCCGCCCGGAGGTAGGATACAACCATTGCGAAATCTACGCGACCGCGACCGGGGATGAGATGGTCGCGCAGGCCGAGGCAATCGTGTAGATGGAAGCCGACGAGGCGTGATCCGAGTTGCTGGAGCCACGCTTCGTGCGGCGTGTAGCCGAGGTTCGCTTGCCGTTGGGCGTGGCCGGTGTCGTGCCAATAGCCGATCATCGGTGAGACGACACTGCCGAAGATCGTTGCGCAGTCGTCCAGAATCGGGATGTCGCGGTAATCCTGCCGCGATTCGAGGCCGAGCCGGACCCCGGTCGTCTCGGCGTACGGGGCGAGTTCGCGCAAGCTGGCAATCAACCGCTCCAACGCGGGATCGGCGACGGCACGGCGAGCGGCGACGATCCGCGCGCGGATCGTCGCGAACTCGTCGCTCGCGGCGGCGTCAGCGCGGAACAGTTCGTCCATCCGTTGCTCATCTTCGGGGAGTACGGTCAGCTCGCCGGCATGGACGACAATCGCGTTTGAGCCGTAGCGGCGTGCGAGATCCATCGTCGCTCTTGTCAGCGCGACGGCGTGGCGGCGTTCCGCGTCATCGGTGGCAACCAATGATGGGTCCGGGATGCGTGCGCCCCGCGCGTCGGTCGGGCGTGGGCAGATGTTGTGGACGCTGGAAACGACGAGATCGGGGCGGGCGAGCAACTGCTCCAACTGCGCGCGGATCGGCATGTAGTTGATCTCGATCCGCCCGCCGCCCGCCGCCCGGACGCCATCCACCATATCGCCGAGATCGGCATACCGCCCCTGCGCTCCCCACATCGTCGAGACGGCGAGTGTCGCCACCGTTTACGCCCACGTCTCGCGCACCCGCGCATAGTCGTCACGGATCATCGCGTAAACGAGCGAATCGCGGATAGTGCCGGTCGGATCGAGTGTATCATGGCGCATCGTGCCCTCGAAGGGGAAACCGAGCCGTTCCGCGACCGCCTTGCTGCGGACATTGCGCGCGTCGCAGCGAATCATCACGCGTTCGGCTCCCATGTCGTCGAAGAGGAACCGCGTGATTGTGCGGACCGCCTCGGTCATATAACCGCGCCCTTCAGCGGACTGTCGAAGCCAGTAGCCGATCTCGAAGAACGGGATGTTGAGGTCGCGAAGATGAAAGCCGACGCTGCCGAGCAACACACTGCTCTCGCGAACGAAGATACCCGTCCCGACGTGTTCATGCAGCGACCAGTGGCCCGATTGACGCCGCACGAACTCGACCGCGTCATCAACCGTTTGATAGGTGTCCGCCCACGGCATCCACGGGCGGATGTGCTCGCGCGACTCAATAATGGCATCATAGAGCGCTTGGGCATCCTCGTCGCGCCACCGTCGCAGTACGAGACGCTCACTTTTCCATTCGTCGGGCAGATCGCGGAGCAGCGGTCGGGTTATCGCCATCGCACCCTCTTTGAAACGACGCGGCGTTGCAGGTAGCGTAGGCTGCAGCCTACGCTACCACGTTAACCCGCCGGGACAAGTTCGGCGGCGTTCTCCGCTTCCCGTTCGCGGACGACGGTGTCAATCTCGTCGCAGATTGCGCGGAACAGGTCGGGTTCGGCGACGGTGCGGACGATCTCACCGTGCCGGAAGATGACGCCCTTATCGCGGCCACCGGCGACCCCGACATCGGCGTCGCGCGCCTCGCCGGGGCCGTTGACGACGCAGCCCATCACCGCGACCTTGATCGGTGTCTGGATATTCTTGATGTACTCATCCACCTCGGCGGCCAGTTTCAGGACGTTGATCTCAACCCGCCCGCAGGATGGGCAGGCGACGAGCGTCGTCCCTTTTTGACGCAGACCGAGACTCTTGAGGATTTCGTAGGCGGTGTAGACCTCCTCGACCGGGTTGTCGGCGAGCGAGACGCGGATCGTGTCGCCGATTCCCTCGTTGAGCAGGATGCCCATGCCGACCGCCGAGCGGATCGAACCCGCCCGCGCCGTGCCCGCTTCCGTGACGCCGAGATGGAGCGAGTAGTCGCACCGCTCAGCCATCAGGCGATACGCGGCGACCATCGTTGGCACATCGAATGCTTTGAGCGAGATGCAGATGTCGCGGAAGTTGAGTTCTTCGAGGATGCGAATATGCCCGAAGGCGACGTCTACCATCCGCTCGGGGTCGGTCATCGTTTCCTGGCCCGGCTGGACGGGCGGCAGGGAGCCGTGATTGACGCCGATGCGGATCGGCACGCCTTTGGCTTGCGCGAGCTTGACAACTTCCTCGACCTGCGAGCGCTTGCGGATATTGCCGGGATTGAGGCGCAACTTCGCGACGCCGGCATTGAGCGCGGCAATCGCCATCTGATAATGGAAGTGGATGTCCGCGACGATCGGCACGGGCGAGCGCGCGACGATCTCCGGCATCACCGCCGCCGCCTCTTTGTCCGGTACGGCGACGCGGACGACCTCGCAGCCATTCGAGGCGAGGTCGTAGATCTGCTTGATCGTCGTTTCCTTGTCGCTCGTGTCGGTCGAGCACATGGACTGGACGACGACGGGCGCGCCGCCGCCGATCTGGATGGTGTTGCCCTTGCGATCATTGAGGAAGATCGGGCGGCTGAAGCGACGATTGGAAAGAGGCACGAGGGTTTCGAGCACAGTGCGGCTCCTATTTGGCGCGCGTTAGCGCGGTAGGATCGAACGACCATCAATGATGCGTTGGATATCCAGAAAGGCGACGAGAACGAAGATCGTCAAGAGTACGGCCATACCGATCAGGTGGACCATCCCCTCACGCTCCGGCGGCACCCGCTTGCCGCGCCGCACCCATTCGATCAGGACGAAGAGCAACCGCCCGCCATCGAGCGCGGGGATCGGCAGCAGGTTGAGGATACCGAGATTGATCGAGATGAATGCGGTGATATTCAGGATGACGACCCAGATGGGGATCGTCGCCTGCTGGACGACTTCGCCGACGACCTGCGCGATGCCGACCGGGCCGGTGAGGTTGTCCACGCCACCCGGTTGTTGCCCGCGCACGAGGCGGGTAAGGCCGGCATAGGTGTCGCCGATACCGCGCATCGTCTCGCCGAAGCCATCGGGAATCGCCCGCCAGAACGGCTCGCGCACGACAACGGCTTGCGCCGACACGCGGATGCCCGTCGAGCCTTGGCCGTTGGGCGTCTGCTCGGGCGGTCGCGGCGTGATCGTCGTCGCGATTGGCTGCCCGTTGCGGCGCAACTCGACCTGAACGGGCGTCCCCGCTGCCGCCTTGATCGCGTCGGACAAATCCTGCTGCGAGGTGATGTCGTGACCGCCGATGCGAACGAACTGGTCGCCCCCCTGCCATCCCGCCGCCTGCGCGGGCGTACCCGCGACGACATCGCCGATGGAAACGATCTCCTTGTCGCTCGGCGCGCCATGGAAGGTGAAGATGATGGCGAACAAAATCGCCGCGAAGATGAAGTTGAAGACGATCCCCGCGATCAGGATGATCGCGCGCGCGTAGGCGGGCTTGGTCTGGAACGAGTCCGGCGCCGCGCCGCTCGTATTCTCGTCCTTCATCCGGGCGAAGCCGCCGAGGGGGATCGCGTTCAGCGACCAGAGGGTGCCTTTCCACTTGCGCCCGATGATGCGCGGCGGCAAGCCGATGCCGAACTCCTCCACTTCCACGCCGAAAAACCGTGCCGCAAAAAAATGGCCGAACTCATGGACGGTGACGAGCACCGCCAGAATCGGCACGATGAGAAGCCACGCAAAATTGCCCACGCAGTGTCCTCGCGATGATCGTGAACCGCACCAACCGCCCTGTGAAGGGTAGCCACCACTGTATTTTACTTCTGACAAGGCTAATCGTCTACGCCCGTCCGACACCAATCGTCCGCGCGCTGTCTGTACGTATACGGGGGCGAAACAATGCCCATCTACCGATTCATCCCGTTGCATCGCCGTAAAACCCCTTGTCAATTGCGCCGGTGTGACGGTACACTGTGGGCGACCCAACAACTGCGGCGGGAGTGCGAACCCAGGTGCAGCATGGCGCATCGGTACGACCCACAAGGAGCAACGCCGCTCATGGACATGGCAGTCCTCGTTCTCAACCAGAACTACGAGCCGTTACATATCTGCAACGCGCGCCGCGCGCTCGTCCTCGTGCTGGGCGGCAAGGCGGAGGTGTTGCAGGAAGAATCGGACGTGCACTTACGCACCTCAGCGCGCACGTACACGATCCCCTCCGTTGTCCGCATGGTCTACCTCGTCCGACGCCCCCGCCCCCGCGTCAAACTGACCCGCCGAGAAGTCTTCCTGCGCGATCACTACACCTGCCAGTACTGCGGCCACGCGTCGCACGATCTGACGATTGACCATGTGATGCCGAAGTCGCGCGGCGGTATGCATACATGGGAAAACCTCGCCTCCGCTTGTAAGGAGTGTAATCACCGCAAGGGCGGCCACACGCCGGAGGAGGCGCGGATGCGCCTGCGCCGCCCGCCGTTCGAGCCGCACGCGGGCGCGTACTACGCGATCCAGCGGCGCCTCGCCGAGCGCCCGCGCGCCGATTGGCTTCCCTTCATCCCCGGCGCGGAATCGCTCGCGGCGGCCTCGTAGCGGCGCGTCGTCTAACAACGTGGTTCAGCAGGCAAGAATCATGGTGGTGGCGGGCCTAAGCCTGCCTCTCTGGGGCAGGCTAATGAACCGTAACAACTTGATTCGGCAATAGACTGATAGGCTGGAAAGCCTGTACTACCGGTAGCGTAGGCTTTCCAGCCTGCGTCCCCGGATTACCGATTCAGCCAGTTGAGGTTCATAAGCCCGCCACCACCGGAAAAACACAGCTATTCACGGAGCGCAGGCCACGCTGTTTGACATGCAGCGGCGGCAATGCTATAGATGTTTCAGGAATAATGGGCTTTGAAGGGGTGTTCCGCCCCGGAGCCGCCGACGAAAGTGCCTTCGGGTGATGAAGTCTGTGCCGTCCGACCCTCGTTACCGGGTTATGGAGTTGCCGCAGGTGTGCGATGGCGCGACGACGGTAACGCAGTAAGGCTTTGCGTGCGAGCGCAAGGCGAAACAAGGTGGCACCACGATGCACTCGTCCTTGAATAGGCGGGTGCATTTTTGTTGCCCGCGTCTACGCGCTCGTTGGCGGGCGACGGAATTTGAGACAGGAGGGTAGGAACGATGCTCGATTTGCGGCTGATCCGCGAGCAGTCGGATGTTGTCAAGGAGGGACTGGCGAAATTATTCGCCGATCCTGGCATGGTGGATAGTGTCGTCCGCCTCGACACCCAATGGCGCGCGCTGACGAACGAATTGCAGGAACTGCAAACCGAACGCAATGCGCTGTCCAAGCAGGTTTCGCGACTCCGCGACGCGGCGGAGCGGGAGCCGCTGATCGAGCAAAGCCGGCAGACCGGCGAGCGCATCACCGTCCTCGACGCGCAGGTCGCCGCAGTGAAGGCCGAACTGGATCGCGCGATGCTCGAAATTCCCAATCTGCCTGATCCAGACGTGCCGGTCGGCAAGGATGACAGCGAGAACGTCATCTTTCCGTTCAAAGGCGAGAAACGGCAGTTTGATTTCGAGCCGAAGCCGCACTGGGAACTCGGCCCGGCGCTCGGCATCCTCGACCTCGAACGCGGTGTCCGGCTGGCGGGATCGCGCGGCTACGTGCTGGTCGGCGCGGGCGCGCGGCTCCAGCGGGCACTGACCCAATGGATGCTCGATGTGCATGTCGAGCAGGGATACACCGAAATCTTCCCGCCGTACATCGTCAACCGCGAGATGCTCGTCGGCACGGGCAACCTGCCGAAGTTCACCGACAACCTGTACAGCATTGCGGAGGAACCGGACAAATACCTGATCCCGACCGCCGAAGTGCCGCTGACGAACTTCCACCGCGAGGAAATCCTCGATGGCGCGGCGTTGCCCGTCCTGCTCACCGCTAGTTCGACGAACTTCCGGCGCGAGCAGTTCTCGGCGGGGCGGGATACGCGCGGCATCAAGCGCGTCCACCAGTTCGACAAGGTCGAGATGGTGCGGCTTGAAAAGCCGGAGGACTCCAAGGCCGCGCTGCACACACTGATCCGCGACGCTGAAGTGATCCTGCGCGATCTGGAAATTCCCTATCGGCTGCTCCAGATGTGTACGGGCGATCTATCGTTCGTCGCAGCGGAGAAGTTCGACCTCGAAGCGTGGGCGCCCGGCTGCGACGAGTGGCTGGAAGTCTCGTCGTGCGGCAACTTCACCGATTTCCAAGCCCGCCGCGCCAACATCCGCTTCCGCCGCGAGCCGGGCGCACGACCCGAATACGTCCACACGCTGAACGGCTCCGGCCTCGCCCTGCCGCGTTTGATGATTGCGATCATGGAAAATTACCAGAACGCCGACGGCACGATCACGGTCCCGTCCGTCATCCGCCCGTACATGCGCGGCATGGAATACATCGAGCGGGAGAAGTAGGGGAGTAGACAGTAGTCAGTAGTCAGAAAATGCCGAGCTTGCGGAGTCGGGTGCCGATCCCTGCATTCACTGACCACTGACTACTGACTACTGTCCACTATCCCCGCATCTTGCGATTTCGCCCACCGTACGGCATACTGCACCATGCCACGCAGTCGTGGAGAGGTGGCCGAGCGGTTGAAGGCAGCTGTCTTGAAAACAGCCGGGTGATGAGCCTCGTGGGTTCGAATCCCACCCTCTCCGCCAGTCGAACGAATCAGGGGTAGGTGCCAGAGTGGTCGATCGGGCTCGCCTGCTAAGCGAGTGTACCGCAAGGTACCCAGGGTTCGAATCCCTGCCTACCCGCCACGTTTCGTTTGACAGCGCACGCGGCCTATGTCATACTCTGCGTCGGTACGCGCGCCCGTAGCTCAGTGGATAGAGCGTTTGGTTGCGGACCAAGAGGCCACAGGTTCGAGTCCTGTCGGGCGTACCACTTCTTCGTAGATATATCAAGGAAAACGCGACCGCCAATATAGGCGGTTTTTTTCTAAGTTGCGATTACTTCACCATTACTTCACGGGCGGTGATGATCCATGGTGTACGATGGGCTTCCTGCCCTAGACCTATGGACAATCGAGACAGTCGAGGAAGTCGTACGGACTCGCGAGTTCGAGCCTTCGCGATTCGACTATAAGGAAGTCCTCGTGCCAGAGCGCGGCGACGAAAAGCGTCGGGAAGAGCATCGACTATCGATCCGAAAGACGGTCTGTGCGATGGCAAACGGGCAAGGTGGCCTCATTCTCTTTGGCGTTGCCGACCGCAAAGCGGACGTTGCTTTACCCGAAGCGCGGATCGTTGGCATACACTTAGATCATGACTTGGTGAAAGAGTTCGGCGACCAGGCGCAGCACATAGAGCCGGAACTACATTTCCAAGTCGGCACCGCCCCTATCCGTCTTCGCGACGATGCCTCGCGGGGCGTATTCATCGTAAGCATCGAAGAGAGTTCCTTACGCCCGCATATGGTAATGCCCGAGCACATATACTACCGTCGCGGCGATGGTGGTCAGAACGTAAAAATGAAACATGACGAGGTACGCGACCAGATGCTTTTGACGCAAGAGCGACTTGCAAAGGTGCTGTTGTTTCGCATTCGGCTTGTGCGTTTCCATCGTCTGGCTGTAAGTATGCATAGCTATTATCCCAATTACTACGACTGTCTCGAGCGTTTTGAAGTTGCTGCTTACGATGCCTTGCTGCCGGACGTTATAAGCGTCTTACCGCTCGACTATTTATTAGATAGATTGATGACCATCTCAGAGAGGGCTAACCTCGTCAATGCCACGGCTCATCGGGTGATCCTTCAAATAGGCCTAACCACCACCATGCACCGAGGTCGAGGCGACGTTCAGCCGCTTGTCGTACGTAGCGCATTGCTCGATATTCAAAGGAATTGTCGAGAAGCGGAAGAGCGGCTCGGACGGGCGTTTGGGCCGCTCCCTGCGGGCTATGAGCTTCGTTATGAGTCTAGCGCGTAGAACCTGTGTCTCGCGCAATACTGCCGAAAATCAGGCCATCGATGCTATCTGCCGCTTCGTCCTGTGCGTTGTCGGCGAGGTGCGCGTAGACGCTGAGGGTGATACCTACGTCGTTGTGTCTTAACCGCTGGCTAATCATCTTGACGTTCTTACCATCGTTGAATGTTTGACGAGCACGTCCATGTCGTCATCTCTTTGCTCATATGCATGCTCGTCCTGCGGTGTGCGATCTGCTTGGCGCGAGACTGTTGATCCGCTCGAATTGAAGGGTGAGCGGACAATCGGTCGTTGAGCGATTGCTGGCGCGCAACATAGCATCTTGGCGATTCGACCTCATTGATTTTTCGGTGCTACCTTGACAGGGGACACAGCGGGTGCTAGCGTCCGTCGCAGGATCGAAGACGTCCGTGATGACGGGGAAGAGTACGTGACCGGTAGCCAGGAGCGAGTGGGAGGTGGTGGAAGCCCCACGGCGATGCCGACGCGGAACGCGCTCCAGAGCGGCTCGCCGAAGAAAGCAGCGATGCAAGTAGGCGGAGGTGGGTGGCGCCCACGCAAAGAAATCGCCGAATGAGTGGCCGGGGATGACCCCGGCAATGAGGGTGGTACCACGGGCGCGCTGCTCGTCCCTCCAACGTCTCGCGGGGCGTCGGGAGGTGGCACGCAAGCAAGCGCCCGTTTTGTGTTAAAGCGTTGGGGCGATGGAGAGGGGCCGGGGGTGAGCAACGATCGGCGCTCGTCGGGAGATTCGGTATCGCGCGGAGGAGCAAACACATGGAGCGGAAACCGGTAAAAAAAGTCGTCCTTGCCTACAGCGGCGGGTTGGATACGTCGTGCATCATCCCGTGGCTCAAGGAGAATTACGGAAACCCGGAGGTGATCGCCTTCTGCGCGAACCTCGGGCAGGAAGAGGAATTGGACGGCCTCGAAGAAAAGGCGAAGCGCACGGGCGCCTCGAAGTGCTACATCGAGGACCTGCGCCACGAACTCGTCACCGACTACATCTGGCCGACCCTCAAGAGCGGCGCGATCTACGAGCGCAAGTATCTGCTCGGCACCTCGTTCGCGCGTTACCCGGTCGCCAAGCGGCAGGCGGAGATCGCCAAAATGGAGGGCGCGGACGCCGTTGCGCACGGTTGCACCGGCAAGGGGAACGACCAAGTCCGCTTCGAGTTGACCTTCAAGAGCGTGGACCCGAACCTGCGCGTTATCGTGCCGTGGCGCGAGTGGGAACTGAAGTCGCGCAAGGACGAGATTGACTACTGCCTCGAACGGCATATCCCCGTCACCGCGACGCTGGAGAAGATCTACAGTCATGACCGCAACCTGTGGCACCTCTCGTCCGAGGGCGGCGTGTTGGAAGACCCGTGGAACGAGCCGCCGGAGGACATGTTCGAGATCACGAAGTCCCCCGAGAACGCGCCGGACAAGCCGACGTACATCGAGATCGGCTTCGAGCAGGGCTTGCCCGTCTCGCTCGACGGCGCGGCGATGGACCCGGTGGCCTTGATCTACAAACTGAACGAGATCGGCGGCGAGAACGGCATCGGCCGCGAAGATTTGGTCGAGAACCGCCTGGTCGGCATGAAGTCCCACGGCGTCTACGAGACGCCCGGCGGCACGATCCTCGTCACAGCGCACAAGGAACTGGAAAGCATCGTCCTCGACCGCGACACGCTGCACGCCAAGGATGTGCTGGCGGGCCGCTTCGCGGAAGTGGTCTACAACGGCCAGTGGTTCACGCCGCTGCGCGAGGCGATGAGCGCCTTCTTCGATGTGACGCAGAAGAACATGACCGGCACGGTGCGGCTGAAACTCTACAAGGGCAACATCGTCATCGCCGGCCGGAAGTCGCCCTACTCACTCTACCGCGAGGATTTCGCGACCTTCGAGCAGGACTCGGTCTACAACCAGATGGATAGCCTCGGCTTCATCAACCTCTTCGGCCTGCCGATCACCGTCCAGGCGCTCCTCAAACAGGAGCAAGCGCTGGCCAAAAACGGTAAGTAAGTGTGCATTGGTGGTGGCAGGCTTCCAGCCTGTTGGCAACACAGGCTGGAAGCCTGCCACCACCGGACAATTGCGGACTGAGCGGAAGAGGAGACAGATGTGAGCGAGCGTGCACAGGAACTGGCAGCGCAGTATGCGCAGAATAGCCAAGAGGTTATTACCTTTGCCGAGCACTGTTCGCTGGATGACTGGCGACTCATTACTGAAGATGAACGGTGGTCGGTCGGCGTCGTTTGCCGCCACATGGCGCGGGGATTCGAGGTTCATGCAGAGTTGATTCGGCGGGCGGCGACTGGTCAGCCGCTAACAGGCCATACATGGGAGGCCGTCCACGAGAGCAATGCGCAACAAGCACGGGAGTGGGCCGATTGCACGAAGGAAGAAACGCTCACGTTGCTCCAGCGCTATAGCAATGAGGCGGCAGATGTTGTTCGTCAGTTGAGCGACGCGCACCTTGATCGCACCGTGCTCTTTCCGCTCACGGGAGACGAGCCGATTGGCATCCAACTGATCGTTGAGGCGATGATTGACCATCCGCTCATCCACCTCAAGAGCATTCGTGCGACGGTGAGCGGACAAGGTGTGGATCGGTAGGAAGGGACACAAATGACAGCGCACGGTGAGCGTAAACACACGCTCTCGCAGGAATGGTTTACGACGTGGGAGGTCGCGCCCGGCGTGATCTGCATCGCGGAGGATCAGCACATCGAGGAGGTGCGGTCGTACCTCGTGCACGGGTCAGAGCGATCATTGCTGTGGGACGCGGGGCTGGGGATCGCGGACATGCGGCGCGAGGTCGAGCGGTTCGTGGAGGTGCGGCCCGACACGCTGCTGATGGTCTGTAGCCACAGCCATTTCGATCACGTCGGCGATGTCTGGCGATTCGCGGAAGCGGGCGTGCCGGTCTACGCGCACCCGGCGGAGGCTGACCGCATCGCCAAGGGGATGGATCACGAAAAGAGCGCGTACTGGTTGCAGGAGAAGTTTCTGCTCTCCCCCCTTCCGACCGGATTCGACCCGGCTACCTATGTGATCCGGCCCGCGACCGTTACGCATCTGCTCAATGAGGGCGATGTGCTCGATCTCGGCGACCGGCAGTTTACCGTGCTGCACACGCCGGGGCATTCGCCGGGTGGCCTGTGCCTCTGGGACGCGGCGAACGGCCTGCTGCTCTCCGGCGATCAGGCATACGCCGCGCCCCTCTATTCGTACTCGCCGGACGCCGAGCCGGAGGCGTACCGCCGCACGCTCCGCCGTCTCGCCAACCTTGCGCCACAGGTGCGGACGCTCCTGCCCTCGCACGACGACACGCCGATTTCGCCCGATCTGCTCGTCGCGATGGCGGACGCCTTCGATCGCATCCACGATGGCGATGCGGCGGACGTGCTCGTCGGCCAGGACGACGAGGCGGGGCACGATCACGTCTACGACCTCTACGATTTCGGCCCCTTCCAGGTGCGGATGCGTGCCGGGTGGGGCCGGAAAGGGTAGGGGATGGCGGCGCTCCCGGCACCACATATCCCTAAAGGGATGATTACACGCTGGCGTCGGTGGCTCCAGTTGCCCCCAGTGCTCGTCTGTGGGGCGATCATTGCCGGGTTGGTCGGCGGCGCGTTGGCGATCACCGTCGGCCCGATCCTGACACTGGCGTTGCTGATCGGCATCCTCGGCGGCGTCGCGATCCTGCTTGACGCGCGGGTCGGGCTGCACGTCGCAGTCGCGGTGATCGCGCTGCTGCCCTACGCGACGCTGCCGGTGAAAGTCGGGCTGACCTTCACGTTGCTTGAAGCGACGATCCTGCTGACGATTGCCGTGTGGGCGCTCCGACTTGGCTTCGACCGGGACGAACTAATCATCGTCACGCCGCTCTTCGTGCCGCTCGGTTTTTTTGTCGCGGCCACCGTCGTCGCCTTCCTGCTCGGCGCGGGCCGGAACACGACGACGCAGACGGCGCACGACTACCTGAAACTGCTGCTCGGCGTCGGCATGGTCATCCTTGTCGTCAATCTGCTGCGGGAGCGGCGGGATGTGGCGCGGTTCGCGACGGCGCTCATTGCGGGCGGCGCCATTGCAGGCGCATTGGCGATCATCCTCCAGCGGCTGCCGGTCACCATAACGACAAACCTGTTGGCACGCCTCAGCACTGTCGGCTACCCGACAGGCCGCATCGTTCGGTACATCGAGGATAATCCGGCGCTCGCCCGGCGCGCGACGGGCACCGGCGTGGACCCGAATGCCTTCGCCGGCTTCCTGATGCTTATCCTCGTCCTCGCGGTCGGGCAGGCGGTCGCGTCGCGCCCCGTCGTTGCTCGGAAACTCTGCATCGTGACGGCGCCGATCGTCGGTTTGGCATTGCTCCTGACGCAGTCGCGCGCGGCGTGGCTCGGCGCGGCGGTCGGCGTCGGGATGCTTACGCTCGTGCGCTATCGACGGCTGATTGTGCCGCTCATCCTGCTCGGCAGCGCGGCGACGGCCTTCGGCGTTGGGGGAGGGTACCTGTCGCGCCTGACGGGCGGCTTGCGCGGGCAGGATGCGGCGACGCGGCTGCGCTACCGCGAGTTCGCCAATGCCCTGCAACTAATCCGGGATTATCCCGTTTTCGGCGTTGGCTTTGGGGACGCGCCGCGCATTGATCTCCAGACGGGTGTGTCCAGCGTCTATCTCACCGTTGCGGAGCGTGCGGGGCTGATCGGGCTGGCGCTCTTTATCGTCGTGCTTGTCGGACTGCTCACCCGGCTGATTCGCGGCGCATTGCGGGCGACGCCGGACGAACCATTCGGGGAACTGACGCTCGCCATCGCGTCGGCGCTCGTCGCGGCCTGCATCGCGGCGACGCTCGATCACTACTTCTTCAACCTCGGCTTCCCACACATGGCGGCGATTTTCTGGGCGCTCGCGGGGCTGGGGGAGGGAGCGCTCCGCCTCACCGGTCCTCCCTATCGAGCGGTTGCGGAGTCTGCTCCGGTTGCTCGATCCGCCGTTCGATAGCGCCGTAGACCGTGAGGGCGAGCAGGACGATCACTGTCGCGCCGCAGGCGAGGATGAACAGCCCTGCGCCCGCCGCCATGCCGATGCCCGCCGCCGCCCAGACGCCCGCAGCGGTGGTTAGATTCTTCGTGTGTGACCCTTGGCGAAAGATCAACCCGGCGCCAATGAAACCGATGCCGGTGACGACCTGCGCGGCAATCCGCGTGGCGTCCGTCGTCCCCCCGGAGAGGAGCAGGCCGACGACGGTAAAGAGCGCCGCGCCCACGCCGACGAGCGTGAACGTCCGCAGCCCCGCTTCCTTGCGCCGCATCTCCCGTTCGACGCCGAGCAGTCCCGTCAGCCCGCTCGCCGCCGCGACGCGAATAAGCGCATCCCACTCACTCAATGCCATCGCTACAGCACCGCGCGAATACCGAAGAAGGCGAGGCAGAAGAGACCGAAGGCCATGCAGTAATAGCCGAACGGGTCGAGCCGTTCCGTCTCGAAATACTTCGTCAGGAAGCGGACGGCGAGGTATGCGGTGAAGCCGGAGATCACGAAACCCATCGCGGCGAGGCCAAGGCCGATATTCGCGTCCGATTTGAAGAGCTTCGGCACCTCCAACACGCCCGCCGCGAGGATGATCGGCGTCGCGAGCATGAAGGAGAAGCGCGCCGACGCCTCGTGTCGCAATCCCGTCAGCAGCCCGGCTGTAATCGTCGCGCCGGAGCGCGAGAAGCCGGGCAGGAGCGCGATTGCCTGCGCTGTCCCGACGGCGATCCCCTCCGCAAAGCCGATATCGGCGATCTCCTTGCCGCGCGTCTCGGTCGCGACACCGCTGCCGCTTCCTGTGGTGACCGGCACGCGCTGTCGCCGCCGCAACCGCTCGCCCGCCAGCATCATCACGCCATTGAGGACGAGGAAGCAGGCGATCAGGACGGGCTTGCCGAACAACTCCTTCAGCGGCTTTTCCAGGAGGAAGCCGAGGATGCCCGCCGGGATCGTGCCAACGGCAATCAGCCAGCCGAAATGCTCGTCCGGGTCGTCGGAGAGTGTGCGATTGCCGATGCTGCGCAGCACCGCCGCGATGATCCGCAGCCAGTCACGCCAGAAGAAGGTGAGCAGCGCGACCGCCGTACCGAGATGCAGCACAACGACGAAGGCGACAAAACTCGCGTTGTTCGGGTCGCCCGTCTTCCATTCATCCCAACCGAGCAGCGCCGGGACGAGCACACTATGCCCAAGGCTCGACACCGGAAACAGTTCGAACGCGCCCTGCAACAGGCTGATTACAATCGCATGAAGCAGACTCATTGCACCCCACCATCCACTGTCATTCGTGCCATCCTCCGCGCGCCCCGCCCCTGACCGCCCGCAAGCATACCATCCTCGACGACGAAACACCGCCGCCCGACGGCAATGCTACAATGTACGCCGCGTTCGCACATGACGAGTGGGGGATGATTGAGGTGACAGAACAGATAGGGACGGTCGCGTTCATTGGGGCGGGCGCGATGGCCGAAGCGATGCTCGCCGGGATGCTCACGCGGGGTGTCGTCCAGCCGGATCGGATCACCGCCAGCCATCCCCGCACCGCACGACGGGACGAGTTGCAGGCGCGGTACGGTATCACGACGGTCGAGGCGAATCGCGAGGCGGCGCGCGGCGCGGACCTCGTCGTGCTGACGGTAAAGCCGCAGGTGATCCGCAGTGCGCTGGCCGAACTGCGGGAAACGATTGCGCCGGAGCAGGTCGTCCTGTCCATCGCGGCGGGCGTGCCGCTGACGACGATTGTCAACAATCTCGGCGGGCACGACGCGGCGGCGCGGGCGATGCCGAACACCCCCGCGCAGATCGGCGAGGGCGTCAGCGTTTGGGCGACGACTGCCTCCGTCACCGATGCGCAGCGCGCGATGATCGGCGTCGCCCTCGGCGCGCTCGGCCACGCCCACTACGTCGAGGATGAAAAATTGGTGGACATGGCAACCGCCCTGTCCGGCACTGGCCCGACCTACATCTTCCTCGTCATG
This sequence comes from Thermomicrobiales bacterium, assembly GCA_038231255.1. Taxonomy (GTDB): domain Bacteria; phylum Chloroflexota; class Chloroflexia; order Thermomicrobiales; family JALYUS01; genus JALYUS01. The sequence goes on along the minus strand of JBBRLR010000031.1, from coordinate 729 downwards.
GAGGCGCTGATAGACGCGGGCGTCCATCTCGGTTTCTCGCGCCACCTCGCGGAGCAGTTGGTGATCCAGACGATGTCGGGTTCCGTCGCCTTCGCCGCGCAGTCACACAAGCACCCGGCCGAACTGCGCAATCTCGTCACCTCGCCCGGCGGCACGAGTGCAGCGGCGATCTACGAGATGGAAAAAGGCGGCCTGCGCACCGTCCTTTCCAAAGCCGTCTACGCCGCCTACGAGCGCACCGTCACGCTTCGTAAGGCGCAGGAACAGGACTGAACCCCCTACCAATCATGCACCGAGCCGTCGAGCCGCCGTGTCGTCGGGAGGTAGGCGCGCTGATATGGGTACTTCGCCGCCAGTTCTTCGTTTACATCGGTGCCGAGGCCGGGGGCATCGGTGACGGTCAGGTAGCCGTCCTTGAAGGTCGGGCCGCCGGGGATCACCTCTCGCACCCGCTCGGAAAAGAAGACCATCTCCTGCACGCCGAAGTTCGGCACGACGAGATCGAGGTGGACATTGCCCGCGTGGACAATCGGGCCGATGTCGCCGGGGCCGTGCCACGCCGTCTTGACCGCGTACGGCTCGGCGATGGCGGCGATCTTCCGCCCCTCGGTGATGCCGCCCGTGTGGCCGAGGTCGCAGCGGATGAAGTCAATCAACTGCTCGGTAATGACAGGCAGGCAGTCCCATTTGTTGAAGTAGAGTTCGCCCATCGCGAGCGGCGTCGTCGAG